>NZ_CP035311.1:2783126-3092363 GCF_004114795.1 Janthinobacterium sp. 17J80-10 | reverse complement strand
CTGCGCGCACGCAATTGAGCAGCCGCTGCGACGCTTCCTGCAGCAGCTTGTCGCCGATCTCGTGGCCATACAGGTCATTGATGGGCTTGAAGCGGTCGAGGTCGATGAACAGCACCGCGCCCTGCTTGCGGCTGCGCTGTGCGGCCGCGACCAGGTGGCCGGCGTATTCGAAAATCAGGGCGCGGTTGGGCAAGCCCGTCAAGGGGTCGTGCTGCGCGGCTTCGCGCACGCGCTGTTCGGCCAGCTTGTTTTCAGTGATATCGAGCTGGGTGCCGATGAGCTTGATGCCTTCCCTGCTGTGACGCGATAGCGGCACGGCGTTGGCAATCATCCAGCGATAGCTGCCGTCGCGGTGGCGCAGCCGGTATTCCAGCCGGTAATCCGCCGAGGGGTGCGCCAGGTAGGCCGCCACTTCGGCCTGCACCCGCTTGCGGTCTTCCGGGTGAAGGCGTTGCTGCCATTCTTCAGTCAGGTTGGCGATTTCGTGGTCCTGATAGCCCAGCTGCTTTTTCCAGGTGGGCGAAAAATAGCATTTATCGCTGACGACTTCCCATTCCCAGAAGCCGAGGTGGGCGATCGCGACCGCCAGTTGCAGCCGACGTTCGGTTTCCCGGCGCACCTGTTCCATCTGCTTGCGTTCGGTAATGTCAAAGAACATTGCTGTACATTCGCCGGGCGCCGGGCTGTAAGCATAGATGGAGACCCAGCGTCCGCCAGGGTGCGGCGACACTGTTTCGAAACTGCCTTCGCCGCTTCCCAGTGCGATCCGGCCGAAGTGACCGATGAAATCGAAGGCGCTATTCCGGATGTCAGGAAAGATTTCCGTGATTTTTTTGCCTTCGACAGCAGCATGACTCATCCCGGCAATACGCTCGTATGCAGGATTGACCCGGTTGACGAGATAATCGACCGGTTGCCCGTTGGCGTCTGTCTGTATCGTATAGTGCGCGATCGCCACGGTATGGTTGTTGAACAGCGTGGTATAGCGGCGTTCGCTTTCCTTCAGCTTTTCCTGGGCGCGCTTGAGTTCGTCGATATCCGAGCACACGCCGAACCAGTGCGATATGTTGCCGCCATCGTCGCGCAGCGGCGTACCGCGCCAGGAAAACCAGCGATACTGGCCGTCGTGCCGGCGAAAGCGGCATTCGACGTTCCAGGGCTGGCCGGTCTGTACCGTGTTGCGCCATGCCGCCTTGGCACCTTCGAGATCATCCGGATGCACCACGCTCCAGTTGACGCCCTGCTGGCCCGTCGGATCCTGGCCGGTATAGGCGAGCCATTGGCGACTGATGAATTCGATGGTGCCATCCGGTCGCGCCACCCAGACCATGCCCGGCAAGCCGGAGAGGATATTCAGCCAGTGTCTTTCGCGCTCGAGTAGGTCTGATTTATCCTGCCGTTGCGCCGTGATGTCGCGTGCGAGAATCGCAAACTGCCCTGCTGCCGGACTGTAGGCGCGTAACTCGTACTGGCGGCCACTGGCCGGATCGTGATGGTCGATCACCATGGATTCCTGTGTCCAGGCAACTTGCGCGCAATGGCGCAGCCACGCCGGCACTTGTCCCATCCTCGCCGGCTTGCCGGTGGCGGGGCCTTGCGGCTCGAGGCCGAACTGGCGTCGGAACGTCTCGTTCATGTCGAGCAATCGCACTTCGCTGCCCGGGTTGGCGGCTTTGCTCACTTCCCCCAGCAAAAAGCCATCCGGCATGCCCACGCAGGCAGCGTGCCAGGGATCGGCACCGGCAGGCAGACCTGCAGGGCGGGGATCCAGCGATTGTGCTGGCGCTTGACTGGTCGCCGGATCCATCGTGTGAAGATCCAGGCCAGTGCTCTGCATGCGAGGGTGAAGTTCCATTCGGAAATGCTATTGGGATGGCGGCCCATGTGCGGGGAGTGAGAATTCGACCTTGGCAGGCGAACATGGTTCATGCAGCAACATCGGCGCGGCAAGCAGAGCTTGCTCCGGCACAGAGAGGGCACAACGTGGACGTGGTGATGGCGCCGCGCGGATTTAAACCACGGGCAGCAATGAAATGGGATGCCTAGCGGGACTGGCTTGGGGAAGCTGCGGCGACAGCCGGAGCGTTGGGATCGCTGTTGGCAAATTCTTCGAATCTTTCCCAGGGGATTTCACTGACATCGACTTTCGGCAAATCCCGGTAGTTCACCAAACCTTCATTGATATAGTCGTCACCTGACTTGTCGGCAGGCTTGTCGGCGCCAGTCCCTGTTGCTGCGGTTGCCGCCTCCCGGATGGGGAAACGCCAATAGATTTTGTCCAGTTCGAGACCGCAGGTTTTCGCGATATGCGCGCGCAAGGTCATTTCGATGATGTGGGAAAGCCGAAAACGCTTCATCGGTTCGGATTCCACAAAGGCTGTGAAGCGATTGCCCGGGCCGCGCTGGAGACTGTCCACGCTCACTTCCACGCCACTGTGGCGAAAATAGTCGCGGATGACGGTATTGAGCAGGGTCACCTGGCGCTGCTGTCGTTTCGTCCTGGTATTAATGACGGCAACGCAGACCATGACGGACAGCAAGGCAGCAATTACGACGGATAAAGGCCAGAGGAGCAGGAGCTGCAGGGAAATTGTAGGCATGATTAAAAGAAGGTGTTGCCCGAACCGGCACAGTCGCCAGAAATCTGCAAGCGGGTAGAGCCCGTCAGCAGTGGTTGAATTATAGAAAAAATGTTGGTCTGCAAGTAATAAATATACTGCGGAAAGTATAAAGCGGTCCAGTTTGCCGTATTTAGGTGAAAATAAAGGGAGAAATGTTGCCTACTGGATTATTGACCTGCCGAAATCAGTGCCTATAATCATCAACACCATTGTTGCTGTGATTCAGGGAGGCGTCATGCAGAAAAATATTCAGTCGATAGCTGAGACCGGCCTTGTCGACTCCATAGACCGAAAAAATTTTAATTACAATAAACTCCAGGCAGTGCTGTGCATCGCCGCATCGGCCGTATCCAGCATTGCCATCATCGCCTGGGCAATCCACACCTACTTGTAATGTGTTGCTGACAACAGTGATGTTTGCAAGGCATCGCTGAAGCTTCCTCGCCTTTTGCTCGAGCGGCAGTCAAATCGACTGAGCCTGCTCAATGAATTAAAGAAAACTTTCTGCCTTTCATGCACTCTCATTGACTGCATCAGCTTTGTCTGGCTGGCAAAGGGAGGCATCAATGAAAAAATCTACGCACTGGCAGGGATCACTTTGTGCGCCCCAGGCTGTTGTCGCAACCGCGCCGGTCTTGCGCAGTTGCCGGCTATGCGCACAGTACACCGTTTCCAATCTTTCCACCATGGCCGGGCGGCTAGCGGTGGTTGTTGCGCTCCTGACATTTCTTGCTTCCTATATCTTTGGCATAGCGCAATACGGCTGGTGGCTGGGCATGGGGATCGGCTGGCTGCCGGCGGCGTCGCTGGCATGGCTGACTGCGCAGGTAATTGCCATGGGTAGCGCACGCGCCGGCGATCCGCATTCAGGCAGCCGACTGCGTGTCGCCGGGCTTATGCCTGGGTACCCGCCATCTTGCTGCCGAGGTAAAGCGAATAGACCGATGCCAAGCCAACGGCCATATAGATGACGCGTGATACCAGGCTCTGATCACCGAACAGGAAGGCGACCAGGTCAAAATCAAACAACCCGACCAAGCCCCAGTTGAGACCGCCAATGATCATCAGCGCCATGGCGACCCAATCCAGGGTTGATGTCCAGGCGGTTGTCTGCACGCCCCGCGTGGCCGCAGCACGGCGATCCGGCACGTGGCGCCGCTCAGTATGGGGAGTATCCATTGTTGCCATTGCAAGCTCCTTGCTGACTGCAAAATCTCCCTGATTGCGTCGGTCATTCATCCAGATTATTTTTCATTATAAGCAGCGGCTGACGATTTGCCGTTTGCCGGCTTCCGCGTTTCTGTCAAGGCAGACTGTTGATTTAAATCATGGCCTTCGTTTTCGCACGCCGTAACCTTGCATCTCCGACACAAAAAAAAATTCCTGGAGACACCAATGAACGAACAACAATATCGTTATGCCACCCCGAAGTTTCCTGCAGCCAACGCTACCTGCTGGTATTGCGATCACCAGTTGGGCGATGGTCGCCGGTTTTGCGACCGGGGATGCGCTGAAGCTTTCGAACACGATGATCTGGCGGTGGAGAGGCGTTTGCTGGCAAGAAAGCCAGATTTAACCTTGGTAAATGCCTGACCTGCTTGCGCGATGCCAGGCCGCGTATCGGGCAGGGCCGATACCGTGCGGGCATCGCGTGAAGGCAGCACAATCACAATAATTCTTGCTAGTTGCCAATAGTTGCTATAATAAAAACAACTTAATTCCGGTATAAAAATATGGACACGCTGCGCCGCGAGAAAAATCCGGAGAGTCCGGTCAAGGAGCGTCGCCGCATGTCACATGCCGGACTGCTCGATTCAGCGATTCGCATGGTTGCCCAACTGGCATCGTCAAGCGACTTGAACACGCGCACGCTCGCCAACCGCGCAATGGCAGATTTGCAAAAATTGCGCCATGAACAACCCAAGCGACGGCAACTCGACAGCAACGCACGTTTGCGCTGATTCCGCGCGGTCTTCATCGGGTTGGAGATCACAAGACCGCTGCCCAACGCCGGGCTTGATATAGCGCACAGGTTTGCCACAGCACGCTTTTGCCGCAGGCGTCGGATGCCATAGTATGGGATTGGCATCAGACGGCAATGAAAGAGGCGGCTTGCATGAAGGATACCGATAGCGAACTGCAATTGTTCGCGCTGGAGGGAAGCCAGGATTTCGGCGAGCGTATCGGAGCCTACCTTGGGATTCCCCTCAGCGCCCACGAAGAACGCGAATTCGAAGATGCGGAACACAAGGCGCGCCCGCTGGACAATGTGCGCGGGCGTGACGTGTTCGTCATCCATTCGTTGTATGGCGATTCGCGCCAGAGCGGCAACGACAAGCTCTGCCGCCTCCTATTCTTTATCGGGGCCCTGAAGGATGCCAGCGCAGCCCGCGTGACGGCAGTGGTCCCTTACCTTGCCTATGCGCGCAAGGACCGCAAGACCAAGCCGCGCGATCCTGTGACGACGCGGTATCTGGCGGCCCTGTTCGAGGCGGTCGGCACCGATGCCGTGCTGACCATGGATGTGCATAATCTCGCGGCGTATCAGAATGCCTTTCGCATCCGTGCCGAAAACCTCGAAGCCAACAAGCTGTTCGTCAATTACTTCCTGCCGCTTTTGCGCGAGGGCGAAACCGTGGTGGTTTCGCCCGACGCCGGTGGGATCAAGCGTGTCGAGCGTTTTCGCCAGTTGCTGTCGCATCAGTCAGGCAAGCCTGTGGGTACCGCCTTTGCCGAGAAATACCGTAGCGGCGGGACAGTCAGCGGCGAGCTGCTGGTGGGCGAGGTGCGTGACAAAATCGCGCTCATCGTCGACGACCTGGTCAGCACCGGCAATACCCTCGTGCGTACCGCCCGCGCGTGTCGCGCGCAGGGTGCGGCAACGGTTTATGCCGCTGCCAGCCATGGTTTGTTTACGGCGGATGCGCCAACGGTGCTGGAGGGCGATGCGATCGAGCGCATCGCTGTCACCGATACGGTGCCGCCATTTCGCCTGGGCGAAGGCGCGGCGCGGCAAAAGCTGTCATTGCTGAGTAGTGCTGCGTTGTTCGCCGAAGCCATCCGGCGCATGCATGGCGGCGGCTCCCTCACGGCGCTGGCGGAGTTTTCATGATGCGGGCGCCGCAGACTTCATGGCAGCCTCATGCGGCAGGCAGGAATTGCTGCGCCAGCTCCAGGTAAGCCATTGCGCGCTGCCGCCATTCGTTCGAGTAGCGGAATTTCTCTTCATTCAAGTGGCGGATGGCGATCCGCGCGCGCAGGCTGGCACGAAAGCTCTGGTAAAACTGCAGCAGCACCTGTGGCGGAAAGTCCCCTGAAGCATCACAATAGGCGCGCAACAGGCATTGTCCGAGCGCCGGTGCCCCCAGTCGCGTGCATTCCATTGCAAGGAACCCGAGCTCGTCGACGGCATCGATAATGCGCAGGTCGCGCGAAAATTCCAGGCAATCGATGACGGCAAGTTCCGGGCGCAAGCAAATGTGTTCTGGCCGCAAGTCGCCGTGACCTTCAACGATCCTGCTTTCCGCCAGCCGCTGCGCCAGCATGGACCCGTGGCGTTGCAGGAATTCAGCATGCGCCTGGCAAACCATGGCAACCTGCGCGCCGGGCAATCCGTATGCCGGTGTGCACAGCTCGCCGGCATTGCGGGCGACGTCGTCGCTGAAGCGGCGCCGGTAGTTTTCCGCTTCCAGCGGGATTGGCGTGCAAGCTGCATAGAATGCACTCATGCGCGTGGCGAGCGCGGAAATGTCCTTCTCGCACGCGCTGCCATCCCGAATGGCGTAGTCGAGCATGTGTCGCATGGGCAGGCGGCGCATCTTGACCAGCCAGTCGATCGGCACGCCACGTCCGATGCACAGGCGGTCGACGGCATCGATTCCCAGGGGCTCCACGCCAAGGTAGGTGCTGGGTGCCAGGCGCCGGTTCAGGCGCAATTCCTCTTCGCAATAAAATCGCCGCGCAGCGGTCGTGGAAAAATCCAGGTAGTCATAGTGCACGGGCTTTTTCAGCTTCCATGCATGATGATCGGTAAGGAATACCCAGGACATGTGCGTTTCGATGGCTTCGACGCGAAAGCATGGTTCGGCATAGGCACTCGGCTGGCGCAGGAATGCCACCTTGGATTCCAGGCTGATTTCGGGAGGCGGAGGCGGGATGCTCATCTTCCCTGCAAGCTAACAGCAGGCAAGGCACGCGGTTTGCGCGTGCGCAAACTGGCGGGGCTTCGTCTGGCAGTGCCAGTGGTGCCGACGCCGAGTTGTCGCGCGTTGCAGGCGCGGGCTAGAATAGCCGGCATATTTCCCCTTGCGGCCAGCCGCTACGACAGCATGCAGACAGATTCGCAAAATGCCCTGCGCAGGCAAGAGGCGCTGATCGGCGCACTGGCCGACAGGTTGCGGCTTGCCACAGGCGCCGTGGCGCGCTTCGAAACCCACATCTCCTGGATCCTCGTGGCGAATGACCATGCCTGGAAAATCAAGAAAGCGGTGCATTTCGATTTCCTGGATTTTTCCTCGCTCGATGCGCGCCGGTTTTATTGTGAAGAGGAATTGCGCCTGAACCGTCGCCTGGCGCCAACGCTCTACCTGGACGTACAGGCCATCACGGGCAGTGTCGATGCGCCGCAGCTCGCAGGAGAGGGCGAACCAATTGAATATGCCTTGCGCATGCGCGCCTTCACCCAGGCGTCGCTGTGGAGCGAGCGTGTCGCGATCGGGGCCATTACGCCTGATGAAATCGACCAGCTGGCGGGCAACCTCGCACACTTTCACCAGCAGGCGCCGGCAGCGCCGGATGGTAGCGCATGGGGCTCGCCGGCGCTGCTGCAATCCAGCGCCAATGACATCCTGGCGACGCTGCAGGCGTCATTGACCGAGACCGTGCCGGCCAGCCAGGTGGCGAAGCTATCGGCATGGCATGCCGATATGCATGTGCAGCTGCGCCCGGTATTCGAGCGGCGCAGGCGGGAAGGGCGGGTGCGGGAGGGACACGGCGATCTGCACTGCGGCAACATATTGACCCTGCACGGTCATGCCACGGCATTCGATTGCATCGAGTTCAGCGAGGGCTTGCGCTGGATCGATGTGCTCAACGACCTGGCATTTGCCACCATGGACTTGCAGGTGCTGGGCCAGCCGCGACTGGCTGCGCGCCTGCGCGACCGTTATCTCGAAGCGACGGGCGATTACCTCGACCTGGACTTGTTGCGCTACTACCAGACCCTGCGCGCGCTGGTGCGTTGCAAGGTCTACGTGCTGCGGCTGCAGGAGTTGGCGGCAGATGACCCGCAGCGTGCCGCATGCGCGCAGCGCGTGCAAGCCTATCTGCAGTTTGCGCTCGCCTGTGTGCAGCCGGCGCGGGCTGCGCTGATGATCACGCATGGCTTTTCCGGCAGCGGCAAGTCGACGGTTGCCGCTGCCGTGGTGGAATTGTGCGACGCCGTGCGCATTCGCTCGGATGTCGAGCGCAAGCGCATGCATGGCATCGACGCTGCGAGCCCGGCAGGGGCTGCGCCAGCCAGCGGCCTGTATGCGCCTGCCGCGAGCATGGCGACGTATGCCCGCCTTGCCTTGCTGGCGCGGCGGATCATCGCGGCTGGCTGGCCGGTGATTGTCGATGCCGCGTTTCTGGAACGGCGGCAGCGCGATGCCTTCGCCGCGCTGGCGAAAGAACTCGGCGTGCCTTTCATGATGCTTGACGTATGCGCCGGCGAGGCAATCCTGCGCGAACGCGTTGTCATGCGCTCGCGCCGCGGCGGCGATGCATCGGATGCCGGCGAGGCCGTACTGGAACACCAGCGCGCCAGCCATGAGCCGTTGTCAGTGGAGGAAATGCCTTATGTGACGCAGGTCGACAGCGCTGCCGGCGACCTGGTGCAAACCGTTCGCGCTGCCTGGGAACGGTTGCGCTGAACGTCGCCTAGCGGCCTTCGAGGAAGGTTTTCAGGCGGTCGGCACGCGAAGCCTGGCGCAGCTTGTTCATCGCCTTCAGTTCGATCTGGCGGATGCGCTCGCGCGTGACTTCGAAATGCTTGCCGACTTCTTCCAGCGTGAGGTCGCTGTTCATTTCAATACCATAGCGCATGCGCAAGACTTTCGCTTCACGTGGCGGCAGGGAATCCAGCACATCCTTGATGACGTCGCGCATGGATGCCTGCATCGCCGCGTCGGCCGGCGCCAGCGTGCCTTCATCCTGGATGAAGTCGCCGATGCTGGAGTCGCCATCCTCGCCCATCGGCATATCCATCGAAATCGGTTCCTTGGCCACCTTCATGATTTCGCGGATTTTCGCTTCCGGCATTTCCATTTTCTTGGCCAGCGTCGGGATGTCGGCTTCCGCGCCGGTTTCCATCAGCACCTGGCGGTTGATGCGGTTCATCTTGTTGATCGATTCGATCATGTGCACCGGCACGCGGATGGTGCGCGCCTGGTCGGCGATGGCGCGCGAAATGGCCTGGCGGATCCACCAGGTCGCATAGGTCGAAAACTTGTAGCCACGGCGGTATTCAAACTTGTCCACGGCTTTGAGCAAGCCGATATTGCCTTCCTGGATCAGGTCGAGGAATTGCAATCCGCGGTTGACGTATTTCTTGGCAATCGAAATCACCAGGCGCAGGTTGGCCTCGGTCATTTCGCGTTTGGCCTGGCGCGCGCGGCGCTCGCCGGCCGTCATCTTCTGGTTGATGGCGCGCAGCTCCGAAAGCGGCAGGGCGGCCTGCTTTTCCAGTCCGACCAGGCCGGACTGGTATTCGCGGATCGCATGGACCTGCCGCTCCAGGGCGGCGCTGTGCGGATAGGCGCAATTGATTTCGCGCTGCACCCACTCGAGGTCGGTTTCATTGCCCGGGAAAATCTTGATGAAGCGCTCACGCGGCATGGCGCATTTGTTCACCGCCAGGTCCAGCACCTGGCGTTCCAGGCGGCGTACCCCATCCATCTGCTTGCGCAGCAAGTCGCACAGGCTTTCCACGATCTTGGCGGTAAACCGCATGCTCAGGAATTCCTGGGCAATTGCCGCCTGGGCGGCCCGCCATGCAGCGCTGCCAAAATCGCCGGCGGCGTAGGCTGCGCGCATGGTTTCGTGATGGGTGGCGACGAGGGCGAATTTTTTCAGCGCCTCGGCGCGCATCTGCTGTAACTGGTCGGCTGACAAGCCATTCGAACCGGCAGCTGCCGTGTCGTCTGCCTCGTCGTCATCATCGAGGTCGTCTTCGTCGTCGGCAAGCGCTGCGCCCTGCAGGGCATCGTCCGGCGCCGCAGCCGCATCGGCACTGACGTCGGCGAAGCCATCGATCAGGTCGTCCACCTTGATCAGGTCCTGCTCCAGCCTGGCAGCCATCGCCAGTACTTCGGCGACGGTGGCGGGATTGGCGGAAATGGCTTGCATCATTTCGGTCAGGCCATCTTCGATGCGCCGGGCAATGGCGATTTCCTGCTGCCGGTTCAGCAACTGCACCGTCGCCATTTCACGCATGTACATGCGCACCGGGTCGGTAGAACGGCCAAAGTCGGCATCCACGGCGGACAGGGCGGTCGACACCACGGCTTCGGTGTCGTCGTCATTCGCTGCTGGCACGATATCGTCGTTCAACAGCAATGTTTCACTGTCGGGCGCGCGCTCGCACACGTTAATGCCCATCGAATTGAAAGTGCCGATCAGGTTGCCGATGGTATCGGCATCGGTCAGGTTGTCGGGCAGGTGGTCATTGATCTCGGCGTGCGTCAGGTAACCGCGCTCGCGACCGAGGTTGACCAGCAGCGTGACTTGCTTGCGCCTGAATTCAAGTTCCGCTTCAGACAAGCTTTGGCCTGCCGGTGATTTGGCCGACGATCCGCCGAGAATCTCAGCTTGTTCAGCGGCATTCACTGCTGCAATTTCATCGGTTTCAGGATGGTATTCCGACGGCTTGCGGCCGCGACGGGCAGCCTGCTTCACGCCAGGCAAAGCATAGGCAGAGGTGTCAATTGCCGCCAGTGCTGCAGCATGGGTCGTGCGGCTAGCCACAGTGATGCTGCCGGCTTGCGGTTTGGCCGTTGACTTGAGTACTGTCTTCGGGGCAATCCTGACCGCGGCTTTACTTGCGGGCGTTGCTGCGGCATTTGCAACGGCAGCAGCAGGGGCAACGGCGATGGCTGCAGGAAGGGGTACGCTGGCAACTTGGGGCGTGGCTTCTACAGCGCGCGCCGGGGCTTGTGCCGCGCCAGCGATCGGAGGCGCCAGGCGGGACACGGGCTTCTTGACCACGATGACCTTGCTTTTCGGCGCTTGTTGCGTGCTTTCACTTTCAGCCGCAGCCGCCGCCTGCGCAGGCTCATTTGGCATCACCACCCTCGAACGACGTGTAACGACGGTCACTGGCTTGGCGCCGGGCACATCGGCTGCGGGCGGGACAATCATGCTGACCGCTTGTGGCGGCGTCGCTGGAGTCAAAGTGATTTCAGAGGATTTTTTAGAAAGCGACAGGGTTTTTGCAGGTTTTGTCATTGCGTCAGTGTCATTAATAACAACCCGTCATCAAGACACGGAAAACCGCCAGCACCGTGGTGATGGCATCTCGACGTGGACCGGATGGCGAGGGCGAGGCGGTTCGCAGCAAGTGCCGATATGCTGCGTCAACGCTGTCTATTCAAGGGTGAAATCGGGAATGCGGTACGATCACAGGATTCAGGAATGGTTCAAGCAAACGGGCCGCAGTTGCCAGTTGATGGCAGAGTGCGAAAAAAATGCAGTCGCGCATTATGTTTCATTGTAATAATGGAGTCAAATGCCGCGAATGAATAACAGGCATAGATAAATCAAATAACTGTCGAAAGGCCACGTCAATCTGATACCGCGGAACGCCGGTTCAGCCAAAAAACCAGTAGCAGACTGCGATCGACGCCAGTACGCCGGCCCCGTCGGCGACCAGCGCACAACCGACTGCATGGCGTGCGCGCTGGATGCCCACCGCACCGAAGTACACGGCCAGCACATAGAAGGTGGTTTCGGTGCTGCCTTGCACGGTGGCCGCCACCAGCGCGGGGAAGCTGTCGACACCGGCGGTTTGCATGGTTTCAATCAGCATGGCGCGGGCGGCACTGCCGGAGAATGGTTTCACCAGCGCGGTCGGCATGGCGTCGACGAAGCGGCTGTCCAGGCCTGCTGCCGTGACGAGGTAGCGCAAGCCGTCGAGCACGACTTCCAGCGCGCCGGAGGCGCGCAAGACACCCACGGCGCACAGCATGGCAACGAGATAAGGCAACAGATTTTTGGCAACGTCGAAGCCTTCCTTGGCGCCCTCGACAAAGCTTTCATACACTGGCACGCGGCGCCATGCGCCCCAGAGCAGGAATAGCAGGATCAGGCCAAACAGCACCAGGTTGCCGAGCAGGGAAGACAGCGCAGCGAGCGCCGTCGCCGACAGGCCGGCCAGAAAGGCCATCAACGCGCCCAGGACGAGTGCGGTGCCGCCCAGCCATCCCAGCACTACCGGGTCTGTCAGCTTCAGGCGCTGCATCAGTGCCACCGAGAGAAAGCCCGCCAGGGTGGAGGCGCTGGTTGCGATCAGGATCGGCAGAAATACCAGGGTCGGGTCGGCGGCGCCCTGCTGCGCGCGGTACATGAAGATCGTTACTGGCAAAAGCGTGAGCGATGAGGCATTGAGCACAAGGAAAAGAATTTGCGCATTGCTGGCGACTGCCGGCAGCGGATTGAGTTCCTGCAGCGCGCGCATGGCTTTCAGGCCGATGGGCGTGGCGGCATTGTCCAGTCCCAGGGCATTGGCAGTGAAATTCAGCGTGATCAAGCCCAGCGCCGGATGGCCAGCAGGCACTTCCGGCATCAGGCGACGGAACAGCGGCGACAGCAGGCGCGCCAATACTTCAACGATGCCGGCTTTTTCAGCGATGCGCAGGAAACCCAGCCACAGGGTGAGCGTCCCGAACAGCAAGACCATCACTTCCACCGACAGCTTGGCCATTGCAAACAGGCTTTCCACCATGGTGGCGAACACGCCCGCATCGCCGCCCAGCAGCCAGCGGCCGAAGGCGCTCAGCGCAGCCACCACAAAAAAGCCCAGCCAAAGGCCGTTCAGCATCCTTCATTCTCCCCGGCGCAATAAATGCGAAATGGGGAGGATGATGCCGTTGATACAGGGAAAATACAACAGGATTGACGAAGGAAAGACGTGTTGCGCCAGCATCACCAGCCGACAGGCAAGCCGTAGGTGCCGCACAATTGTTCGATGTGGGTCCTGCTATGCGTATCGTAGTCGCGGAAGTGCACGCCGATCTGGAAATCTGCCGCGGTCAGCGGCACGCAGTATGCCACCTTTGCCCAGACATTAATACGGCGCGGCTCTTCATCCACGGTGGCATCGAAGGCGATGGCGCAGGTATCGCCCGCCTGCAATTCTGCTTGGGCAACGAGGCCGATGCCGCCGCGGGAAATATCCATGATCTGGATATGGTGCGGAATGGCGTCATGTCCCAGCATCCTGGCATCGACTGCCAAGGTACTTCGGGGATTTTTCCGTTTTTCGGAAGGAGAAGGTAAAGCCGCTTGTACTTCTGTAGTCATAACGCAAAAAGTATCCGCAAACTGAATCGGTCGTATTTTGCGTTAAAAGTTAAATATGGAAAGTTAATTTTTGTCACATTATCGCCAGGAAATATTTTATCGCTTGCGTCTACATCCCCTCTGACAACCGCCCTTTAATAGTTTTGTAACGTTGCGGTGACGTTTTTTACTTTTTTCGATATAAGCGAAATATTCCGCATTTACTGGAAGTCATCTGCCTTGATTTTTATCATCATCAATTTATCCATAGAAATCATGGGTTTAGGCAATACTCTCATGAGTTGTCCACAGAGTTTTCCACGGATGTCGGGGATAAGTGGCAAAACGGAATAGTGCAATACCCCATATTGATGGGATTGTGGCTGTGTAAAAAATCAGATCTAATTAATTATTAATGATTAATCAATTCAGTCAGCGAATTACGATAAATAATTTCCACTGATAATAAAATAATAATGAAAAGGGAGCGGAAAACATATGGATCTTGTCATTTGTGTAGTTCTGGGTGTTGTTTCATTCGTCAGCCTGATATGGCTGCTTATCCGGATCGGGAAAATCACGCCAATAGGCGCAGTGCTGACATTCTTCCTGGGTATTCCGGCGCTGTATTATCTGTATAAGTTCTGGGGGGATGACGAGAACGATATCCGCTTACCGTTCTTTGTTAACTTGGGGATATCGGTCGTTTCTATCCTGGTATTGCTGAATATCTCGGCAAGTGACGCAATGAAGGAAGAACGGGCAGTCGCGCTCAGTGAAATCAGCAAGGCAAGGTCCAATCCGGAGATGGAACGCTGGTGCCGCGAGAAACACGATGCCGTGTTTGACCATGTCCTCGGTACCTGCGTGGAAGCAGACCCGGCACAGAAAACGGCTGAAGCGGCTCGGTCAAGTGATGTAATGGATCAGCTAAACATGCACTTTGCACAAAATGGCCTGGAAGCGCGTTTTTCGGAAGTGAATGAGTCTACGCCAGGCGGAAAGAATATTGCGAAGCTGCGGGAGATGAACCGGGTGATGCAATTTGAATTCAAGAGCAAGACGGTGCTGCCCACCGTTGTCATGGTGGGGGAATGCATATCGACCGAGGAATGCGTACGCATTGAAAGCAGGCTGAACACGCCGGATGCCCCCTTTACGGTCGCCCGCAATGGCAACCTGCTGTTTCTCGGGATGCACATGATGGGTGACACCGCAAGAATGGTGCAGGCAAAAGGGATTTTCCAGGGCTTCAAGGGCTCCGTCTAGGCGCGCCGCACCGATCCTGTTACGCCGTTTTTTGCTGCTCCCGCTGTTCTTTCAGCGCCTGCAATTCCGCCAGCTGTTTTTCTTCCAGCAGGCGGCGCTTCTCTTTTTGTTTGTTGAGCTCTTCCTTGCGCAGCGCTTCCAGTTCCTCCTCGGAGGGGCCATGATCGATCGTCAGTGATACCGGCCCCTCGGAAGCAGGTTCGCCACGTTCGCTCTTGAGCTTGATGTTCAGTCGCAGTTCGTTGGCCGAATCGGCATTGCGGATGGCTTCCTCATAGGCGATGTGACCATCGTTATAGAGTTCAAACAGCGCCCAGTCGAAGGTGCGCATGCCAAGTTCGCGCGACTTGGCCATGATCGCCTTGATTTCATGGAACTCGCCCTTGAAGATGCGTTCGGCAATGCTGGGGGTATTGAGCAGGATTTCGATGGCGGCCTTGCGGCCATTGCCATCGATGGTGCGCACCAGGCGCTGCGAGATGATCGCGCGCAGGTTAGACGAGAGATCCATCAGCAACTGGTTGCGCCGTTCCTCCGGGAAGAAGTTGATGATGCGGTCGATGGTCTGGTTGGCACTGTTGGCATGCAGCGTGCCCAGGCACAGGTGGCCGGTTTCGGCAAAGGCAATGGCGTGTTCCATGGTTTCCGCATCGCGGATTTCGCCGATCAGGATGACATCCGGTGCCTGGCGCAGCGTGTTCTTCAGGGCATGGTGCCAGGAGTGCGTATCCACACCCACTTCGCGATGCGTCACCAGGCATTGCTGCGACTTGTGCACATATTCCACCGGATCTTCGACGGTAATGATATGGCCGGGCGAAGTGCGGTTGCGATGATCGATCATCGCGGCAAGCGACGTGGATTTGCCTGAGCCGGTGCCGCCGACCACCAGCACCAGGCCGCGCTTGTTCATCACGACTTCTTTCAGCACTTCCGGCAGGGCCAGCTTTTCGAAGTTCGGGATTTCCGAGGCGATGGTGCGGATCACCATGCCGACCTGCTGCTGCTGGATGAAGACATTTACCCGGAAGCGCGACAGGCCCTGTATGGAAACGGCGAAATTGCATTCCATTTCCCTGGCAAATTCCTCGCGCTGCCGCTCGTTCATCATTGCGTTGGCCAGCACGCGCGTAACGTCGCCGGTGAGCTTCTGCGGGCTCAGGGCCTGCATGCCGCCATGGACTTTCATGCTGGGCGGGTACTCATGCGCAATGAACAGGTCGGAGCCACCGGCACGGCTCATCGCACCCAGCAGTTTGTGCATGTAATCGCGGGCTTTGTCTTCGGTCAGAGTGGTCATGGCGTGCGTTTGCTGGAGGAGTGGGCGTCGATGATTATAGTGCTTAAAAGCAACTATTTATAGTTGAATTGCAAACGGCAGGCGTGAAGGTTGCGGATTCGCCGCACTAGGCAGCGGGCGGGAGCGCGCCGGAAAACACCTGGATCAATTGCGCGCAGAGGGCGTCGATCTCATTCATGGAAAGGCCCAGCACGCCGGCGGCGGCGCTGCCGCCATCGCGCCACTCCAGCGAGACGTCCGCGCCGCGGAATTCTTCGATGGCTTTTTCGACGACCAGGTTGATGGCAACCAGCCCCTTGACGACCGTGGGGACAGCGTTGTCGGCCAGCGCCTCGGGCGCATGATGGAGCTTGATGGCGAGCACGATGGCGGGCGAAATCCCCCAGTGTTCAGCCAGCGTTGCGCCGACCATGGTGTGGTTGATGCCGTGCCGGACTTCTTCCAGCCTGACGAAGCGCCATCCCCCCATTTTGTTGGCGATCGACAGGGTTTCCAGGTAAGTCGGGAAAGTGGCTTTCATGAGGGGAATGCCGATATCGCAAAACAGGCCAAAGCTGTAGGCGAGTTCTTGCGGTACTGCGCTCGTTTGCCGCGCCAGGTAACTCATGCCTTGCGCGCGTTTTTCGGAAACATCCCAGAACCGGGCCATCATCATCTTGCCAGTGCCCAGGATGCTCCTGACAATCAATCCTTCCATGATGCTGCTGCAGTGGTTCATGCCGATCAGGGCAATGGCGTCGTCGACGCTGTCCGAGCGGCGGCGCAAGTTCAGGAAGGCGGAATTGGCTGTCTTCAGGAGTTGCCCCGCCATTGCCGCATCACGGCCCAGCAATTGCGCCACTTTTCTGACATCCGGCTCCTTTCGCCGCAACTCGCGCTGCAGCGCCATCAGCAATGCCGGCCGCGGTGGAATGTCGATGGACCCCATCAGGTCCGCTGCAGCGGAAGAAGCCGTCGGATTTTGCCGGGATGCGGACACTGCCAGTTCCTGAAAATGAAGAATCGCTATTGTAGCGCGGTGTGACGCGGGTTCAGATCAATCGTGGTGACAAAAAAAAGCCCGCAGACCTTGCGGCTTGCGGGCTAAATCCAATTCAAGAAGATTGGAGGAGACAGGTGCAATCTTATCCAGCGGAAGCCGCATTGTCTGCTTTATATTGGCAATAGGAGACATACATTATTTATATAACATGGTGTCGGCGTGCCAATGCATACTTGATCAGGTCAACTTGGCGGGATCGTTTGCGGCAAGGCGCTTGACCAGCAACTGGTCGATGCGATAGTGGTCCACGTCCAGGACCTCGAACTTGATGCCCTCGTATTCTACGCTGTCGGTACGCTTGGGGACTTTGCGCAGCATATACATCATGAAGCCGGCCGCGGTCTGGTAGTTTTCTTCCTCGGGCAAGGTTTCAAGGCCAATGGTGCGTTTCATGTCGCCCACGGGCGTGCTGCCGTCGATCAGCCATGAGCCATCCTCGCGCTGCAGGATCTGCTTGTCCTCGTCCAGCGGGCTGCCCCAGCTGCCCATCACGGTAATCATGATGTCGCTCACGGTAATGACGCCCATGACCAGGGCGTATTCATTGATCACCACGGCAAAGCTTTCCTTGGTCGCCCGGAACTTGTCCAGCAGTTCCGACAATGTCAGCGTATCGGGAATGATCAGCACGGTGCGGATGCTCGATTCATTCAACTGGAACAGCGATTGTTTGTTCAGCAGGCGCACCAGGATATCGCGGGTATCGACATAGCCGATGACATGGTCGATGACGCCATCGCAGACCGGGAACTTGGAATAGGAATGTTGTGCGATTTTCTGGCGGATGCTGTCTTCGCTTTCATTCAGGCTGAAAAACACCACGTTGTCGCGGTTGGTCATGGTGGACGTTACCGCGCGCGACTCCAGTTCGAAGACATTTTCGATGAAGTGCTGCTCCTGCTTTTGCAGCACGCCAGCCAAGGCCCCGGCCTTGACCGCGGCGGAAATTTCATCGAACGTGATACTGTCATCCCGCGTCGTTTCCACCTTGAAGAGGCGGAACAGCAGGTTCGCCACGAGGTTCAATGCCCATGAAAACGGCTTGCAAAGGCCGATGAACCACTGGACCGGCTTGATGACTGCGACGGCAATGCGTTCCGGCGCAATCATGGCCAGGCGCTTGGGCATCAGGTCGGAAAACAGGATGAACAGGGTCGTGACGAAAATGAAGGACAGGATGAAGCCGATGTTTTCCAGGCCGGGACCGCTGTAAACCAATGAAATCCACTCGATGAAGTAGGGCCGCAAGGCGCCTTCGCCAAGGATGCCGCCGAGGATGGCGATGGCATTCAGGCCGATCTGCGAAGCGGCAAAGAAGTCCGCCGACTGCGCCTGCAGCGCCATGACTTTCAGGGCGCGCTCGTCGCCCGCCTCGGCCAGCAGCTTGAGCTTGATCTTTCGTGCGCCGGCCAGGGAAATTTCCGTCAGTGACAGAAAGCCGGCGGCCAGCACCAGAAAGACCAATAAGGCGATATGTTGAAACAGACTCAAGGGACACCTGAAGAAAATACCTGCATTGTCAAAATGTTGCTTTCATCAGTATAAGTTTCGTAACAGGCGCGTCAAGCTGTGTGCAAGCCGGCTGGGGCCAGGGATGCGGGGTGTGCCTGCACCCGGTGTTCTTCCTTCAGTCGCGCCAGCAGGGAAAACAGCATTTCAGACGCCAGGCCATGCAATACGAGGCGGTTGCCGGCCCGCAGGGTTGTCAGCGGCACCAGCGGGTGCTTGTTGTTGAGCAGGACGAGGTGTTCGGGCATGCCCAGTATCTTCGCCACATAAATGGCAATCGGCTCATCCATTTGCAGGGAATTGGTCGCGCGCCAGAAATCGCTGTCCGTCAGGAACAGGGCATACACCGGCGTGAAGAGATCGATTGCCGTTTCCAGGTCCATGAAATTCGTCCACCTGTCGGGCAGGTCTTCGAGGGCAAAGCCATCGGGCTGGATATCCTCGAAATTCGGCCGCGGAATTTTCCCGATCTCGATATTTTTGGCCCGCAGTTCCCGGTTCAGGTTGATGACGAAATTGAATAAATTGATATCGTGCTTGAGAAACAGGTGGTCCGAGAGGTCATCAATGCGCTTTGGATGCAGCGGATTCATCGGCACCGTGATGCCGGGAATATTGCGGGCAATGAAGGCCAGGTTTTGCGAGCCGATATGAAAGTGGCGCAGGATCAGCCAGTTGGCGTCCGGACGCACCCACGTTTTCAAACCCCAGACAAGAATCCGATGCAGCACCGCAGACGAGGTGAACGCCTTTGGCGCGATGACTTTCGCCAATTGCAGCAGCACGATCATCGACCGCGCCATGGGCCGCACGAGCGGCAGCAGGAACTGGCGCGGACGCGAACGCAAGTTATTGATCCAGGCCTTCTTGACGGTATCGAACACCGGCACGCTGCCATCCAGGTAAAGCGCAAGCCAGGGATCGGGGTCGCTCGGGTCATGCGCAACATCGGCAATATCGTCATGAATTTTCAAAGCACGCCTCCCATGTGCAGCAGGTACAGGCTGGCGACTTCCCTGGCCGTGCGCACGATCTCGGCGGATGTCGCCGCTGCATCCTCCGAGGAGGCCAGCGCGATATCCACCGCTGCCAGCCAGCGTTCGAGATGGTGCGGGTCGTTGTCGCCATGGTATTGCAGAAAACGGAATGCCTGTGGCGGCAAGCCGGTTTGCGCCTTGAGCATGGGCAGCAGGGCGGGAATGATGCGCTGGCCCGTGCCCTCGATGATATAGATGCCGCCCAAAAGCCCGACCGGATTCATGCGCGCAGCCGCCGCATGCATATACGCGTTCAATGCCTCGCCGCCCGGATTGCGCACCAGGGCATCGAGCGGGACGTCGCCGCCGGCCATGCGGTAATCCTCGTACAGGATCATGAAATCGTTTTTTTCGTCATTGCCGTGCTCGGTGATCAGGGCCTTGAGCAGCAGGAAAGGCGCGCCGATATTCTCGACAGCCTCGAACATCCACTTGCTGCCTTCACGTACCTGCGGAATCCAGTGTTCCATCCAGCGGCGGTAATCCGCGGCAGTGAACTGGCGTCCGACGATCTTGTGGATCAGCGGCGTGCGCCAGGCGGCGGAACGATAGTCTTGCCAGACTGCGGCCAATTCTTTCAGCGTATCGCGCATCAAGCCTTCATCCTGGTCGGCCGCCTCCACCGGCGGCGCCGGCAAATCCCGGTGATCCGTGGCGGCGGGCATTGTCTGGACGGTTGCAGGCGTCGGCGCATCGCTGGCGGAAACCGCTTCCAGCAGGGCATAGGAAACGGTAAAGCGGCCAGACTCGGGCACAAAGAACAGGATTTTTTCGCCTTTTTTCAGGCGGCCCGATGCCAGGAAGTCATCCAGCATGATGAATATCGACGCCGCGCCGGTATTGCCGCGCGTCTTGAGGTTGCTGTACCAGCGTTCCTGCGGGATCACCAGTCCCGCCTTTTCCATCAAGTCCGCGACCACACCGGAAAACTTTTCCGAGGAATAGTGGCAAAGGAAATGATCGATGTCTTCGGGCTGAAAGACACCTGCCTGCACCATCCGGGCATATTCGTGGATGCCAACATCGAACAGGTGCGGCAGCAGCCGGATATCCTGGCGTAAAAAGAAAGCGCCATCTTTTTCTGCTTCCGCAAACGACGGATAATCCAGATAGGACTTGGGCTGGTTCTTTTCAGGGTGCCCCACTTGCATGCACAGCGGGTAGTCGCCGGAAAACGATTTCAAGTGCACCCAATGCAGCTTCAGCGACAGGCCGGAAGCTGCCGGGCGTTGGGCAAGCTGGCAGGCGCCAGCGCCATCCGAGAGCATCCAGCGCAGGAAGTGGCTGTCGAAATCGGTCTGGTAATCCCGCGACGCAAAGCGCGTGCGCTTGAACAGGCGCGAGGGGAATTCGGATGCCACCACCAGGCCATGCTCATGGTCGCCGCGTTCCACCATCAATGCCGCATACTGCAATGCAGACATGCCGGAGGCGCACACGCCCTGATGGCTGCTCGTCACCATGGGCTGGGCGCCCAATTCGCCCTGCACTGCATTGGCAAACCCAGGCAATACATTGTCGCCGCCGGAGGTGCCCGTGCCCAGAAACGAGATATCCGCCAGGCTGGTGCCGGTCCTGGCCAGGCATTGCCTTGCTGCCAGCGCCGCCATCTGCGCATTGGAGTGGGTGGAGTCGCCATTCGCATCCAGGGCATAGTGGCGCGTCTGAATGCCATTTTCTTCAAGAATGCGCTTCTTCAGCCGGGTACAGCGGGCATTCATCGGGGCGATGAACTGGTCGATGGCTTCGTTATCGACCGGGCTTCCGGGCATGTATTTGCCAGTCCCGGTGATATACACCGAAGCATAAGGTTTAATCATTGTCCTGGTTCCCTGAAGAAGAAATCTACAATTGCATGAGGCTTGTGGTTCGCTGTTTTTATCGGCCTATTCTCTGGCCTGCACCACTGCAAAACTGTCCGCATTGGCAGCGAGCCATTGTCGTGCAAGCGGACTGTCTGCCTGTGCCGGATGAAAATGCTTGCCCATGTAGGCGCGCCACGGGCCGAAAGAGTGGCGCAGCACGCCGTCGCGGCCAAACAGGAAACGCGCTGCGCTAAACCAGGTCCGGCGCTGCCAGAGTGTGCCGTCACGCTTGAGGTTGTAGAGAGTCTGGTGCAGGGTATCGGTGGCGAACACCAGCGTGGCGCTGAGAAACCAGAAGGATCGCCATGCACGGCTGCCGCAAAGCGCCTGGTAAAGGTCGAATGCCACCGCCTTGTGTTCCACTTCCTCGGCACTATGCCACAACCACAGCTTTTTAAGGCGGCCGTCGCAATGTTCGAAAACATCCTGGTGCTGCAGCAGCCATTGCGCCAAGAGGGCGGTGAAATGTTCGTAGGCCGCCGTCAATGCCAGCATGTGCTTCGGCGCAAAGCCCTCCATTTTTTTCAGGCGACGCTGCGCCCGCGGGATCCATGCATTGACCAGTCCATGCTGTTCCAGCCTCGCATTGAACAAGCCATGAATGCGGCGGTGGGTCGCTTCCTGGCCAATGAATCCCGCCACCTGATCGCTGAAATGTGCCTGCTCCGCTTGTGGCAGCAGCGGCAGGGCGGCGCGCACCGAATCGATAAAGAGTTGCTCTCCAGGCGGAAAGCCCATGGACAAGGCATTGAACAGCGCAGTACGGAACGGATCGTTGCCGCACCAATGGCGTTCGATGGGCGTTTCCAGGTCAATCAGGAGGCGTCGCACCGACAACGCGGGCAACGGAATTGCAGAAGAATTGGGGCCGGGCGGCGAAGGGCGGAAAGCCATGATCGGGAGGACGCATTTTCAACTTGTGGTCATTGTTGAAATATACCCGCTGCCGCGCTGCGCCGGGGCGCAAACGTTTGCAAAATGGCAGCAATGTTGGGCACCTGCCACGACGCCAGGGCATGGCATTCTCTGTTGCAGGGTGCATGCTCCCAGTCCCAAGGCCCAAAAAAATCAAGGCGTTGTTCACGCCTTGATTTTAATCAGTATCAAAAAATCCTTGAATATCATGCACTTGGGAATGCTTGCATGAGGTTATCCACAGATTTTTCCACTGGCAACGGGGATAACTCCGAGGAAATAAAGTGCTTACCTTCTGCCGAAGATGCTTGCAAAAAATCCTCTGTGGGCTTTAGCTTCGGCTGCTTGCATCATGGGTGCCATGGCAACTGGTGCCGCAACGACAGGCTGATTGATATGTTCTGCATACCATTTTCCGAACCGCAAGTCATGTGTGAGGATATGACCAACCAGCCATTTGTTCAGAAAGCGGCGCAATTCCTGGACGCGCTCCTCGCTCCAGTCACTCCCGTCACCCAGGAATTCAGCCACACGCGACGCAAAATCTTCGTGCAAACGCATATGTTGCTCGAACGCTGGATAACCGCTTTTTTCCATCAGCGCTTGTTCATTGGAAAAATGCACCACGACATAGTCCAATAATTCTTCAACAGTCTTGTCTACCGAATCCAGGTTCAACGCTTTAATCAGCGTAAAAAGATGCTCATGCTCATCGTCTACCTGATCAATCTGGACTTTAAAACCCTGGCGCCATTCAATTACGAAGGGATGGTGCGTGCTACCTGTTTCCTGACTCATGATATTTCCTTGCCGGTTTGATGATTATGGGGATAGGGAGAGATTCAGTTACGGATATTCAACTTGCTAGAATTAATTTATTTCTTACCGACAAGTTTAAAAGCAGGAGTAGTTATTCCCGTTTGATTTGAATCAACGTCGTTATGGCAAAAAAACATTAACGAGCTTTGTTTTGCCACGAACCTGGCAAGGTGTCTTGCATTGAATTAAGCAGGAAGATGCACTAGGGCAAGGAGAATGCCGGCGAGGAAATGAAAATGGACAGGTAACTTGCAGGTAACCAGATAACAGGCGTCATACGCGCGGTGCGGGACTGTCGCGATGCATGGCATCGCGACACTGACTGCCCTTTATTGCGCAGTTGTCAGCGTGAGCCGCCGGTACCGCCCGATGTACCGCCACCTGTGCCGCCATAGCTACTCCCACTCGATGTGCCGCTGCCGGACGTGCCGCTGCGGGAGCCGCCCGCGCCGCCAGATGTGTCGGAACCGCTGGACATGCTGCTGCCACCCGATGACCCGCTTGAGCCGGATCCGCTGGTGCCACCAGGCTGATCGCTACGTTGGCAGCCGGCAAGAAGCATGGCAAGAAGCGCTGTACCAAATGCAACTTTAGAGGTGATCCTCATTGTGATTCCTTTCACGTATGGGTTATGAAACGTCATGGCTAGACTAAAGGGCAATTCACAAGTTCGGAAATGGGGGAGGATTTGTAGAAGTTCCCGGAAAAATATCTGGATCGTCTTCGCCACATCAAAAAATCAAGGAATATCCTGGTTTCTCTTGGTCTATACAACTTGCCGAGACAGCCATACAACATTCACCTATTATGGATGCATACGTAGCTGAAGCCAGAGGGATTTTGAGGAGGTTCAATGAAAAGCAAGATGGGGATCGAGCAGGACGACGAGCAATACCGCGACGTGCGCGTGGACTTTGCGCCAGCCAACGATTTTACGAAAGAGGTTTATACCGTCCGGCTATCGCTCGACAAGGAATTCGGCATGATTTCCGAGAGCGACTGGACCTATGTTACTGGCGAAGGGGCTGCAGTGACCGAGCTGGACAACGAGCCTCCGGCAGAAGTGCTCGCCGCCTATGCCGCCTTGAAGGAGCAGGCCGAAGCGCTGGTGGAACAGGAATCCTGAGGGGCGTCGCTAAATTGCCTGATCGTTCCGGGCGATCATGATCGTTACTTTACGCGTACTTGCCTCAAAGTTGCCTTGAAACAGGGTAAGTGCGCTATATTTGCGATTGTTGTCAACGTTGTCATGCCCGCCGGCGTTTTTTACGCAGGCATAACGCCTTAACTTGGAGGAGTATTGCGATGAAGAAATTTGTTCTGACTGCCCTCAGCCTCTTTTTTGCTGCAGGCATGGCTTGCGCCCAAACGCCCGCCCCGTCGTCTCCCGCAACGGCTGCAGCGGCGCCTGCGTCCAGTTGTGCCAGCAAGGCCATGGACAAGAATGGCAAGCCGCTTGCGGGTGCGGCAAAAACCTCTTTTATCAAGAAATGCGAAGGGGGCGACAAAGGTGGTGCTGCTGCCAAATGCGAAACCAAGGCCGTTGGCAAGAATGGCAAGCCATTGGCCGGGGCAGCGAAGCAGTCGTTCCTCAAAAAATGTGAAGCAGACGCGGCGAAATAATCGCTCAAGCCAGAAAAAAAACCGGCAATTGCCGGTTTTTTTTCGTCAAAATTGTAAAGCGGCTTAGGGCAGCAGCGCTCCGGTAATCCGCGTAATGCCTTCCAGGGCACCGAGCGGGATGCCGATGTCGCGTGCCATCCCCACCGCGCATTCCATCGGGTTGAGCCGTATTAGCGGACAACCGGCTGCTTCGCCGAAATACCGCACCGTCGGTATGGCGGTGCCGGCACCGATCTCGATCACCACCGGTCGTTTTGCGCGCGCGAGCCAGGTTTGCAGGCGTGCCTGCTGGCGTTCTGCATGGCGGCTATCCCAATCCCAGTCGCCGAACATCAGGATATGCGGGCGTGCCAGGCCGCCGCAGGCAGGGCAGCTTGGCAAGGTCGATAGCAGGCGGCAATTTCCGGTATCGACAACCGGTTCGAAACCCTCTGCGGGCCATGGCGGCCGGCCGCAGCCGTTCATGCACTGCAGATGATGGATGGAGCCATGACACTCGACCATGCGCTCCGCAGCGAACCCCGCTTTCTGGAACTGCCCATCAACATTACTGGTGAAAACGAAGCAGCCGTTGGGCATTTTCCGGACGAGCCGCAGCAATTGGGTAAATCCTTCATGCGGCACTGTTGCGCGATAGAGTTGCAGGCGATGTCCGTAAAAGCCCCAGGCGACTTCCGGCATCGTCAGGAAGGCGTTCGGGTTCGCGATCTCGTAAAAGCGCATGCCGAGCTTGCCGAGCGCAGGATAAGCCTGCCAGAAGCCATTGTCACCGCGGAAGTCAGGCAGGCCGGAGTCAATGCCGATTCCGGCGCCGGCAGTAACGAGCAGGCTGTCTGCGTGTGAAATCAGTTCTGCGGCTTCGCGGCAAGCATCGTCCATGGCATCGGCGTTGGTCATTTGGCCCGGTAAGCGAGGAGGCGGAGAATTGTATTTATTGATTCACGTTGGATATTGCCTGTACAGCGAGGCAAGAATGATACTGCACCAAGTTGAAGCACTGGCGATGGAAATGGCTGGCACGGCAATTGCTCATAGATGATAGACCATCTTTGCAATGCAGCGATCGTCTCCGAGAGTCTTACTTTGCCCGATACGGTTCATTCCGGTCGGGCTCTTTTTTATGCCAGGTGATTGTCGATGCGAAGGCATCCCTGCAGGATTTTATTTAACAGCAGCGACCGATTTTGCCGTTGCCGCCGCCATAACGCGCCTCCTGGCGCTCCCTGAAAAACGCTTCATAACTCATGACGGGTTGATCAGGATGCGTCGTTTCCATGTGGGTGACATAGGTGCTGTATTCCGGCATGCCGACCATGAGCCGCATCGCCTGCCCGAGATAGCGTCCTGCTTCGGCCAAGTTATCCAGCATGGCTCAAGCCTGGGGAATTGTGCCAGGCGGGAAAGACTCGGCGGGCGCCTCATCCACGCTCGGCCGATCTCTTCGTCTGGCAGACAGTATCGTGCGAATACCGAAAAACAGCACACTCACGACGACGAACATGAATAACAATGTCAGCGATGCATCGACATAATCATTGAATATGATCTGCCGCATCTGGGCGATCGATTTCGCCGGCGCCAACAGCTTTCCTTGCTCGAGGGCGGTCTCATAACGGTCGGCGTGCGCCAGGAAACCGACCTTCGGATTGGCAGAGAAGGCTTTTTGCCAGCCTGCAGTGAGCGTGCAGATCAGCAGCCAGATCGTCGGTGCGATGGTGATCCAGGCATAGCGGTCGCGCTTCATCTTGAACAGGACAGCGGTCGCGAGGATGAGTGCGATGCCCGCGAGCATCTGGTTGGAAATGCCGAACAAGGGCCACAAGGTATTGATGCCTCCCAGCGGATCTACCACGCCCTGGTACAGGAAATATCCCCATCCGGCCACGCAGATGGCGGTGGCCACAAAACTCGCCACCAGCGACTCGGTTTTTCTCATCGACGGGACGATGGTGCCGAGCAAATCCTGCAGCATGAAACGACCCGCGCGGGTACCCGCATCGACCGCCGTCAGGATAAACAGGGCTTCGAACAGGATGGCGAAGTGATACCAGAAGGCCATCATGGTTTTTCCGCCGACGACGCCCGAGAGGATTTGCGCCATGCCGACTGCGAGCGTGGGCGCGCCCCCGGCACGGGAAAGAATCGAGTGTTCGCCAACATCCCTGGCCGTCTCGGTCAGCATCTCCGGCGTCAGCTGGAAGCCCCACTCCGAGATGACCCTGGCCGCGCCCTCGACGGTGCTGCCGATGATGGCAGGCGGGCTGTTCATCGCGAAATAGATGCCCGGTTCGATGCAGGACGCCGCCACCAGCGCCATGATCGCAACAAACGATTCCATCAGCATGGCGCCATAGCCGATGAGCCGCACATGCCCCTCGTTTTCAAGCAACTTGGGGGTGGTGCCGGATGAAATCAGCGCATGGAAGCCCGAGACCGCGCCGCAGGCAATCGTGATGAACAGAAACGGAAACAGATTGCCGGACCATACCGGTCCCGTGCCATCGATGAAGCGCGTGGTCGACGGCATCTTGAGCATCGGCAGAACCACCAGGATGCCAATCGCCAGCCCGACGATGGTGCCAATCTTCAAAAAGGTGGACAGATAGTCGCGCGGTGCCAGCAGTAGCCAGATCGGCAGCACCGAGGCGATAAAGCCATAGCCGATCAGCAACCATGTCAGTTGCGTGCCGGTAAACGTAAACATCGGTCCAAAGGTGGGATGTTCCTGCACATACTGGCCGAATACGATGGCCAGCATTAACAGCACGAATCCGATCACGGATATTTCGCCGATGCGCCCGACCCGGATGAAGCGCATATACACGCCCATCAGCAAGGCAATCGGTATGGTCGCCATCACGGTAAAGGTGCCCCAGGGCGATCCCGTCAGTGCTTTCACCACGATCAGGGCCAGCACCGCCAGGATGATGACCATGATCAGGAAGGCGCCAATCAGCGTGATGACGCCGGCCACCGGGCCCAGCTCGGATTTGATCAGGTCGCCGAGCGAACGGCCATTGCGGCGCATCGAAATGAACAGCACCATCGCGTCTTGCACCGCACCGGCAAAAACCACGCCGACCAGAATCCACAGCATGCCGGGCAGATAGCCCATTTGCGCGGCCAGCACCGGTCCGACCAGCGGGCCTGCGCCGGCAATGGCCGCAAAATGATGGCCGAACAAAACATATTTATTGGTCGGGACGTAATCCAGCCCGTCATTGAACCGGTATGCCGGCGTCATGCGCTTGGGATCGAGTCCCATGACGCGCTTCGCAATGAAGAGACTGTAATAACGATACGCAATCAGATAGGTGCAGACCGCAGCGATCACGATCCAGACCGCGCTGATCGATTCACCGCGCTGCAGGGCAATCGTGCCGAACGAAAAAGCACCCACTAGGGCAAGTGCAATCCAGGCGATATGCTGTTTGAACTGGTTCATGCGCCCTCGGGAAGAGCCAGGGAAAGCGATCAACAATCATCATGAATCGTGGTGAAGCAAAATGCAGCGTGCTCTACATCTATCCCCGCAATTGAATTCACGATAGAGGAAAGGTGTCTTCGAAGTTTGATAATGATCAATGGAGCCTGAGGGATTTTGCAAACGGCCGCCCGCCTGGCAGCCGGTGGTCGGATAATGGAAGGACGGAGTCTCCATGCCTATCGAAATCGAGGCCAATCATGTTCAAGACGATTCTGGTGCCAACAGATGGATCCCCCCGGTCGGAGAAAGCTGTCAGCGCAGCGGTGAGATTCGCCAAGGAAATCAACGGCAAAATCATCGGAATTTCGATCGCCGAGCCGCACCCATCCCCGCTGCTTTCCGATAGTGAATTTTTTGGCACGACGCACGGCGTCGGTAAAAATCCGCACGATCTGGCATTGGAACATGTGCAAAAGGTCGCCGAAGCGGCTGCCGCCGAAGGTGTGCCATGTGAAACCGTTTTTGTGCACGCCTTCAAGCCTCATGAAGAAATCCTGAAGACTGCGGCAAAATACCATTGCGATCTGGTCTTCATGGCGCCGATCGGAAAATCAGGCTGGACCGGATTGTTCCTGGATAGTGAAACGCAAAAGGTGCTGACGCACGCGACCATCCCGGTTTTGGTATATCACTGACCCGGACGAGAGCCAGGTGTGCGGATGAATGATGGGGTTCAATCATTCGAATTCGCGTCATCGATGCGCTTGAGTCGCTGACCGTAAATGCCCCAGACGCAATCAACGCCATCGACTGCGCCGCAGAGCGCCCAGCCGGTTCCGATCTTCCTGGCGACCACCGGGCTGCCGATTTCAGCTGCCAGCTTCTGCGCCCATTGCGTTGCTGAACCTTGCCCCTTGAAGAGTTCGTTGCCTTCGAAGATGACCGTCGCATCAAAAACCGGAGTGGCGAAAAGTGTCGTCATTAGAATGTTCCTTTAAGTTGGCTTGAAAGTTTTAGGTTCGCGCTCGGCGCGCACTCCCTACCAATCAAGGGAGAGCAATTGCTGCGCCATCGGCAGCAGGCACAGCGATGGAATGTCATCGCGAGTCGCCCAGGTATAGCCATCCATCTCCGGCGTCGGCGCACCTGTCTCGCGATGGGAAAAATGACTGGTACAGACGAGGGCGCCAAGGCAGTTCAGGTTTGCCGGCGCACGCACTTTATATAGATGCAGTCTTTTGTGCTTTTGATAGGCGAAACCGCCGACTTCTTCAAATGCGGAATGGGCAAAGTCGAGGCCGGTTTCTTCCATTAACTCCCGCTTTGCCGCTTCCAGCGTGGACTCGCCGGATTCTCGCATTCCTTTGGGAATGTCCCAGTGACGGGTGCCGGTGACGTGGCAGACCAGGAGTTGTCCGCGCTGATTGACAATAAGGGTGCCACAGGAAGTGGGCATTTCAATAGGTACTGTGGCATGAGCTAATGCTGTCATGCAATCTCCTTAAAGGGGGAGGGGAAACGGGGCGTGGTATTGTTTTGCGCGGAAATGAGAAAGGGGCCACGTTTTCACGTGGCCCCTTAATGAAGCTTGGCTCCCCGACCTGGACTCGAACCAGGGACCTGCGGATTAACAGTCGGGACAGAACACAGTAAGTTACTGCAAATTGAGTCAAATTTAACACAATTCTCGAAGGGTAAAAAGACCTTCAGAATCTACAGTTTACTCCATTTTTTGCCAATTTAATCCAAATTGGAAAAGCTGACGTGTGTACCGCTACTGTACCGAATGAACGCCTCACGCCAGCCTTTTGAAGTTTCATTCTTTCGCAGCTTCTGCCAGCACATCATTAACTGAACGGGCAACCAAGTATCTGGCTGGATTCTCACCTTCGGCCAGCGCCTTGAAATGGGCCTTGCCACATTCGATCTTGGCGCTTTCCTTGTCGCGTAGATCGTCTGTGAACAAGCTGCTTTTGGTCTCCACGACAAAGTACAGGCGCTGCATGCCGTCTTCCTCCACCAGTACGGCCCAATCAGGGTTGTAACTTCCCAACGGCGTCGGCACCTTGAACCAGCTGGGTAACTTGGCGTAGAGCTTGATGGCATCGTTCTTTTCAAGTGCATTGGCAAAGTCACGCTCAGTCGACGAATCATAGACAACATGCTCATAGATAGACTTGGCGGTATCCATCAGCATGTTCTTGAGATAGCCGGTCAGCTCCTCTTTTTCGAACAACTCTTGCGCATAGACGTGCTGGTCGCCAACCTTTTGGTACTTGATTCCATCTACCAGTGCCAGTCGCTTGCACCTGTTGATCGTTTCCGATGCCAACTCGATGAATTGTTGCGGGTTGCGCTTGAAATCGTCCAGCCGGCCGCTACCGATCAGGATGCTTGTGATAGTCCTGCGGGTAAGCTGGGTGCGATCCTGCAGGTCCGTGAGCACGTCTGGCAGCTCAATATCTGCCTCGTCCAGGACGACAGTCGCGGCACCGGCTTTTTCAGTGGCTTCTACGCCTGCTTTGCCGATGGCGATGTCAGCCTTGCGCCACTGCAGACGCGCTTTGGCGATCACGGGGGCTTTCTGCAGGGCGGCAATGCAGTCCGCTATCAGCTTGGCATTGTCGAATTGAACGCGGTAGGTCGTTTGGTGTTTGATCCGATCCCACAATGCCTTGAATTCATCACTCAGATAAATTGCCTTGCCTTCTTTGTCCTTGCGCAAGGCAATTTGCTTGCGCTCGTCGGCATTCTTGATCTCCAGGCGGCCAGACACTTTACGTAGCACCTCTGCGATCTGGCTGCGTTGCGCATCGAACTCTGCAGGCAACGCGAGCGTTCCATCCTTCAGTGCTGCCTTTAAAGAGTCCTGAACCTTGCCCTTGGCATCGATGTGGCCAGCGGCCTTCAAATGCTCCCACAGCGCTTTTGATTGATCTACGCCTAGTGGCACAGTCTGGCCGTCAGGAGCGGTCACGGCGATCGCGGCGAACTGGTGTTGTTCCACGATACCAAAGCGGATACCCGTATCGGCCTCAATCTCTTTCTGCAGGTTTTCGGCAAATTCTTCGTAGTTTTCAGTCGCAATGACCGTTAGGGTGTTGACATCGAAGCCGCGAACTCGCTCGCCCTGTTGATTAACGCATAGCCGCAACCCACGGCCGATCGTCTGGCGGCGCTCGCGCTCGCTTTGAATGTCGCGCAACGTACAGATTTGGAAGACATTGGGGTTATCCCAGCCTTCTTTCAACGCGGAGTGAGAAAAGATGAATTTAAGCGGGGTGGCAAAGGATAGTAGTTTTTCCTTTTCCTTCATAATCAAGTTGTACGCACGCTCGGCATTTTCGCGGTTGCCTGCGTTGTTCTCGCTGGTGTCTGTCCAGCCGCCTTTCTTGTCGATCGAGAAGTAGCCGTTGTGAACTTCCTCGGCGGCGCTGTTCAAGTCGATCTCGCCAAACAAGCTCTGATAAGCGGGTAACTTGGCGGCGCGGCGATATTCTTCTTCAAAGATGCGGGCGTAATCGCCTTTGACTGGCTTCCCGTCGGCGTCGTACTGCCTGTACTTGTCCACAGCATCGATGAAGAAAAGCGACAACACCTTGATGTTTAGCGGACGCAGCCGCTTTTCCTTGTCAAGATGCTCTTTGATCGTGCGGCGGATCATTTCCCGCTGTACGGCCAGTGCATCGATATCTCCATGGGCCTGTCCTGGTTTAAGGAACACTTCGCCCCCGGGGTAGCGCAGCTCCATATATTCTTCACCTTTAGCCGTATTGATTTCGCCGATCCGAAAATCGGCGTAGATTGCACGTCCAGCTTCTTGCTCAAGGTCACATCCGTCATACACTTCGATCTTTTGAGGCTGAACTACGCCAGTAGAATTGGTTTTGTGAATTTCTACAACAGCAGTAATTTTGTTCCGCTTATTGCTCACTGAAACTAGTCGAACGAACGGTTTATTATATGCATCCTCCACGGTGGCCGATGCAACTTCAATCTGCTTGACCAGCTTGCGTTCATAGGCATCTACAGCATCCAAGCGGAACACCATATTGTGTTTGTCCACATGGGTGGCCGAATAGCGCAAGGTGCATAGTGGATTCATAGCGTCAAGCGCCGTTTTGCCGGCACCTGTGAGACCGCCGTCCACACTTTGCGGCTCATCGACGATCACGACGGGTCGTGTGGCTTTGATCAGATCAATTGGCTTTTCGCCACCGGTTTTTTCAGATTCCTTATAAAGGTTGTTGACGTCCTTTTTGTTAATCGCACCGACCGTCACCACCATAATTTGGATGTTGGAACTTGTAGCAAAATTTCGTATCGGGCCTGGTTTAGTCGAATCATACATAAAGTATTCATACGGTACGCCCGCATAAAGTCCTTTGAAGTGGTCCTCGGTGATCTGCAGCGTCTTGTAGACGCCTTCTTTGATCGCCACCGAAGGCACGACAATCACAAACTTGCTAAAGCCGTAGCGCTTGTTCAGCTCAAAGATTGTACGCAGGTACACATAGGTCTTGCCGGTACCGGTTTCCATCTCTACGGTAAAGTCGCCGGAGGCCAATGTCCCGGACGGCGGCAGGCCGCACCGCACCTGTATCTCTGCCAGATTTTTGTGCAGCTCATCATCCAGAAGAGTAAGGCGGTTACCGATTCCTAGATCAGACTCGGCCATCCCTAGCGTCATTTGCTCAGGCTGCGAACCGGGAAACAGGTCCGCCCCAGCCGGCGTCGGCGCCTTCATCGTTACCGTGAACTCGGTGCGGCACACTTCTTGGCCACGGAACAAGTCGCAAACTGCCTCGATGGCCTGCATCTGATAGTCAAGGTTGGGCTCGAAATGAAGTTTCATGTGACCATCCTTATAGGCTGCGAACGTTCTGGACGCCGTGCTGCGCCAGAATGGCGGTGAGGTTGGTCTTGCCCACATCGTCAGCAAAGGAGCTATCGCGGAACACGCAGGTGGTCTCACCAGCCGGCGCCAGCTCCTTGTGCCAGTCGAGGATGCCTTGGCTAAGTGATTCCACTTGCTCGCGAGTGATCTTCTCGGCAAGGCAGGCCATCAGCACGCCCCCCCCAATGGAATGAACTCCGCAGCCTGCAATGGTGCGTCGTTCGATGGGCACACACAGATCGAGGCCAAGCTTGAGCAGCAATTCGTAGAGCACGTCGCCCTCGCTGCGGCCTTCGAGCAGGTGATCCTGATGATCAAACAGCGAAGCTGCCAGATCCGCTGGATTGGGATTCCATGCACGGATATTCGAATGGTCAAGTTTAAAAACTCGGAAACCGGTGTCTCCGGCGAACATCGGATTTTCATCTCTAATTTTGGAAGCTGCTCGGCGGAGACGTTCTTTTGTCAGCTCAGTAATTTTTCGAGGTCTGTTTAACTTGTCACAATAATCGGCTGCGGCTTTTTGTTCGGCATTATCGGGATTTAATGGCTCAGGCAATTGCACCAATATAAAGCGCCGCCCGCCATCATCAATTACGTTTTGAGCGAAAACCGCATGGCCTGTCGTTCCGGAGCCGGAAAAAAAGTCCATAACAATGTCTCCTGGGCGGCTTGATATTTGGATCAACCGTTGAATCAATAGGCAAGGCTTAGGATAGTCAAATATTCCTTGCGCCTTAAACAGTTCATCGATTTCTCTTTTTGCTTCCGCCGTATCACCAGCAAATTTTCGGGAGAAAATTGTAATCGGTACCAACCCGTCCTGCACTTCCGATAGATATCGCTTAATCATCGGATATGCATCACCGTTTCCCCAAATTATTTCATTTGCAGCGATCTTTGAATTGATCGAATCTTCGCTGAATGCCCAGAAGCGGCCTGATGGACGCGAAAGCACTACCCCATTTGGCTTCGTAATCTTGTAATCAGCACTATATGCATTATGTGCAGTCACGGGATCAGGCTTCCAAGGTCCTTTGGGATCGTTATCTGGATTTTGATAAGCTGACGTATCGTCGCGTGGCAAAAGTGTTCTGTCCCATTGCAAAATATCTTTTGCGTACGCTAGTACATAGTCATGACTGATGGAGAAGGTTTTGGCTGAATTCTTGCGTGTGTGGACTTTTTCCCAAACGATCGATGCAAGGAAGTTTTCTGCGCCGAAGATCTCATCACACATAGATCTAGCATTGGCTACCTCGGTATCATCAAGACTTATAAATATTGCTCCGCGTGAGTGAAGCATGTTTTTGGCTAGCTTTAATCTCGGATACATCATGTTCAACCAGTCAGTATGAAAGCGGCCGCTAGCATCCGTATTGCTACTGATTTTTTTCCCGCCTTCCAACTGACCAGTCAATTCCAAGTAATTTTTAATGTTGTCCTGGAAGTTGTCTGGGTATACAAAATCCCTACCCGTGTTGTAGGGAGGATCAATGAAAATAAGCTTAACTTTACCGCAGTAGCTCTTCTGTAACAGTTTGAGTACCTCGAGGTTTTCGCCCTCAATCATTAAGTTTTTGGTCGAATCCCAGTCTACGCTTTCTTCAGGGCAGGGGCGGAGAGTGCCAGTTGATGGGGAAAGTGCCATTTGTCGCGCCCGCCGCTTGCCGTGCCAATTAAGACCATATTTTTCGTCGGCATCGGTAACTGCCTGATCGCCGACCAGCGATTTGAGGACATCCACATTCACCGATACGCCGTTAGGGCCTTCGGTGATGAGTTCTGGGAAGAGCGATTTCAGCTGTTCGATGTTGCCGGCGACAAGGTTGGCTGACTGGGCTTCTGGGGAATCAATATCAATTTTCTGCATTTCATTGTCTTTCATATCTTCATTTTTTAAAGCTGCTTGCGCACGTTGGCCAACTGGTCTTGGACGCGCTTTAGCGCCAAATTCAATTCAACCTGACGTGCTATCTGTTTTTCCTTGGCCGCTTGTGCACGTATGCGGGTTGCTTCAGCTTCGAGCTGTTCGCATTCTTGCAGCGCCTGGCGTCGTGCAGCGGATTGGTGTGGACTGCTGGCCCTTTTATATGCGCCGGTCAGCATGGCAGCCTTAAGGGCTTGTATACAGTCGATCCAGCCTTGGTATAGCGGTTCTAGCGTGGTTTGAGGCTGACAATTGAGCGCCAAGGCGTTCCAAAATGCGCGCTCCACATCGCTCGTAACCTTTTCATCCGGTAATGTCGCACTGTAGATTTCACCATCCAACACCACTTTTCCAACTTCGTTTTGCGCCCAGCGTTTGTGCGCCAGCGACAGCGTGATCTGCTGGCCAGATTGGGATAGCAGCAACACCGGGTACGGAATTGCACGATGCACTAGTTCCAATAGCCGTTGTGCTCTGGCAGCCTTGCTATCCAGCCCGCGCAAGATCAAGGTCAGTAATGCAATCTCTAGATATTCTCGTTGTTCGTCTTTGTAGGCTGATACACCGATCGTATTGGGCTTAAGTGCGGCAATCCAGTGAAGCTCTTCCACGCTGTCGTTGACAAATCGCTTGTCAGCTGCTGTTGGTACGCCGTTTTCGAGTAACAGTTTTTTGGGGATGCGTTGATCAACCCGGCAAGATTCTGGCAGGCTGATTGCATCGAGCGCGGTTTGAATCATCAAATCATTACCTCGCTGCCGTAATTCGCTCAACACACTCGCCAATAAAGCCGCAATCTCTGCAACGCTTTGTGCGGCGATCTAGCAATGCCTTTACTCCGTAGCAACCTGGTCGCTTGATCTCAACTCCAGGTTGTGGCGTTAAGCGCCACGCTGCCCCTTTGAACCACTTGCCGGCACTTTGCATGAATTCACCCAGGGATGACATTAATGCTCCGGATTGTTCGAGGGCGACGCCTAATGCGTGAATTGAATTTCCCGCACCACCAAAAATGCCATTTACAGCCAGAATGGCGACGCCAAACTCTACCCAATAAGAACCGTCGCCGTCTCCAATGTAACTAACAGTGATTTCGGCATCGGGTAAAGTTGTCATTTTGGCCAAAATGCCCTGTAACGCCATTTGGCTTTCAACTCGGCATAGACGCTTTTCTTCCGTAGTGAAAAGCCTGTCTTCAGCTTGCTCAAACTTCAGGGTTACGATTGCCACGTCGTTGCTATTGATAGGCTCCTGTTTTATTTCATGCCCTTCCAAAATTACAAGAAAGGCCAATACTTCAAAATCATTGGAGCCTGCGAACTCGCCTTTTAGCGCATGCGTTCCGCCTGACGTAAACAGGCTCGCAACTGCTCTCTCTTCATTTTTCCCAACGATAGACGCTATTGCGGTGGAGAGCAGTTTTTGCGCTTGCCGCATATCTTCGCCGTACTTCGTAGCCTTATCGAATCGGGCGCAAGCGCCGGCGTCTGGAAAATCGCGCCCCAGCGCCAAGCGCTTGAGCCTGTCGAGAATGCGTTTGGCTTGGGTGTAGGGCAGCAGTACAGCGCCGTCGTCGCCAACATGAACAAGATAATGTGGCGCTAATGGGTAGCCTGACTCCTTGGCTTTATGGGCTGCCGGACCTTCGGCTCGCAGGCAGAAAATGATACCTGGCGGGATATCTGCATCTATGCTGGTCGTCACCGCATAGGCCCCAAGATGTTGGTTGTCCAGCTTGCCAGGATGCGCCTTGAGGTACTGGGCAAGATCAATCCGGAAGTCGGTGAGCGTCAGATCAGTGATCGAGACCCCGGTGGACAGGTCCTCCATATCGATGACTGTGTCCTGCAGCTTGAGCAGCTGTTTGCGCCGGTACTCCAGATCGTTCATTGGATTGCCGGACTGCTGTTCGATAAGGTTTTCTTCGCCGGTTGCGGAGATATCGAGCAGAACCATCCGGCCGCTGACCCGTTGCTCTAGATTGATGTATTCCTCCAGCTCCATGTTGGGCCAGAAGTTGACGAGCTGGATGCAATTGTTGGGTGAACCGATGCGGTCGATCCGACCGAAGCGCTGAATGATTCGTACCGGGTTCCAGTGAATGTCGTAGTTGATCAGCCAGTCACAATCCTGCAGATTCTGGCCTTCGGAGATGCAGTCCGTGGCGAATAGCAGGTCGATTTCGCCTTCCTCTGCCATATCTGCCGGGCGTTCCTTGGAGCGTGGGGAAAAAGCAGTCAGGACACTGCTCATGCTTTTTGATAAGCCGGGCAGGGTGCATTGAATCCCGGCGCTCCCAGTCACCAGTGCTGAATCTACTCCCAACTCGCTTTTGCTCCATGCGGCGAGCTCTGCATAGAGGTATTTTGCGGTGTCTGCAAAGGCGGTAAAGATGATGATTTTGCGGTTGCCGGCGTTGATCGGCTTGCGGCATTTTTCCGCGATCATTTTCCGTAACGCTGCTAGCTTGGCGTCCCGTGACGAATCCACTTGCTTTGCTGCCGAGAGCAAGGTTGCCAGCCGATTGCGGTCTTCGATCAGGTCTTGTTTCCAGCGAATGAGATCAACATCGCTGAGTAATACTTTGACTTTGCGCCCAACCAGCAAGGTTTCGAATGCAGGATCATCAATATCGACGTCCGCGATATCAATTTCTTCAATATCGTCGGCATGCGCCTCGATGTGTGCCAACGTCGCCTCTACGTCTTTCAGCTGCCGCTCGATCGTCAGGGTGAATGACGATACGGCGCTTTCCATCCGTTTCAGGACATTGACGCGCAAAAGATGGATCAGGCTCTCTTCGCGGTCCGCCTGGCGGAAAAAGCTTTCGCCATCCCGAATCTGGGTGCTGTACTTTGCGTCGTAGGCTGCTTGCTTCTGGGGTAGAACGTAGCGCAGTGGCGCATAGCTGGCGAGGTTCAGGCGCCGGATTTCCAGGTTGATGTCGCGAATAGCTCGAAACTCGCCGGCCAAATCGACATCTGCCTTGATATTGATGGGGGGAAGGCGATCAGGAAAGCGTCCTGTTTCACTGGTGCCGTAATACTTTTCCACGTGGCGGCGTGAACGCGCAATCGTAAGGTGATCGAGAAGCGTGAAATAGTCGAATCCAAGCATCTCGACAAGCTTTGCTGGCGTCTTCTCAGACTCATCCATGCTCAACCAGCGATTGAATTGCGCCTGTGCCTTGCGGGTGGTCGCTTCAATGCTCGCAATGCCGTGGTCGAATAGGGCGGTGTCATCGCCTTCGGTGACAAAGGAGATTTGATTGCGCAGATCAGCGAGACGGTTGTTGACCGGTGTGGCCGAAAGCATCAGGACGCGTGTCTTGACTCCTTCTTTGATAATTTTGCGCATCAATCGGTCGTAGCGCGATTCCTTGCCTTTGTGTGTCGCCTTGTTGCGGAAATTGTGCGATTCGTCGATCACCACCAGGTCGTAATTTCCCCAGTTGACATTGGATAAATCGATATCGCCGGACGTGCCGCCATCGCGAGAGAGGTCGGTATGGTTCAGAACATCGTAATTGAAGCGGTCTGCCGCCAGAATGTTCCGCTTGTCGTTGGCTTTGTAGAGCGTCCAGTTGTCACGCAAGCGTTTGGGCGCCAGGACCAGTACGCGGTCATTGCGTAGCTCGTGATATTTGATGATTGCAAGTGCTTCAAAGGTCTTGCCAAGGCCCACGCTATCGGCAATGATGCAGCCGCCAAAACGCGCCAGTTTGTCGATCGCTCCTACTACACCGTCACGCTGGAACTTGAACAGTTTTTTCCATACTACTGTGTTGCGGATACCCGTTGCAGATTTGACGATACGGTCCTCGTCCATTTCTTCGCCGTTGTCCCGAAACAGGTGATGCAAGATCAAGGTATAGAGCGTGAATGGCTCTCGGTGTTCGCCGATGGCTTGTAGTGACTGAATAAGGCTGTCGCGAGCATCCGGCTGGGAACGCAGCGACGCCCACTGCTGGTCAAACCATTTCGCAAGCTGCGAGGCTTCTTCTGTTGACTCGGAAGCCTGGATTAAACTCAAAGGATTGCCTGGAGTCAGGCCAAGTCCGTCAGTTGTAAACGCGAAGGAGCCAAGCGCGACCTGTTGGGGCGTCGCCTGAGCATCGCGGATCACAGCTGCAGCTTGAGGCACTCGTCCGTGCGCCCGCCGCAGCTCAACTTTCTCTTCGATCCACTTGGCGCATTGAAGCGCGAGCCAACGGGCTTGCAAGCGATTGCGACTTGCGCGATCTCCTTCTGCGCCGAGGAAATCGAGCTTCTCATCATCGGACGGCAGAATCATCTGCACCTGGCCCAGCGCTGAGAGCGCTTCCTGAAGTTCAGCGAATGCAAATAATGAGAAAGAGGGGGTTACACAGTCGAGATGATTGCCACCTTTAAGATATGGACGTATCAGGTCGATCAACCGGTCTGTGCCGGTATTGTTGATCAGTTTCATGCGCATTTACCCGATACGTTGGCACTGGCAAAGTTCTTGTTCCCCCGTGTTTCTACCTGCAACGTCAGTGTGTTTAGCCTGATTGTTTTGCTCTGATTCGCTTCGCTCATGTTTTTCCTTCGTTTTTTTTGATAGGCGCAATCTTATAAATTGTCGTGCGGGAGACCTTGTAACGATCGGCGATCTGAGAAACCGAAATGCTTGGGTCAGTTATTAGCCTTTTGATTTCACGAATTTGCTTTTCGTCGAGCTTCGGCTTGCGACCACCGGCCCGGCCGCGAGCGCGAGCGGCGGCAAGGCCGGCATAGGTACGCTCTCGGATCAGGTTGCGTTCGAACTCGGCCAGCGCGGCGAAGACATGGAATACCAGCTTGCCGGCTGCACTGCCGGTTTCGATTTTTTCTCCTAGGCTTTCGAAGCTGACGCCGCCTTGTTCAAGGTCGGCCACAATCTGGACAAGATCGGGCAAGCTCCTTCCTAATCTGTCGAGCCGCCAAACCACAAGGGTGTCGCCTGGTCGCAGCGCCTTGCGACACTGTTCGAGTTCTGGGCGACCAGCTGATTTGCCGCTGGCAGTTTCCTCGTAAATCGTCGAGCAACTGGCTCGCTTGAGCGCATCGCGCTGCAAATCGAGATTTTGGTCGTCCGTGGAGACGCGGGCATACCCAATACGTTGATTCATTGACGATTTAGGGATTTTGAAAAGTTGACGGGAATTTTGACAGAAAACTGTGTCTGTCGGTCAATTTTTCAACGTCGAAATGCACTGTTCAGCAAACCACCGTTTGTTGGACGCAGACGGAGGTCAAAGTTGGCGGTTGCTTCTACCTTTTCCAGCCAAAGCCCTGAGCCTTTTCCATAAGATCAGTGAACGTGTCCGACTCAGGCTCATCGGCATGATTTACTCCAACGGCTGAAGGGAACCGAATTAAGAAAATAAGCTGTTCGAACTGGTCTGAAATAATTGCCGCCTCAATGGCATCTTCTGTAGCGTGCCATACGCCCGGTGCGACACTCCTCGTTCCGCCGGGGGCGAAAGCAATGCTTCGCAAATGTTCTATTACCGATGGAGGTACAACTTCCCCTGGCGATTTGTATGCACCTATGCGCTTGGCTGCTTGACTACAAAATGACCAGCAAATGAACTCATCATGGTCCGCAACTACCAACATGGCCGCTTCCGATGTGAACTCTAGCCATTTCAATGCGGTTGCGGTTAGTGAAGTCTGATAGCGGTCGGCGCAGTGGCCCAGCAGATCAAATGACAGCGGTTGCCCTGCAATTTGTACTTCGAAGTCAGTCCTTGGCATCAGTAAGTAAGATGCAAAAGTATTGGCTTGTGACTCAATACGCTTAGATTCAGGGCTGTCGTATTCGAGTATTTGTACCTGCCCACATTGGAACGTATCGCGAAGCTTCCGATGCAGAAGGTAATGCCCTAGCTCATGGGCGATGGTGAAATTGATCCGCCCAGGTATCGTCACATTTTCATCGTAGGAGATGCACCAGTCATTCTTCTTCTGGCGCTTCGATAACATCCCATCTATCCCGTCAATTCCATGTGGGATGACACATCCTACTGGCTCAGCGAAGCGCGCCTTGGTCACCTCAAGCGCGATGTCTTTTACTCTGACTGGGAATCCTTGGCCGCTTGCAAGCCAAAGCTTTGCAAGTTGAATTCCCCAAGCAACTGGCGTTGCCGGGTCATTCATCGTCGATGGCTTTCAAGAACTTCTCAAGCGCCAAGCGTTTTGCCGGATCAAGTTGCGATACGCGCCGAAAAAAGACGAGGTCAGCATCTGTAGTGGACAGCTCTTGTTTTTCATCATCCAGAAGAAACTCGACTGTGACCCCAAAGACTTCTGCAATACGGGCTATTTTTTCCGCAGACGGCCGGACAACTGGACGGTTTTCCAGTTCCCAAATGTAACTTTTGCTTGATCCGGTCTTTTCCGCAAGTTGATCTAATGTCAACTTTAATCGCTTTCGCTGTGTTCGTATTTTTTCACCAATTGCTGTTGCCATCTTAACCTCCATGCCTCGAATGTTCAGAGTAGGCGCATTTTTTCTGCTTGACAAGAGAATTTTATAGTCCGATACTAAAAGTGCGCCTATGCCGAACTTTATTCCACGGGCGTATTTTATAAAGGGTATTACCATGGCAACTACGATTAAATGTACGGCACGTCGGATGGCAGGTGGCGCGGGGCATGAACATATCAGCCACCTCTGGTGGGATAGGGTTGAGGAGTCGGGAAGAGTGATTGAAAGTGGAAATTGCACTCGGGAAGATATGGTTGCTTACATCGAGAAAAACGGAAACCATTCAGTATGGTGTCCGGACCGTAATCCGCATGTAAAGGGTGCTTGGGTGCATGTTCATAGCAACGGCCGGATCAAATATGTACAGACCGTTGCTGATGGGCGCACAACAGACAACCTGTTGTCGTTGCCCCAGAAATGAGCTTTAAAGACGCTGATTCTTGATAAAGTTTCGGCGTCTTTTATTTGGGAAACATCTTCCCAGGGTTACAAACCTTATGTGGTGGCATTTTGGCACCGGATGGTCTATAATTGTTTTGTGTGTCGTGAAGTTGTTTAAAAATGTTCGGCATACACGTAAAAAATCGATCTTATTATTTTTGCTATTTTTAAATTTTTCTGACTTTTTACTTTTTACTTTTTACTTATTTACTTTGGAGAAGGCGCATTTGCGCCACCCTGCAATAGCTGTAGTCGCTGAAAAGTGAGCTGTTGTGGGTTACCCAGGAGGGTAGACATGAGCGTAGTTGAAGAACGGGGCCGTATCACGGCCAGAGTTCCTCTTGCAGTGCAAGAGAAATTGCAGGAGGCGGCAGATTTGGTAGGGGCTACTGTGAACCAGTTTGTGGTTCAGAGTGCGCTTGAAAAAGCAGAGCAAATCATCGATCGTGAGACGATGATTGGTGTGACCCGCCGTGATGCCGCCATGTTGATTGACTTATTTGAGAATCCGCCAAAGCCGAATCCGGCATTGAAGCGGGCACTTGAGCGGTATAAGGGCAGGATAAAAAATGGCTCACTACGTAGCACCGCTGGATCAGACTCATGATGTAAAAGGTTTTGACTGCGGAACAGAAAAATTAAATACCTGGCTGCAAACGATCGCAGGCCAACACCAATCAAAAGGGCTGTCCAAAACCTTCGTCTTGGTAGAAGATGAAGCGCCCACAATCATCATTGGCTTCTACGCCTTGGCAATCCGCCGTATGACGCCCAAAGAGGCTCTGCCGGCGGAGTTGGCCAGAAAACTTCCTTCCGATATTCCTGGTTATACGCTTGCACGGTTGGCCATAGCCACCAGTGCAGCAGGGCAGGGCTTTGGCGCCGAGCTTCTTATCGATGCGATGCGACGGGCCAAGCAGGTTTCAAATCAAGTAGGCGGTTCTTTTCTTTTCGTTGACGCGAAAGACCAGAGGGCCGCCGATTTTTACAGCCACTTCGGATTCGTTCCATTGCCAGATGATCCGCTCACCTTGGTGATGCCGATGTCTGCGATCGAGGACGACTGATTAAGCCAAGTTCAAGTACCGTCAGGCTTTGACAAGCCTTAGGTGGGCGGTGCGGCCACGTTTAAGAATGTTATCCATTTGTTGACGTGATTGCCTGACCTGCTCAGTCGCCGACTGTCCCGCATGTAGGCATTTGGTGAAATCATATTCGCCAACTTGCCGCGCCCAGTACAGGGCACGGTAATAGGTGAGCGAGTCAACGCCGGCAAGCAGCAACCTTTTTTGCAAGGCCGAATATGCCCCAAACTCGGCCGGCCTTTGATCCATGATTTCAAAAGCCCAGCCAAGCGGATCGCCGATCGCTATCGGGCTCAAGACTTGATAGATTGGGAAGGGCGTCGCATCGCTTTCTGCCAAATCGATATATGCCTGGCCGGATTCAGTGACGATGCCGAGCTTTCGAAAGCCCTGCAGTGAGTCATCGATCTCGATCAAAACATCGGGTGTGAATTTGGCGATATCCATAGCTGGTCTCGCTGGAATGGGGCAAGTGCGAGCATACAAGACTTTTGCCATATCAAAGGTAATTTCTCCGCGCTGTTGCGCGGCGGCGGATAGCAGTATGCGTAGTACTACGATCTAAAATATTGAAATCTATCGCCTACAATAAAATAGGCTCGTCATTCTGGAGGCAGGTATGTCCAAATCATTCTTCAGCAAGCTCGGTGAAGACAAGCTCGTTGAGCTTGCCAAAGCCGCCGCCGACGAGGCCATCAAAGAAGCGCATGCAGCCGGCTTGCCGGTTACGGGAACAGTAAATGGTGTTATCTCTCGCGTCTATCCTGACGGTCGGGTGCAGCCACTGACGGAGTTCAAGGAGCGGCAAAAGTCCGTTGAGCAAACGCTTGCCAGTTGGGCGCTCGAAGGCTTTGTGCCCGACGCCGAATATCGGGCGCTGCTCGATCGCTACATCGATGGTTCAATGACCATTGAACAAATCAGCGCGGCGACAGATGTCAAACTGCGCTTAAGGGCTCGTGAATGAATTTTAACGGCTCATACTCATTTTAATGTGGATATGGCCGTGCTTCGGACGATCGTTTGGTAGAACATTCGAGATTCCACCAGCATAGTCGATCACAGCGTGGACGCCTTCGGTAATCCTGTCAGGGAAATGTTGCCGATCATGGATTACGACGACATTGCTCCCAATTCTTTGCAAGACATAATGCTCCGTCGAGTCAATGATCTGGCCGATATACTGCCTTGGCTTCTGATCAATCGGTTGTTCCTTCAATCCGTAGGTCTTGCACTTTGCAGAGGCCAGTTCGCGATCCAGCAACTTGGTGGCAGTCAAAGCTGCTAAATTTTCTTGTCGAAGTTCGTTATTTGCCTTTCGCAGTTCTCGCAAAGGATTTGAGTATCGCGGATTACGCGCATATTTCCATCCGAGATGTTTTTCTGGAAGACGATTTGGCGCGCCAAAATTATTGCCATTTCCTTGATCAATGGTGTCGTTATGCTGTGCTGCGAGACTGCGATGGTCTACTCTAGCCTGATGTCCATAACGGCTCAAATGTTGATTTTGAAGGTCGGCCCACAGCTCCCGAATCAGTTCTAGCTTTTCTGTTGTTCCCCAGCTCTGGTCTTTTCGTGCGCCGCCTTTCGCGGGATCGATCGGCTTTCGATTTCCATTCTTATCCGGGCGGCTTGCGGCTGCGCGACGAAAATAGATTTCGGGGTCACGCGGTATGCCGTCTTCTATTCGCTCCGAAAACTGAATATGTGCATGGGGCTGCTCGCCGCCGTCAATTGCCGCACGAGGGTTATGAATCGCCACAGAATAGGCGTGCTGGCTACCCAGCGTTTCGCGGATAAATTCTTGGACCAAGCCGATACGTTGGGCGGGCGTCAATTCTCGCGGCAGAGCTACTTCCAGCTCGCGGTATGTATTCGCATTAGCCCGCTCATATGCGTCTGCAGCTTTCCAAAACTGGCCAGGATCATGCTCGGCCCATTTGGGCATGTTGCCATGCCAAAGAGCTTCCAGATCATCCTGTTTTTGGCGATGCGAATACCGCCCGGCACGGGCGATGTAATTTGCATGCGCTGCGGCCTTGCCTTTGCCGCCAATCTTCATTGAGCAATGATACGTAGCCATGCTATTCCCTCTGAAATCTGTCAGACAAAGGTTTCCTATGGTCAACAAAAAGTTTATCGCGATAAACTTCTTTGTCAGATGGGGAGGTGGCCAAAACTTTATCGCGATAAAGTTTTGCGACATTAAAAGTTGGGCGCGCCCAACTTTTTGGTTCATGTTCGCGCTGTACGGCTGCCAAAGCTTTTCGCACGGTTTATCTCGCAGAGATAAACTATTAAGTGCGCATTACTGATCCTTCAACTGACGAGTTTTCGCCACTGATCTTGACTCTAGGATTTGGTCCCCATCAGCTTTTAACATCGCCGCAATTTTTTCCCAACCGTCACGCGCACATTGAAGTTTCATATGTGTGAAGGCGCCAATTAATAGCCCTTTGTCCCAATCGCCAAGTTGGGCAAGTTCGACCAGCCCGCCTAGTTCGATTAACCGTCGAGTTCGAATTCGATGGGCTTGTACCTTTTCATTTTTCAATGCGTGGGCAGCCTTTGCGGCGGCAGCTTCAGCGCGACAGCGTGACTTCTCACATAAAATCAACGCTTCCATTGCCCGAAGCTCAGCCGTCGTTAGCCTATGTCCCTGAAGATACCTCGCTCCCAAATCCACGAGCTTCAGTTGTTGATCGGACGGATTCTGCAACGATTTGATAAGCGCCATTTGTGTATGCAGGTAGTTTTCTGAATTTCGATTCATATTCGCTGATAAAGGTATTCTGTCTATATCGTTTGAAAAACTAACCGCAACGCTCTGCGAGCAAAAAGAATTTCAGCCGAGGGTCGCGGCGCGACGCTTCGGTACGTATCCAACCATGTCCTGGCATTTCGCTAAGTGCTCTTTTCCGGTCGGTGACACCCCCGGCGAGGCGACATCAACCATCTTCAGACTTTTGGCTTCTTTTCGTCGCCTTTGAATGTTTTTCGAATAGAGCTGATCAAAAGTATCTGCCTCCTGCCTTTTAATCACTTGTCTGAACCATCCCAAGGGTGAAGCTATCGCCGTTCTTTTTCCACATGCGGCGGCATTCAATGTGCCGGCTAATTCGTCTAAAAGATCTTGAGCAACTAACGGGCTTGTCACGTTCCCTTTTTTTAAAATTTTAAGAAGGCATTCCTTGAGATGAACAATGGAAGGCTCGAAAACAAGCTGTGCAAAATCGGAATCAATTTCTTCTTCTAGGCCAGTCCTTTCTCTGCCGCTTTTGCCCGTGGTAGTGGTTTTCTTAAGTGATACTTCTTCAGTTGGTATACCTATATGGCCTGCTTTGCCGGCCACGGCTCTGCCGGAGACGGCTGCACCGGAGCCGGAAAACCCGCCTATGGTTACCCTTTCCGGGACCGGATTGAATGAGATGAACCATGTCAATTGGCCATTTTCGCCGTTAAAAACTTTGCGGATCATATATCCGGCATCTACAAGCTCGCGGGCAATGCGTTGCCACTTTTCTTTTCCAAGTTCGGACTTCCCATTCGGAGCAAGCCGGCGTCGAAGTACAGCAATGCTTATAACCCAGCCATCTGGTTTGACGGCCAACCACGCGCCCACTGCCCGACTATCTAAGCTTAACAATGGATCTTCCAAAAGATGCTCTGGCACCGCGCCATAACGGTATGAATGGGTAACTTGAACGACCCCGCCTGAATGCTTTGGAAAGCTGGCACGCGATCCCGTAGTCATAGAGTTTGTTCTCTTCAAGATTCCGGTTTCGAAAATTCTTCATCAATCAAGCGCGCGATGTCCTCTGTCCTAAAGTACAGACGCCGCCCTATATAAACCTTGGTCGAGTTAATCTGCTGTGCCCAATTTGCGCGAGATGAGCATAGCGTCTCGCGTAGTCCAGTCGGGCTGCGCTGCAGAATTTGTGCTAGCTGATCGAGTGTCAGAAGAACGGGATATTGTTTTCTCAGGGTTGAAAGCGTTGTGCTCACGGTCAGCTCCGAAACTTCAATTAATTGGAATTAATGGTGCTATTTTTGACGGAACCGCGATATATTTATCAGTCATCTATATCCGATATTTTTTACTGATAAATTATCGATCCATGCTCAAAGAAAACGAATCAATTCAAAAAAAGATTGGGAGAGGGAGATGCCCTGAAAGTGATTCGGTTCGAATGGAAAATCGCATTCGGACAATCGCGACGGTGAAGTGGGCAATGCGAAAGAAAGCCGCAGTCAATCCTCATCAATTTTCTCAGTGGTTCGATGATGAGATTCATAGACTCGATCCTGACGGACGAGACAGCCAAAGCTCAGGTAAATGGAGGAAAAATCTTGCCGGCGATGTGGCGCTAGGCAAGAAAGACTTACGGGTACTTGCGATGCTTATTCCAGATGCGGAAAACTACTTTCAGCATGGCCCAGAAAATTTGTGGGACGCGCTCTGGGGAGACGAGTCGCGCTTGTGGGAAATCTGTACGATCAAGGGGTACGTGGTCGGCATAAATAATGAAGGTGAGCCGGCGAAAAATTTCATTACCTTGGTTGGCCCAGACATACCATTCAATGAGTCGCTGTCCAATTTTGAGCGTAGCTTGTTGGCGAAATATAAAAGGTGTAACGGTGGCCTGGAAATGAAGGACTTGGTTTCGGCTTTGAGCTTATACCGGTTGCATCAAAGGCTGGTCCAGATTGCGCGAATCGATGGGACCAGCGCGTATCGATGTGTGAAATTATGCCTATGGAGTCCAAGGGTCAGTCGTGAACTGGAGGACCTTCAAATCTACGACCGTATTGCTACCGATCTACTCGTTGAGGAATCAGACCGAATAAAGGGCGTTGTCGCTCATAGAAAATGTATTGCAAAATCAATTTTCGGTAGCGAGGATCACCCGGTAGAAGGATTGCTCTATGCCCTCGATCCGTTCGAGTTTTATTCGATGGAAAAGTGGATCGCTGATTTGGGCATGTCAATTGATTACTACACGCATGTCGTCCAGCCTGCTAACTAAATCCTCGGCGCGTAGGTGTGTATAGCGTCGAAGCATCTGCATCGACTTGTGTCCGCTGATTGATGCTACTTCCTGGTCGCTCAGGCCGCCTTCGACGAGCCGGCTGACGGCCTCATGGCGAAGGTCATGAAAGTGAAGGTCTGCAAGTCCCAATCGCTTCTTGATTCGATTCCAAACCTTTGTGAACTGGTATGCGCGGCGTTCGCCGGTTTTTCCAGGTTCACCGAAAAAGATCAGGTTGGTGTCAATAGGACGAATCGGGTTATCGAGAGCCTGTTGAAGTACTTCAGTTGCAGCCTTGGTTAGAGGGACGGTCCTGGCTGAGTCATTTTTGGTATCGACAAGGCGTACGATACGCCTTCCAATGTCAATTTGGCTTCGGCGCAGGCCAAGGATTTCTGATTGCCTCATGCCCGTTTCAATTGCTAGGCGGACGATCCAGCCAAGCATGGGATTGTTGTGTTGGTCGATCGCTTCTAGCAATTTCTTCTGTTCAGCACTCGTTAGCCTCCGGTTTCTGCCGGCGCCGGGGCTTGGTTTTCGTACATTGGCCACCGGGTTGTAAATCAGGCCAACATGCCATTCCTTGATTGCTACAGTGAATAGGTGGCCGAGGAGGGCGAGTTCCAGCCGTACGGTATTGTTGGCTTTGCCTTGTGCCAAGCGGAAATCTCGGAATTTGGCAATAAGGTCTGGGGTAATTGCAGCAAGAGAGTATTTCCCGAAATAGGACGTTAGTTCTCGCATCCTGGCGCCTTCACGACGCTGGGTGCTTTCTTTCTTCGTTGGCACTATTTCGCGCTGGTAGCGTTCTAGGGCTTCTTTGATTGTTGTTTTTTCAGACGGCCCGCGTTGAATATAGACACCGCGCACCATTTCATCTTCTGTACCACGAGCCCAGTCTTCCGCATCACGCTTGGTGCGAAAGGTTTTTATGGCCGATGGCCAGCCGCTGCGCCGGATTACCGCTTTCCAAGTTCCTGAAGGTGTTTTTGTGATGGTTGCCATGGTGCCTCTGTTCAAAGGTTGCACCGTGACTGTACTGAAAGTGTACCGCTGGGGACCGGTAAAAGAAAAAGGGGTTACGAAATCATTCGTAACCCCTTATATTCTTTGGCTCCCCGACCTGGACTCGAACCAGGGACCTGCGGATTAACAGTCCGTCGCTCTACCAACTGAGCTATCAGGGAAAGGAGACAAGATTATAGGCGGTATCTACGATCTTGTCAAAGCCTTGCGGCAATTTTGTTGATTACAGTACCTTGCCGATCGCATCGACCACATTATCGATGTTGCGCGAGTTCAAAGCTGCCACGCAGATCCGGCCAGTATCCACCGCGTAGATCGCAAATTCTTCGCGCAGGCGGCCGACCTGGTCCTTGGTCAGGCCGGAATACGAGAACATGCCGCGCTGTTTGATGACGAAGTCGAAATCCTGGGCCGGGGCCTTGGCCTTAAGCTTTTTCACCAGTTCTTCACGCATTTCCTTGATGCGCACGCGCATGCCGGCCAGTTCTTCTTCCCACAGCTTGCGCAATTCCGGGCTGGACAGCACGGTGGCAACCACCTGGCCGCCATGAGTCGGCGGGTTGGAATAGTTGGTGCGCACGACGCGCTTGAGTTGCGACATCACGCGGGCGGCTTCTTCTGCGCTGGCAGCGACGATGGACAGGGCGCCGACGCGCTCGCCATACAGCGAGAACGACTTCGAGAAAGAATTGGAGACGAACAGCGGGCCGCCGGCGTCGGCAAAGCGGCGCACCACCTCGCCGTCGGCGTCGATGCCGTCGCCAAAGCCCTGGTAAGCCATGTCGAGGAAGGGAATCAGGCCGCGCTGGGTCACCACGTCGATGACCTGGGTCCACTGGTCTTCAGTCAGGTCAGCGCCGGTCGGGTTGTGGCAGCAGGCGTGCAGAAGCACGATGGCGCCGGCCGGCATGGCCTTCAGGGCGGCCAGCATGCCGTCGAAGTTCACGCCGCGGGTGGCGGCATCGTAGTACGGATAGTTATTGACGACGAAGCCGGCCGATTCGAACAGGGCGCGGTGGTTTTCCCAGCTTGGGTCGCTGATCCAGACTTGCGAATCGGGCGAGAAGCGCTTGAGGAAGTCGGCGCCCAGTTTCAGCGCGCCGGTGCCGCCGATGGCTTGCGCGGTGACTGCGCGCTTTTCCTGGATCACGGCGCTGTCGGCGCCAAACACCAGTTCCTGCACCGCCTTGTCGTACGCTGCGAGGCCTTCGATCGGCAGGTAAGTGCGCGGCGCCAGTTTTTCCATCAGCTGCGCTTCAGCCTTTTTTACGCATTCCAGCAACGGCACCTTGCCGTTGTCATCGTAATAGACGCCGACGCCCAGGTTGGTCTTGCCCGGGTTCTTGTCAGCGTTGAAAGCTTCGGTGATGCCGAGGATAGGGTCGCGCGGGGCCATTTCAATGGCGCCGAAAAGGGAGGCGGAAAGAGGTGCGGTCATCGTGATAACATGAAAAGTTGGCTGCATTGGTGGTAGCGCAGCAGGGTTGCCCAATCCGCAAAACCTGGTTGTTTGTAAGGACGTTGCGGCTGATTGCAACCTATTATTTTACCAAAGGTCGAACAATCATGGCTGAATTAACCCAGGTTCCAAACAGCATCGACGAATCCCGCATCGTCACCTTTCCCGATTCCCCCTACCAGCTGTACCAGCCGTTCCCCCCGGCCGGCGACCAGCCTGCGGCGATCAAGCAGCTGGTGGAAGGCGTCGAGGATGGCTTGTCATTCCAGACACTGCTGGGCGTGACCGGCTCAGGCAAGACTTTTACGATGGCCAATGTCATCGCCCGCATGGGGCGTCCGGCCATCGTGTTTGCGCCCAATAAAACCCTGGCGGCGCAGCTGTACAGCGAATTCCGCGAATTTTTCCCGCGCAATGCCGTCGAGTATTTCGTCAGTTATTACGATTACTACCAGCCGGAAGCCTACGTGCCCCAGCGCGACCTGTTCATCGAGAAGGATTCCTCGATCAACGAGCATATCGAGCAAATGCGCCTGTCGTGCACCAAGTCGCTGATGGAGCGGCGCGACGTGGTCATCGTGGCAACGGTTTCGGCCATCTACGGTATCGGTAACCCCAACGAATACCACCAGATGATCCTGACCTTGCGCGCCAAGGACAAGGTGAGCCAGCGCGACGTCATCGCCCGCCTGATCCAGATGCAGTACTCCCGCAACGAAGTCGATTTCGGCCGCGGCACCTTCCGCGTGCGCGGCGACACCATCGACGTCTTCCCGGCCGAGCATGCGGAGCTGGCGCTGCGCATCGAGACGTTCGACGATGAAATCGACAACCTGCAGCTGTTCGACCCGTTGACCGGTCGCGTGCGGCAGAAGATCCCGCGCTTTACCATCTATCCGGGCTCGCACTACGTCACGCCGCGCGCAACCGTCCTGCGCGCCATCGAAACCATCAAGGAAGAGTTGCGCGAGCGGCTGGAGTTCTTCCGCAAGGAACACAAGCTGGTGGAGGAGCAGCGCCTGGAGCAGCGCACCCGCTTCGACCTGGAAATGATGACCGAGATCGGCTTCACCAAGGGTATTGAAAACTATTCGCGCCACCTGTCCGGCGCCAAGGCGGGCGAGCCGCCGCCGACGCTGGTGGATTACCTGCCGCAGGATGCGCTGATGTTCCTGGACGAGTCGCACGTGCTGCTGGGCCAGTTGAACGGCATGTACAACGGCGACCGCGCGCGCAAGACCAATCTGGTCGATTACGGCTTCCGCCTGCCGTCAGCGCTGGATAACCGGCCGCTGCGCTTCGACGAGTTCGAGGGCAAGCTGCGCCAGACCGTGTTCGTCTCGGCGACACCGGCGGACTATGAAAAGACCCATTCCGGCCAGGTGGTCGAGCAGGTGGTGCGCCCCACAGGCCTGGTCGATCCGCAGATCATCGTGCGCCCGGCCAGCACCCAGGTTGATGACCTGGTGTCGGAAATCACCCTGCGCGTCAAGAAGAACGAGCGCGTGCTGGTGACGACGCTGACCAAGCGCATGTCCGAGCAATTGACCGAATTTTTGGGCGAGAACGGCATCAAGGTGCGCTACCTGCACAGCGATATCGATACCGTCGAGCGCGTGGAAATCATCCGCGACCTGCGCCTGGGCACCTTCGATGTGCTGGTCGGGATCAACCTGCTGCGCGAAGGCCTGGATATCCCGGAAGTCTCGCTGGTGGCGATCCTCGACGCCGACAAGGAAGGCTTTCTGCGCTCCGAGCGCAGCCTGATCCAGACCATCGGCCGCGCCGCCCGTAATCTGAACGGCACCGCGATCCTGTATGGTGACCGCATCACTGATTCCATGAAGCGCGCCATCGACGAGACCGAGCGCCGCCGCGCCAAGCAGGTGGCCCACAATGAAGCCCACGGCATCACGCCGCGCGGCGTTTCCAAGGAAATCCGCGAGCTGATCGACGGCGTCTACAATCCGCACGAGGCGCGCCTGGAGCTGCAGGCCGCGCAGACGCATACGGATTACGAAGCCATGAGCGAGAAGCAGGTCAGCAAGGAAATCAAGCGCCTGGAAAAACTGATGGTCGAACATGCCAAAAACCTGGAATTCGAGCAGGCGGCCAAGGTGCGCGACCAGCTGCAAATCATGAAGGAAAGCCTGTTTGGCGCCGCCGGTGCCGACAATATCGTGTCGCTCACGGGTAAATGACCATGGCCGTGACACTTTCTTCGACCGTTCCCGCGGCATTCCTCGACATGCTCGGCCTGGCCGACCCTTCCTGGCGGCCCGCACTGCGCGCCGGCCTGGAAGCGCTGGCCGCGGCCCATCCGGCCTACCTCCCGGCGCTGGTCGACGACCAGTATCTGCCCACCGAAGGCAGGCTATTCGCGGCCTTTGCCCAGCCATTGCCGGCGGTGCGTTACGTGCTGGTGGGCGAGGGCCCCTATCCGCGTGTCGAGAGCGCCACCGGCTTTTGCTTCATGGATGGCGCAGTGGCGTCGCTCTGGTCGGCTGGCGGCCTCTCCAAGCCAGTCAACCGCGCCACATCGCTGCGCAACTTCATGAAGATGCTGCTGGTCGCCGAGGGGCGCCTGCAGCCGGAGCACACCTCGGGCGCGGCGCTGGCGCACATCGCCGAAGAAGCCAATGCGCCCGGTTCCGCCCTGATCCAGACGCGCGCCGAACTGCAGCAAAACCTCACCGACCGGGGCTTTCTTTTGATGAATGCCGCGTTGGTGTTTCGCCCCCACGTGCCGCCGCTGAAGGAAGCCAAAGCCTGGCAAGCTTTCCTGCAATGCGTGCTGGAAGCGCTGGCCGGGTATGCGCAGAAAAATGGCACGACCGTGCCAACCCTTGTCCTGTGGGGGAAGATTGCCGAGCAATTGCAGGCAGTGCCGGCGCTGGCACAATTCCCGCAGACGGTCTCGGAGCATCCTTACAATTTGAGCTTTATCCTTAATCCGGTCATGCAGGCATTGTTCGCGCCCATGCACCTTCTTCATGGCAGCCCATCCCGGGGCTGATCGCCCATCCTCCGAGGCGGCATCTTTTTTGTGTGGCATCAAGAAACGGTGCTCGCCTGCGGTAACCACTTCGCGTTGATCGCCTCTAATCTTTGCCGGGAAAAGCAGGAAATGTAAAGTTTGCCCTTCCTGTAAGGTTTGCAAGAGTTAATCGGATCTTGCAGGCTTCGGCATAGCACACAGCATTCCTTGTCCTGCGCCATTCTGTTCCAAGCAGCGTGGCAGCGCGGGATCTGCGTTTGTGTGGGCTGCCTCGCTTTTCCTGGTATGGCGATTGCATTCACGCCTTCGTGACTGGGTTCTGCAATGGAGGAAGCAATGATCACAACGCGAATGTCGGCTTTGTCGTGTGGCTGCGTGTGTGCATGTGTGATGCAAGCCGCCATTGCCCAGGAGTTTGCTCCTGCTGCCGAGACGGCGCAGGAAGGGCGGCTGACGGAATCCGCCCTGGCTTCGCTGCCCGGCGAAGCACCGGTGCCGGCGCCGACCGGCTTGCGCATCCAGTTTGATTCCGGCACCATGGAAAACGTCCATCGCATCGTCGGTTTCTGGCCGAGCGTGCACTGGCTGAATTCGCGCAACATGGGCACCAGCATGGCCGCGCTTGGTTATACCTGGCGCAACCTCAAGCTGGAGGGTGCCCTGTTCAAGGAGCGCGAATCCGAGCAATTTCGCAGCAATGACGAGTTGCTGCGCCTTGATTCCGCCACCAAGCGCCTGGGCTACAAGCTGGGCCCGCACTGGGCGCTGCAATTGAGCCGCGGCTTCATCAGCAGTCCCGACCAGTTCCGCCAGGACCAGCGCACCCACCGCCGTACCGCGTCGCTGACCTATCGCGGCGGCTACAACAGTAATGCCTGGCACACCACGCTGGCTTTTGGGCGCGGCAAGGGGCCTTCAGGCAATAGCGGCAACGCCTACCTGCTGGACACCGCCATGCGCATCGGCGAGCAGCATACCTTGTTCGGGCGGGTCGAACGCGCCGGCCATGATGAATTGTTCCGCAACGAAGATGGTCCGCGCGACCAGAGCCATGAAGTGGGCAAGTTGAGCCTGGGCTACCTGTATGAGCCCAAGACGCGCGGGCCGGCGAAGCTCGGTTTTGGCGGCATGGTCAGCCGGCGCAACATACCGAATGAACTCTTGCCGTATTACGCGGACAAAAATACTTCCTACATGGTTTTCATGCGCGTGCAAATGAAGTTTGGCGGCAATTGAGGCGAACCATCCTGATGCTGCCCGGCTGGGCGGCATTCCAACGGTCTTGCAAGGATAGCGGCGGAGAGCGGCATGCACCATCCACTTAGTACTGAAATGAAAAAATGCCTTGAGGCATGCCAGAAATGCCACAATGCCTGCCTGCACATGGCCTTGAGCCATAGCCAGGAAAGTGGCGGTCCGCACCTGGAGCCGGGGCATTTCCGGCTCATGATGGATTGCGCCGCGATCACCCAGACTTGTGCCGATTTCATCTTGCGTGGGTCGCACTTTCTTGACCAGACTTGCCAGTTGTGCGCTGCGATCTGCGAGTTGTGCGCCCAGGGCTGCGAGCAGGCCGGCGGCATGGCGGAATCAGCCCAGGCTTGCCGGCGCTGCGCCGAAAGCTGCCGTCAGGTCATCGAGTCCATGGTGGTCAAGCTGGCCTGACGTTCACTGGCCGGCAGGTTTGACCGGAATCTCTTCCATCCCGGCTCTACGAGCCGCCTCGGGATGTGCTGTGTCGCCGCCTGTTCCCGCATTTCCCATGGTTCCCGCTGTTCCCAGGGTTCCTTTGGAGCTATTCCTGACAAATTTAGTCAACTTTGTTATACTTGATCTAAATGCTCAACTATTGGGGAATTGGGTTCTGAAAGTAGAGTCTTTAAGGCAACTCTGCAGGGCGCAATGATAGACCAATAGGCAATAAGGCGCGTTCAATACGCTCAAAATACGCTTAAACCGCATCCGAGGTGGACGACACATGAGATTGACGACCAAAGGCCGCTTTGCCGTGACCGCGATGATCGACCTGGCCTTGCGCCAGGATAAGGGTCCCGTCACGCTGGCGGCCATCAGCCGGCGCCAGGAGATTTCCCTGTCCTATCTGGAACAGTTGTTCGGCAAGCTGCGCCGCCACGAGATCGTGGAGTCTGTGCGCGGCCCCGGGGGCGGCTATAATCTTGCCCGGCGTGCAGAAGATGTGACTGTCGCCGATATCATCATCGCCGTGGACGAGCCGCTTGACGCGACCCAGTGCGGCGGCAAGGGAAATTGCCACGGCGCCGACCATGAGACTGGCCAGCAGTGCATGACGCATGACCTGTGGTCGACCCTGAATGCCAAGATGGTGGAATACCTGGATTCGGTTTCCCTGAAAGATCTGGTGGAGCAGCAAAAGCAGAAAGCTGCCGAGCCGCGCGTGGTTTCGATCGTGCGCCCCCATGTAGTGGTTTGACTGGAGTAATAAGAGAATGAACGCCCCCCTGGAAAAAAGCCTGCTGGATACCCTGAAGGCACCGCACTTCCCGATTTACATGGATTATTCGGCGACGACGCCGATCGACCCGCGCGTGGCCGACAAGATGATCCCCTACCTGCGCGAGCAGTTCGGCAACCCCGCGTCGCGCAGCCACATGTATGGCTGGACCGCCGAGAAGGCCGTCGAGGAAGCCCGCGAGCAGGTCGCCAAGCTGGTCAACGCCGATTCGCGCGAGATCATCTGGACTTCCGGCGCAACCGAGAGCAACAACCTGGCCATCAAGGGCGCCGCGCACTTCTACAAGACCAAGGGCAAGCACATCATCACGGTCAAGACCGAGCACAAGGCCGTGCTGGACACCGTGCGCGAACTGGAGCGCGAAGGCTTCGAGGCGACTTACCTGCAGCCGCAGGACAACGGCCTGATCACCATCGCCCAGCTGGAAGCAGCGATCCGCCCGGACACCATCCTGGTGTCGGTCATGCTGGTCAATAACGAAATCGGCGTGATCCAGCCGATCGACGAAATCGGCGAACTGTGCCGCAAGAAGGGCATCATCTTCCACAGCGACGCCGCCCAGGCGACCGGCAAGGTAGTGATCGACCTGGAAAAGACCAAGGTCGACCTGATGTCCTTCTCGGCCCACAAGACTTACGGCCCCAAGGGCATCGGCGCGCTGTACGTGCGCCGCAAGCCGCGCGTGCGCATCGAAGCGCAGATGCACGGCGGCGGCCACGAGCGCGGCCTGCGCTCGGGCACGCTGGCGCCGCACCAGATCGTCGGCATGGGCGAAGCCTTCCGCATTGCCCGCGAAGAAATGGACGACGAGCTGGCCCGCATCCGCGCCCTGCGCGACCGCCTGGCCAAGGGCTTGATGGAAATCGAGGAAGTCTATGTCAATGGCGACATGGCGCACCGCGTGCCGCACAACCTCAACATCAGCTTCAACTACGTCGAAGGCGAGTCCCTGATCATGGCGATCAAGGATATCGCCGTGTCCTCCGGTTCGGCCTGCACCTCGGCCAGCCTGGAGCCGTCGTATGTGCTGCGCGCCCTGGGCCGCAGCGACGAACTGGCGCATAGCTCGATCCGTTTCACCATCGGCCGCTTCACCACCGAGGAAGACATCGACTTCACCATCAACCTGCTCAAGTCCAAGGTCGGCAAGCTGCGCGAACTGTCGCCGCTGTGGGACATGCACAAGGAAGGGATCGACATCAATTCGATCCAGTGGGCAGCACACTAACAGCACATACAGGAGTACAAAATGGCATATTCGGAAAAAGTCCTCGACCACTATGAAAACCCGCGCAACGTTGGCGCTTTCGAAAAGGGCGACGAGACGGTGGGTACCGGCATGGTCGGCGCCCCGGCATGCGGCGACGTCATGAAGCTGCAGATCAAGGTCGGCGAAGACGGCGTGATCCAGGATGCAAAGTTCAAGACCTATGGCTGCGGCTCGGCGATTGCTTCATCTTCGCTGGTGACCGAATGGGTCAAGGGCAAGACGCTCGACCAGGCGCTGGCAATCAAGAATACCCAGATTGCCGAAGAGCTGGCGCTGCCGCCGGTAAAAATCCACTGCTCGATCCTGGCGGAAGACGCCATCAAGGCGGCAGTGCAGGATTACCAGGCCAAGCACGGCGCGGCCAAGGAAACGGCTTAAGTAGCAGGCGACAGGCAGGTGCGGTAAATTCCTTCCCGGTACGGGAGGCGTTGAGGAAAGCAAGATGGCGATTACATTGACGGAAAAGGCGGCAAAACACATCAGCCGTTACATCGAGCGGCGCGGCAAGGGCATTGGCCTGCGTTTCGGCGTGCGCACCACCGGCTGCTCGGGCATGGCCTACAAGCTCGAGTATGTCGACGAGAGCAGCGACGATGACCAGGTGTTCGAATCGCATGGCGTGAAAGTCTTCGTCGATCCCAAGAGCCTGCCGTACATCGATGGCACCGAGCTGGATTTTGCGCGCGAAGGCTTGAACGAAGGCTTCAAGTTCCGCAATCCCAACATGAAGGATGAGTGCGGCTGCGGCGAAAGCTTCCGTATTTAAAGCCACCAAATCAAAAGCCTGAAAGTCAGTTGGGGACAGAGTAGTTCGCCGCCTGCGCGGCTTACAAACTCTTTCCCACAATCATGAAGACGCACTTCGAACTTTTCCATTTGCCGCAGCGCTTCGAGATCGACCTCGCAGCGCTGGACCGCGCGTACCACGAAGTGCAGAACCAGGCCCACCCGGACCGTTTCGCCGCCGCCAGCGGCGCCGAAAAGCGCGTGGCCATGCAGTGGGCGACGCGCGCCAACGAGGCTTACCAGACCCTGAAAAAACCGCTTGCACGGGCAAAGTACCTGTGCGAACTCAACGGCGTCGACCTCCAGGTCGAATCCAATACCGCCATGCCGCCAGCCTTCCTGATGCAGCAGATGGAATGGCGCGAAGCGCTGGAAGACGCCCATGCCGCAAAAGACATCGGTGAACTGGAAAGCCTGGAAGGCGAGTTGCTTGCCGCGCGCAAGGCGGAAATTGCCAACCTCGCGGCACGGCTTGATGCCGGCGATTTCGATGCGGCCGCGCTTGGCGTGCGGCGCATGATGTTCGTCGAAAAATTCGAAGATGAAGTGGCCAGGATTTTTGACCTGGTCAGCGATTAGGAAACAATAGTTTATGGCGCTTCTGCAAATTTCCGAGCCGGGCATGTCCACCGCGCCGCACCAGCACAGGCTGGCGGTCGGGATCGACCTCGGCACCACCAATTCGCTGGTCGCAACCGTGCGCAGCAGCATCCCGGAAGTGCTGGTCGACGAGGAGGGCAGGGCGCTGTTGCCATCGGTCGTGCGCTACCTGCCCAGCGGCCACGCCAACATCGGCTACAAGGCGCAGGCCGCCCAGGTCAGCGACCCGAAAAATACCATTGTCTCGGTCAAGCGCTTCATGGGGCGCGGCTTGAAGGATATTGCCCACGCCGAGAACATGCCCTATGACTTCCTGGATACCCCGGGCATGGTGCAGTTGAAGACCGTGGCCGGCGTCAAAAGCCCGGTTGAAGTCTCGGCGGAAATCCTCGCAACCCTGCGCCAGCATGCGGAAGACGCGCTCGGCGATGAGCTCGTGGGCGCCGTGATCACGGTGCCGGCCTATTTCGACGATGCCCAGCGCCAGGCCACCAAGGATGCGGCAAAACTCGCCGGCCTGAATGTGCTGCGCCTCTTGAACGAGCCAACCGCGGCGGCCATCGCTTATGGTCTCGACCACAATTCGCAAGGCATCTATGCCGTCTATGACCTCGGCGGCGGCACCTTCGACATCTCCATCCTGAAGCTGACCAAGGGCGTCTTCGAAGTGCTGGCCACGGGCGGTGATTCTGCCCTGGGCGGCGACGACTTCGACCACCGCCTGCTGTGCTGGATCATCGAGCAGGCCAAGCTGGCGCCGCTGTCGGACCAGGACACGCGCCTGTTGATGGTGAAGTCGCGCGAAGCCAAGGAACTTCTCTCCACCAAGTCCGAAACCCAGATCGACGCCGTGCTGCAAAGCGGCGAGCAGGTCCACCTGACCCTGACCGCGGCGACCTTCGTCGAGATCACCCAGCACCTGGTGAAAAAAACCATGGCGCCGTGCAAGAAGGCGCTGCGCGACGCCGGCCTGTCGGAAGAGGATGTCGATGGCGTCGTGCTGGTCGGTGGCGCCACGCGCATGCCGCACATCCGCAAGGCCGTCGGCGAATTCTTCAAGACCACGCCGCTGGCCAATATCGACCCCGACCGCGTGGTGGCGCTGGGCGCCGCCATCCAGGCCAATCTTTTGGCCGGCAACCGCGCGCCGGGCGACGACTGGCTGCTGCTGGACGTCATCCCGCTGTCGTTGGGCATCGAGACCATGGGCGGCCTGGCCGAAAAGGTCATTCCGCGCAATTCCACCATTCCCTGCGCGCGCGCGCAGGAATTCACTACCTTCAAGGATGGCCAGACAGCGCTGGCGATCCACGTGGTGCAGGGCGAGCGCGAACTGGTGTCCGACTGCCGCTCGCTGGCGCGCTTCGAGTTGCATGGCATTCCGCCGATGGCCGCCGGCGCGGCGCGCATCCGCATCACTTACCAGGTCGATGCCGACGGCCTGCTGGCCGTGTCGGCGCGCGAGCTGCGCTCGGGCGTGGAATCGTCGATCACTGTCAAGCCCTCCTATGGCCTGTCGGACGACGAAATCGCCAAGATGCTGCAGGATTCCTTCACCCTGGCCGAGAGCGACATGCAGTCGCGCGCGCTGCGCGAAGAGCAGGTCGAGGCCGAGCGCATCCTGCTGGCCACCGAGTCGGCGCTGGCAGCCGACGCCAATCTCCTGACGGAAGAAGAACGCAGCGAAATCGCGGGTCTGGTCGAAGGCTTGCGCCGGCAGGCGCAGGGCAATGACCACGACGCCATCAAGGCGGCGGTGCAGGCGCTGGCCGCCGGCACGGAAGACTTTGCCGCGCGCCGCATGGACCGCAGCGTGCGCCAGGCGCTGTCCGGCAAGAAGCTCGACGAAATCGCCTGAAGCCGTAACCAACAACCCATTTGAACCCGAGGTAGCCTGTGCCCCAGATCGTTGTCCTTCCCCACGCCACCCTATGCCCCGAAGGCGCCGTCATCGAGGCGCAAAAAGGCAAGACCGTCTGCGATACCCTGCTCGAGCACGATATCGAGATCGAGCACGCCTGCGAAAAATCCTGCGCCTGCACCACCTGCCACGTGGTGGTGCGCGAAGGCTTCGAATCCCTGAACGAAGCCGAGGAAAAGGAAGAAGACCTGCTCGACATGGCCTGGGGACTGGAAGCGCAATCGCGCCTGTCCTGCCAGGCAGTGGTCGGCGACGAAGACCTCGTGATCGAGATTCCGAAGTACACGATCAACCAGGTCAGCGAAAATCATTGAGGGCACCGCCATGAAATGGACCGACATTACTCAGATCGCGGAAGACTTGCACGACAAGTACCCGGACATCGACCCGCTCACCGTGCGCTTTACCGACTTGCATAACTGGGTCTGCGAGCTCGATGGCTTCGACGACGACCACAAGCGTTCGGGCGAAAAGATCCTTGAAGCGATCCAGGCGGCCTGGATCGAAGAGGCTAAATAAAAAAGGGCGGCCTCATTACGGGCCGCCCTTTTTACAAGGGATCTTCGCCTTATCCGCGCATGGTCAGTTCGCCGTTGACGATGCGCACGCGGTCGCCCACGCGCCAGCTGTCGCTGGTCTGGCGGAAGGTGCGCGACGTGCCGTTTTCCATGCGCACGCGTACCTGATAGCTACTGGTGGCGCGGGTGCGTTTTTCCACTTCATTGCCGGCATAGCCGCCGCCCACAGCGCCGGCGACCGTCGCAAGCTTCCTGCCATTGCCGCCGCCAACCTGGTTGCCAAGCACGCCGCCCAGCACAGCGCCGGCGACGATGCCCACGCCGCTGGCCTGGCCCTGTTCCTTGACTGGCGTAACCGCTTCCACGCGGCCGCAGTCGCGGCATGTGGCGCGCGCCTGCGCTACCTGGGTAGTGTGCTGCCGGTAACCGCTGGACGCCGGGCGGGTGCCCTGGTGTTCATTGCCGGCTGGCTTCTGGGCCGCCTGGGGCACCGGCTTTTCCGCGTCATTCGCGGCAAGCTGCGCTTTCGGCTCGACGGGGGTGGTGAAATTTGCGGCGGCATCGCCCGTTGCGGCGGGCACCGGCGCAAACATGTGCGCAACCGAAGCGCTGCCCGGGCCGCTTTCGCCGTGGGATGCCGGCAGCAGGCCGGTAATGGCCGCCACGCCCGTGATGCTCAGGACGGTGACGGCAACGGCGGCAATTGCCACAAGAGGGTGAATGCGGTTCGGCTTGTGATTGGCTTCCATAAAGGCTCCCATGCTTGAAATGTTGATGTTGTCTTCCTATGAACTAATTATCAGAGGAAAGTTTCATCGAACATAGACGGCAAGGTGTGTCAGGTGTAAGCCTTTGTAACAAACGCTGCGCCGTTTCAGGCCTGTCCGGTGAGTTGCAGGCGCCGATCATCGGTGCGATTGCGGTACCACGAAAAAAATTCATCCGGCGGCAGGGGCCGGCTGAACCAGTATCCCTGGGCGAGATTGCAGCCTTGCCTGGCCAGGTAATGGAGTGCGAACTCGGACTCGATGCCTTCGCCGACCACCTGGAGATTCAGGCTGCGGGCCAGCGCGATGATCGCCTCCGTCACGGACCGGCTTGCCTTGTCGCGCTCGATGCGGCGCACGAATGACTGGTCGACCTTGAGCTTGTCGAGCGGCAGGTTGCTCAGGCTGCTGAGACTGGAATAGCCGGTGCCGAAATCGTCGAGTGCTACCCTGACCCCCAGCATCTTGATCTTTCTGAGGAGTTCGATGGCGTCGCTGACATTTTCCATGACCGCGCTCTCGGTCACTTCGATCTCGAGGCAGGCGGGATCAATGCCGGAGCTGGCAATGATTTCGCTCAGCCGCTCGGCAAACCCGCGCTGGCGGAACTGCAAGGGCGAAACATTGATCGCCACCCGGGTGGTCAGTCCCGCGCGCCGCCACGCCATCTGCTGCCGGCAAGCTTCCTGCAGCGCCCATTCGCCCAGTTCGCCGATCAGTCCGGTCGACTCCGCCACGGGAATGAAGGTGGCGGGCCCGACGGACTCGACGCCATGCTCGTCTGCCAGGCGCACCAGCGCTTCGGCGCCTGCAAGCTGTCCGCTGCGGATGTCGATGACGGGCTGGTAGTGCAGCTTGAGCGTACCCTGCTTGAGTGCCTGCTTGAGCCGGACTTCCAGCAGCAGCGTCTGCTCGGCGCGCTCTTCCAGGCCGGGCGTATAGAACTGGTAATTGGCCCTGCCGGATTGCTTGGCGAGATACATGGCCAGGTCGGCGGCATGCAGCAGCGTGCTGACTTCAGTGGCATGGTCGGGGAAATAGCTGATGCCGATCGACGCGGAGATCGTCAGCTCCAGTCCGTCGATCCGGAACGGCTGCTCGAGGCTGTCGCAGACGTGCTGCGCGACCCGCGCCACGCGCTCGCGCTCGGATTCGATATAGGGCAGGACCACGACAAACTCGTCGCCGCCAATGCGCCCGACAAGGTCTTCATCGCGCACGCAATCCACCAGGCGGCTGGCGACTTCCTGCAGCAGGCGGTCGCCCGTCTCGTGGCCGTAAAGATCATTGACCGGCTTGAAGCGGTCAAGATCGATGAACATCAGGGCGCCCCGGCTATGGTTGCGGCGTGCGGCAGCCAGCAGGCGGCCGCAATATTCGAATACCAGTGCCCGGTTCGGCAAGCTGGTCAGCGGGTCGTGCAGGGCAGCTTCGCGCACGCGCAGCTCGGCCTGCTTGCGCTCGGTAATGTCGCGCGCAGTGGCAAACATCAACCATTCTCCCTTGTGCTCAAGCACGGCGACGGCTGTCTCCACAGTCAGGGTGGTGCCATCCCTGCGCTGATGCACGCCTTCAAAGGGGGGTATCCGGTGTTGCTTGCTGCGTGCGAATATCGCGGCAAACTCTTGTGCCGTGTGCTGGGGATCGATTGCGGAAATATTCAGCCGAAGCATATCCTGTTCGCTATAGCCAAGGCGTTCACACGCCAGCTTGTTCGCGTACAGGATATGCCCCTGCTGGTCGAGCAGCATCAAGCCATCATTGGCGCAGTCACTGAAGAATTTAAATTTTTGCAATTCCTCATCGGCATCCCGCAGCGCCGTGATATCCGTATTGGTACCGAACCAGCGGACTATGCGGCCGGAGGCATCGCGTTGCGAGATGGCGCGCGACAGGAACCAGCGATACTGTCCGTCAGCGCCCTTCATCGGGAAGGTGTCTTCCCACGGTTCGCCGCTGGTCAGGTGCTGGCCGAATTTTACAATGGCATCGTCCAGATGGTCGGGGTGGTGCAATTTGCGCCAGCCCTTGTTTTTCATGCTCTCCAGGGTCGTGCCGGTAAATTCCAGGAAGCGGCGGTTGAGCCATAGCGGCTGGCCTTCACCGTCCGTGATCCAGGCCAGCTGCGTAATGTTGTCGGCCACCAGGCGAAAACGCTCTTCGGACTCGCGCAATTTCTCTTCGGCTTTCTTGCGTTCGGTAATGTCTTGCACCGTCCCGCGCAGTCCAATGACGACGTGCGCCTGATTCCAGACGGCCTGGCACTTCGAGTGAAGGCAAATCACCGCGCCATCACGGCGCTGGATCGTCAATTCCAGGTCATACCCGGTTCCCGTGCGGACGGCCTCATTCGTCGCCTCGTTAACCATCTGCCAGGTATCTTCTGACAGCAGCGTGCCCCGCGTCTGGGCAAAGGAATGAATTTCCTCGCCAAAAATGGTCGGGACCGACTGGGAGGTGGTGATGGCATCCGTGCGCGCATCCCAGTGCCAGGTGCCGAACTTGGCAAGGCGATGCGCTTCGGCCAGTTCCAGCTCCTTGTCGCGCAAGCTGGCGGAATGTTCATTAAGCAAGTTGGCTGCGCGCCCGATTGCCGCCGCGACTTCGGCAGCTTCCTGGATGTGCAGGGGCGGAACCTCGACGGTAGCGCCGCTTCCCAGCGCGCTGGCGGGGGCCGTGAGCGCCCTGACGGAAAAGGCGATTTTTCCTCCCATGAACCATGCCAGGAACAATCCGACGCCAAACAGGGACGCCACGCCAAGCGCCAGCAGCGAGAGGGTTTGTGCCAGTGCATTTTCTACCGTGTCGCGCGGGATGCCAATGGCCACGCGCCAGTGCGTGACTGGCGACTCACTGAAAAAAGACAATACGGAAACGCCTTCCTTCGTGATGGCTTTAATCCCGCCTTCGGGCGCGCGTTGCAAGGCCTTGAGTAAATCGGGCGATGCTTTCTCGTTGATGAAGCGTTCTGAAGCATGCGAACGTGCAATGATCGTGCCGGCGCTGTCGACGATCACGACCAGCCAGTCTGGCGGCAAGCGTTGCGACTTGAGGATCCTGTCGAAATGCTCCGGCAGGACGCCAACCCCGAGGGCATAGCTAACCTTGCCGTCGATGATGACAGGGACATCCACGCTCATGACGGGGCGTTTCAGTACCGGGCCGACAAACATGTCGTTGATTTTCGGCTTGCCGGACGCAAAAATGTCGCGCACCTGGTCTGGCGCCGCTGTTGGCGCCAGTGGCGTGCGAAACTCCACTGCCGTGTTGAGAATTTGCCGGCCGGCCATGTCACGCAACACCACGTTATTGCCCAGGCCGACCTGCTTCATGGCCGCGCGCGCCTGCTGGTGAAACACTGCAAGGTCGTGGAGCCGCAATGCCTCGGAAGTCGCCAGGGTTTGTGCAACGGCTTGGACGCTCAGCAACTGGTGGTCCACCGTCTGCACCAAAGCGCGTGCCGTCAGAATGGTATTTTTTTGCAGTTGCGTGCGGCTTTCCTGATATTGAAAAATAAACAGGGCAGCTGCGCCTAGGACGCCTGGCAACAGGCACGCCAATACCAGGCAGAGCAGGTAGGAGCGGACGGACCACGGGGCACGGAACGACTTAATTTTTGTCAATGCACAGTCCGGGGGAAAGAGAGAAGCGGCGACCTACCACAAAATGTGATTTTAAAGGCAATGCTGAAGTTTCACCATGCATGTCGAAAAAATTAAAATTTCTTCAAGAAAAGATAATTACAGCCCACAATAAAAAAGGGCCGCAAAACGGCCCTTTTTATGTATCGCAAGCAAAACCGGTCAGTCTTCCCGGCGCAAGTGCGGAAACAGGATGACGTCGCGGATATTGGGTGAATCGGTGATCAGCATCATCAGGCGGTCGATGCCGATGCCGCAACCGCCCGTCGGCGGCAAGCCATATTCGAGCGCGCGGATGTAATCGGCGTCGTAATACATGGCTTCGTCGTCGCCGGCTTCCTTGGCGGCAACCTGCGCCTGGAAGCGCGCAGCCTGGTCTTCGGCGTCATTCAGCTCGGAAAAACCGTTGGCAATCTCGCGGCCGGTGATGAACAGCTCGAAGCGCTCGGTAATGCCCGGCACGGTGTCGGAAGCGCGTGCCAGCGGGGAGACTTCGACAGGGTAATCGATGATGTAGGTCGGGTTCCACAACTGCGCCTCGGCAGTTTCCTCGAACAGCGCCAGTTGCAGTGCACCCAGGCCGGCATGCGCGTGCGGCTTGACGCCCAGGCGCCGCAATTCATGACGCAGGAATGCCTCGTCGTGCAACTGTTCGCCGGTATATTGCGGCGCGTACTTGTTGATGGCGCCGACGATGGTCAGGCGCTCGAACGGCTTGCTCAAGTCAAGTTCGCGGCCCTGGTAAGTCAGGCTGGCCGTGCCGTGCGCATCGACGGCGGCCTGGCGGATCACCTGCTCGGTGAATTCCATCAGCCACTGGTAATCCACGTAGGCTGCATAGAATTCCATCATCGTGAATTCCGGATTGTGACGCGGGGAAACGCCCTCGTTGCGGAAGTTGCGGTTGACTTCGAACACGCGCTCGAAGCCGCCGACCACCAGGCGCTTCAGGTACAGTTCCGGCGCGATGCGCATGAACATCTGCATGTCCAGCGCATTGTGATGGGTGATGAAAGGCTTGGCCGCGGCACCGCCAGGAATCACATGCAGCATGGGCGTCTCGACTTCCATGAAGTCATTCTTTTCCATGAAGCGGCGAATCGACGACAGTGCGGCGGTGCGCGCCTTGAAGGTACGGCGTGTTTCCTCGCTCATGATCAGGTCGACGTAGCGCTGGCGGTACTTGGTTTCCTGGTCGGCCAGGCCATGGAACTTGTCCGGCAGCGGGCGCAGCGACTTGGTCAACAGGCGCAGGGTCGTCACCTTCACCGACAGCTCGCCCGTCTTGGTCTTGAACAGCGTGCCCTCGGCGCCGAGGATGTCGCCCAGATCATAGTGCTTGAAGAGGTCGTAGGCTTCCTCGCCGAGCAGGTCCTTCGTGATGAAGAGCTGGATGCGGCCGTCAGCCTTGGGGCCGGAGGCATCCTGCAGCGTGGCGAAGGAGGCCTTGCCCATCACGCGCTTCAGCATCATGCGGCCAGCCACCGATACCTTGATGGCCTGTTCTTCCAGCGCTTCAGCTGCGGCATCGCCGTGCTGCGCCTGCAGGTCGGCTGCCTTGTTTGCGGGACGGAAATCGTTGGGGAAAGCGACGCCTTTCTCGCGGATCGCCGCCAGCTTGGCGCGGCGCTCGCCGATGATGGAGCCTTCGTCGAGCGGCTGGGCTGCGTTGTCGGATGCTGGAGCAGTGTGCTGAGTCATGTGGTAATGCCTGTTGGTATTGTTAAACGCCTTGCTTGAGCGAAGCGCCGATGAAGTCGTCGAGGTCGCCATCCAGCACGGCCTTGGTATTGCCGACTTCGTGACCGGTGCGCAAATCCTTGATGCGCGACTGGTCCAGCACGTAGGAGCGGATCTGGTGGCCCCAGCCCACATCGGTCTTGGAGTCTTCCAGCTTTTGCTGCTCGCTCATGCGGTTGCGCAATTCCAGCTCGTACAGCTTGGACTTCAGCATGTCCCAGGCTTCGGCGCGGTTGCGGTGCTGGCTGCGGTCGTTCTGGCACTGCACCACGATGCCCGAGGGGCCGTGGGTCAGGCGCACGGCCGAGTCGGTCTTGTTGATGTGCTGGCCGCCCGCGCCGGAAGCGCGGTAGGTGTCGACGCGCACGTCGGCCGGGTTGATGTCGATCTCGATCGAGTCATCCACTTCCGGGTAGACGAACAGGCTGCAGAACGACGTGTGGCGACCGTTGGCCGAGTCGAACGGTGACTTGCGCACCAGGCGGTGCACGCCGGTTTCGGTGCGCAGGAAGCCGTAGGCATAGTCGCCCTCGACCTTGATCGCGGCAGTCTTGATGCCGGCGATTTCGCCGTCGGACTGTTCCAGGATTTCGGTCTTGAAGCCCTTGCGCTCGCAATAGCGCAGGTATTGCCGCATGATCATCGAAGCCCAGTCTTGCGCCTCGGTGCCGCCGGCGCCGGCGGTGATGTCGATGAAGCAGTTGTTGGCATCCATCGGATTGTTGAACATCCGGCGGAATTCCATGCCTTCGACGCGCTTGCGCAGTTCTTCGGCATCGGCTTCGATGGCGACGACGGTGTCTTCATCGCCTTCCTCGCGCGCCATCTCGAACAGGTCGGTGGCGTCGCGCAGGCCGGATTCGATCTCGGTCAGCGAGGTGACGATGGCTTCGAGGGATTTCTTTTCACGGCCGAGGTCCTGGGCCCGCTTCTGGTCATTCCAGACGTTCGGGTCTTCCAGCTCGGCGTTGACTTGCTCTAGTTTCTCTGACTTCGCAGCGAAGTCAAAGATACCCCCGAAGTTCAACCTCACGGATGGTGAGGTCCGCCAGCAGGGCGGAGAGGGCGTTGAGGCGTTCTGCTTCCATGATGGATTTTAGTGTGTGCGGTAAAACCGGACATTATAGCTTAGGGCGGGTGGGCGATGAAATTCTGCTGTCAATACCGATCAACCGTCGCAGCCAATTTGGCAGGCTTCGCCCTCACTAGATACCGTGCTTTGTGCGGATGCTATGAGGAATTTCATTGGCCTGAAATGGGCAAGGAGTAATGTTTATTGCAATTAATAAATGCAATCGGACAACAAAAATTGTACAAATGGTTAAAATAGACGATCAACTCTTCGGTAATTGATATGGATCGCACAGAACGCCTGTACCGAATTCAAACGCTTTTAAGCCAGTATCGGGTGGTGCCCAGGACTAAATTTCTGGAAGTTCTGGGCATATCACTGGCGACATTCAAGCGCGATCTGGCTTACCTGCGTGATCGCATGGACGTTCCAATTGAATACGATACCGAGGCAGGGGGATATCGTCTGAAAGCGACAGTGCGGGGTGGTAGACATGAATTGCCTGGCATGTGGTTCAACGCCGATGAAATCCATGCATTGCTGAGCATGCAACAATTGCTGCAGGAATTGCAGCCCGGATTACTTACGCCGCATATCCAGCCCCTACTTGATCGCCTGTATCGATTGCTCGACAGTCCGGATGTGCCCCGTAAAGAAGTGCAGCGGCGGATACGCGTGTTGCGGGCCAATGCCCACCAGATCAACCCCGCGTCGTTTGGGCTTGCCAGCACCGCCGTGCTCAACCGGCGTCAGATCACCATCCAATATTTTCATCGCGGCCGCAATGCTACCGAATCCCGCACACTCTCGCCGCAACGCTTGACCTATTACCGGGACAATTGGTATCTGGATGCATGGTGCCATTTGCGGGAGGACATACGTTCGTTTTCGCTTGATGCCATCCGGGGCATTGAATTGCTGGACGACGCTGCGCTGAATATCCCCGATGCGGACCTCGATGCGGTTTTCACTGCAGGTTACGGTATTTTCAGTGGAGCAGAGCTGCAATGGGCTGTATTACGGTTTTCTCCTGAACGGGCGCGCTGGGTCAGCCGGGAAAGCTGGCATCCGCAGCAGGAGTCTTTCTTTGAGGAGGATGGGCATTATGTGCTGCGGGTGCCGTACAGCGATGACCGGGAATTGTTGATGGATATATTGCGGCATGTGCCGGAAGTTGTTGTGCTCGGGCCATCGGGTTTGCAAGTAAAAGTGGCGGCACAGTTAGAAAAGGGGGTGGTGTCTATAAAAAATATGTAGATGTTTATGTGGTGGCGCATGCCATGAGCCTGGCTTCATTTAGATTGAGAGTAAATGTGCATTTAAAGGCCGATGAATGAGCGAACCTGCTCCGTATTGTCAAACCCAACAAAAGTATGTCAAAAAGGGCCCGTCTATGAGTGGAAGTCAGCCTATTGCTCACGCTGCAAAAGACAAAAACGATGTATGGCGGGAGCCGCACGGCTTGGATGAGCATCTGCGGGAAGTGGCGCGTTTGGCATCACTGAGTGCCAGTCGCTTCAATAGCTCCGACTGGGCGCATCTCGCGGGTTTGTGGCACGACCTGGGCAAATACCGGCCACGTTTTCAACATTACATTCGTCAAGCTAGTGGCTTCGAGGTTGATGCACATATCAATGGCGAAGCGGGTAAAGCACCGCACTCTACTGCCGGCGCGCTGCTTGCGTGTGACCGATTTGATGTGGCGGGGCGGGTATTGGCTTATCTTATTGCCGGGCACCATGCCGGGCTATATGACTGGTTCGGCGGACTCGATGATCGTCTTGGCAAAGCGGACAGTCGCGATGAATTTAATGAAGCGTTGGCGCAGCAGCCACCAGCCGACATTCTCGATCACGGTGCATTTGTACCGGATTTACGCGACATACCCGGCGGCAAGGATGGTTTCGCTTTATGGGTGCGAATGCTTTTTTCGTGCTTGATCGACGCTGACCGTCTCGATACCGAGGCTTACATGGATGCTGACAAGTCCGCGCAACGTGTTGGCTGGCCGAATATACAAAACCTGCTCGAACAATTTGATCGGTTCATGACCAGCAAGACGCTCACAGCAGATGCCACAGCGGTTAACTTGCTGCGCGCCGACATCCTGCGTCAATGTCGCGAGAAAGCATATGATGCCCCCGGCCTGTTCTCCCTGACCGTTCCCACCGGCGGTGGAAAGACACTATCCAGCCTTGCATTCGCCCTGGAACACGCCAAGCGCTTCGAAAAACGACGCATCATTTACGTCATACCTTACACCAGCATCATCGAGCAGACGGCCGACATTTTCCGTTCCATTTTTGGCGATGCCGTGATCGAGCATCACAGCAATGCTGATGCCGATCCAGAAAAGGAAAACCACAAAAGCCATCTAGCCTGCGAAAACTGGGATGCGCCGGTTGTCGTCACTACCAATGTCCAATTTTTCGAATCCCTGTTCGCCGCCAAAACTTCCCGCTGCCGCAAGTTGCATAACATCGTTGATTCCGTTGTGGTACTGGATGAAGCGCAGCTTTTGCCGCCGGAGTTTTTACAGCCAATTCTCGACGTGCTAAATCTGCTGACAATACATTATGGCGTCACAGTCGTGTTGTCCACCGCTACCCAGCCGGCGCTGTCGACGCGTGAATACTTCGATGCCAGGAACAATATGCGTGGCCTCGACAATGTGCGCGAGATCATGAGCGACCCGGACGTGCTCTACCGGGCATTGGAGCGGGTCAAGGTGCGCCTGCCCGCAGACTGGAACACGCCCATGAGTTGGGATGTATTGGCGGAAGAAATCAATCAACGCGGTTCCGTACTCGCCATCGTCAATCGCCGCAAAGATGCGCGCGAACTTTGGCAGCGCATGCCGGAAGGCACCTTGCATCTGTCGGCGCTGATGTGTGGCGAACATCGCTCGCAAATCATTCAAAAAATCAAAGCGCAACTTAAGGACGGTATTCTGACACGCGTGGTCAGTACGCAGTTGGTGGAAGCCGGCGTCGATGTGGATTTTCCGGTGGTGTATCGGGCATTGGCCGGGCTAGATTCGCTCGCGCAGGCCGCTGGACGCTGTAACAGGGAAGGCAAGTTGGCGCAGGGTGAAGTTGTGGTGTTTATTCCGCCCCAACTCTCGCCGCAAGGTCAGTTACGCAAGGCCGAGGATGCTTGCCGCAGTGTGTTGTATGGCCATATCGGAAAGCCGCTGGAACGTGTCCTGTTTTCCAGTTATTTCGAAAAGCTCTATCATGCCTGCGATCTGGATGCGCAAGGAATAGTTAAGTTGCTTGAAGTTGATGGACAAACCCTTGCAATCAATTTTCGCACCGCCGCTGAAAAATTCAAACTCATTCAGGATGAAGATAGTGCGCCCGTTATCGTCCGCTATCGTGGTGCGGAGGGCAATGACGAGGCGATAGAGAAATGGCTGAATGCCCTTAGAAAAGATGGCCCTGACCGCTGGCTGATGCGAAAGCTGCAACGCTACACCGTTACTGTCCCGCGTCGAGATGCGATGCGCCTTCTCGCGCAAGGCGATGTGGAAGAAATTATTCCCGGGCTATTCGTGCAAAAAAATGATTTTCTGTATCACGACCAACTGGGGCTAATTATCGAAGGCGTTTTGCCTTCTGCCCAGGCATTCATCGCCTGAAAGGATCTGTCTTGAAACGCTATTGCCTTGAACTCTCCGGGGACTTTGCCTGCTTTACCCGCCCAGAAATGAAAGTCGAACGTGTCAGCTATGACGTAATGACCCCTTCCGCCGCGCGCGCCTGTTTCGAAGCCATTCTGTGGAAACCAGCCATTCGCTGGCATATTCACCAGATCGAAGTATTGAAGCCCATCCACTGGATCAACCTGCGCCGCAATGAAGTCGCCAGCGTGGTTTCCACCCGCAACGTGGAGACTGTGATGAAAGGCGGCGCAGCCATTCTCGGCCTCAACATCGAGGATGAGCGCCAGCAGCGCGCCGGGCTGTTTCTGCGCGACGTGGCTTATCGCGTCCATGCCGATTTGGAATTTTTCCCTGAGCGTGATGCGGGCGCGCACGCCAACAAGTATTACGAGATGTTCGAACGACGCGCCAGTCGGGGGCAATGCGTCAACCAGCCTTATCTTGGTTGCCGAGAGTTTGCCGCCCACTTTCGGCTAGTGACAGACATCGCGGCAGAACCCATGCCGATAACCGAGACGCGTGAACTTGGCTTCATGCTGCACGACTTGGATTTCACCAAACCAAGCGATCCGACGCCACGCTTCTTCCGTGCCCGGCTGGAAAATGGCGCAATTAATGTGCCGGCGTGGAATAGTGAAGAGGTGCGAGGATGATTCTGCAAGCGCTTAGCGACTACTACTTGCGCTGTCAACGTTCACCCGATCCCCAAGATCGGCTGCCGGCTTTTGGCCTCGAAGAAAAAGAAATCCCATTTGTCATCGAAATTGATGCGGAAGGGCGGCTCGTCAATCTGGCCGATACGCGCACATTAGAAGTAAAGAAAAAAATTGGTCAGCGTTTTCTGGTGCCGCAGGGCGCGAAAAAAACCTCCGGAGTTGTCGCCAACCTTCTTTGGGATACGGCCGAATATGTACTTGGGGTGGATACCAAAGGCAAGCCGGAGCGCGTTGCTGAACAGCACGCGGCATTTCGCACACGACTGGCAGGCTTGCCGCCGGACGCGTTAAACGATGCCGGGATACAAGCGATTCTTGCGTTTTTCAGCGGCTTCGATCTCATACAATTCGAGGCCTTTACTGTGTGGCCAGAGATTCTTCTCACCAATCCAGTCATGACATTTCGACTGCATGGCGATATGGAGCTGGTTTGCCAGCGTCCCCTGATTGTTGCAGCAACCGCTGTGACGACGGATGGCGTTACGCCTGATGGTGTCTGCCTCGTTAGTGGCAGCGCTGCTACGATTGAACGTTTGCACCCAGCCATCAAGGGTGTATGGGGTGCACAAACATCCGGCGCGAACATTGTTTCTTTCAACCTAGATGCGTTCAACTCCTACGGCAAGGTACAAGGTGCGAATGCCCCTCTCGGGAAACCCGCCGTTTTTGCCTACACCACGGCCCTCAATCACTTGCTGGCGCGCGACTCCCGCCAACGCATCCAGGTCGGCGATGCCTCCACCGTTTTCTGGGCGAAAGAAGTACATGACCTGGAGGCTGTATTGCCTGATTTGTTTGGCGAGCCGCCCAAAGACGATCCTGACCGGGGAACGGATGCTTTGAAGGTGCTGTATCAGTCAGTCCAGTCCGGAAAATTTTCCCACGGCGCCGCAGATACCCGCTTCCATGTCCTGGGGCTGTCGCCCAACGCTGCGCGGATCGCTATCCGGTTTTGGGAAACTGCGCCTGCTAATGAACTCGCTCAGCGGATCGCCCGTCATTTCGACGATATCAAGATAGCGCGGGCACCGCACGACCCGGAACATCTGTCACTTTTTAGGCTGTTGACGTCGCTCGCGGTGCAAGGCAAAGCCGACAACATCCCGCCCAACTTGGGTGGCGAAGTTATGCGTGCCATTTTGCAAGGCTTACCTTATCCAGCACCATTGCTTAACTTGGCTGTACAACGCACCCGGGCGGAACAAAAACCTACCTATGCGCGCGCTGCCGCCATCAAAGCTTCATTGAATCGAATCATTCGTCGTGCCAACCTTACCGCATTCGCATCCGAGAAGGAATTTCAAGCTATGCTCGACCAGACAAACGCCAATCCAGCTTATCTTTTGGGGCGATTATTTGCGACCCTGGAAAAAATTCAAGAAGAGGCTAGCCCCGGCCTCAACGCAACCATACGCGACCGTTATTACAGTGCTGCGTCCAGCACGCCGGTCGCCGTCTTCACAACGCTACTGCGATTAAAAAATCATCACCTTGGCAAACTTCCGAAAGGACGCGCCGTGCAGATGGAAAGACTGATTGGCGAAATCATGGGCGGGCTTGATGGCTTTCCCCGCATTCTCGCTTTACCAGATCAAGGCCGATTTGCCCTCGGTTACTACCACCAACGCCAATCTTTTTTCACTAAAGCAGAATCCACCAACAACCAAGAGGAATCCAAATGAGCCTGACCAATCGCTACGATTTTGTTCTGCTTTTCGACGTAAAAGACGGCAATCCTAACGGTGACCCTGATGCGGGGAATTTGCCGCGACTAGATGCCGAAACTGGTCACGGCCTCGTGACGGATGTTTGTCTGAAACGCAAGGTGCGAAATTTTGTCGGCATGGCGAGGGGTGAACAGCCTCCGTATGAAATTTATGTAAAAGAAAAAGCTGTCCTCAACAACCAGCACAAGCGGGCTTATGTCGGCATCGGGCGCGAAGATATGCTTACGGGAGATGATAAAAAACGCAAGGGTGGCGATGCCGTCGATGATGCGCGAAAATGGATGTGCCGCAATTTTTTTGACGTACGGACTTTCGGCGCCGTCATGTCTACCGGAATCAATTGCGGGCAGGTTCGCGGCCCGGTGCAGCTTACTTTTGCCCGTTCCATCGATCCGATCATCGCCCAGGAACACTCGATTACGCGTATGGCCGTTGCCACCGAGGCAGAAGCGGAAAAACAGGGAGGTGATAACCGCACCATGGGGCGTAAGCACACGATTCCCTACGGTCTCTATATGGCGCACGGCTTCGTTTCTAGCTTCCTCGCCAAGCAAACAGATTTTTCCGAAGACGATCTGGAATTATTTTGGCAGGCGCTGATTCAGATGTTTGAGCACGACCGATCTGCCGCACGAGGTGAGATGAGTACGCGCGGACTGTACGTATTCAAGCACGATTTGGAACTTGGCAATGCCCCTGCGCACAGTCTGTTCGGGCGAATCCGCGCAACGCGTAAGGAAGGCGTGGACGTGCCGCGCAGCTTTGCTGATTATGATGTGATGGTTCAAGATGCCGATCTGCCCGCAGGCGTGACGCTGTTGAATAAGTCTTGCTGAAACTTGACGCAACGCGGATAGATTTTCCATGACAAATTCCGCAGATGAAGCCGTTGCAATCTCGGCCCTGCAACACTGGATCTATTGCCCACGCCAGTGCGGTCTGATCCATCTGGAGCAGGCGTTCGAGGAGAATATCCATACCGTGCGCGGGCAGGCCGTGCATCATCTGGTTGATACGCCGGGATATGAAATCAAGGCGGGTGTGCGTGTCGAGCGCGCATTACCGGTGTGGAGTGATTGCTACAACCTGATTGGCAAGGCCGATCTGGTTGAATTTCACCCGGATGGCAGGGTGTATCCGGTCGAGTTCAAGCACGGTGCCAAACGGCAGAAATTGCATGACGATATTCAGCTTGCCGCGCAAGCGATTTGCCTGGAAGAGATGCTGGATCGTCCCGTGCCAAGCGGGGCCATTTTTCATGCCAGCAGCCACCGGCGCCGGGAAGTTCTCATCACACCGGTACTCAGACAGCTGGTGATAGCGACCACAGATGCCATTCGTGCGATGCTGTCGTCGGGCAGGCTGCCGCCGCCGGTCAACGATGCCCGCTGCAAGGAATGTTCGCTGAAAGATATTTGTCAGCCAGATGCGATGGCGCAGCGTGATCGGCAACGTCAACAAAGACTCAACTTATTTAACCCGGAGGCGTAAAGTGCACACTGTACAGAATACCCTTTACGTGATGACGCCAAACGCCTATGCGCATCTTGACAACGCCACTTTGCGCATTGACGTTGAACATGAAAAAAAGCTGCAGGTGCCGCTTCATCATTTGGGCGGACTAGTCTGTTTTGGCAATATTATGGTGTCGCCCGCGCTGATGCACAGGCTGGCCGATGAAGGAAAATCGCTGGTGCTTTTGGATAATGCAGGTCGATTCAAGGCGCGGCTTGAAGGCGCTGTCTCTGGCAATATCCTGTTGCGCCAAGCCCATCATCGGGTGGTGTCCGATGCCGTATTCTCTTTGGAATTTGCACGTTCCGTGGTGGCTGGAAAACTCAAAAACAGTCGTACCAATCTGCAGCGAGGCGCGCGAGAAGCCGCAAATGCAGAAGAGGCGGCGACGCTCACGCGCAGTGCCGACAATCTTGCCGCATCGCTGCGTGCAACGGCCACGGCCACGACGCTGGATCAACTTCGTGGCGTGGAAGGCGAGGCTGCGCGCGGCTATTTTTCCGCCCTCAATCTTATTGTCAAAGCCCCGTTACGTTCATCGTTTGCATTGAATGGACGTACTCGTCGCCCGCCACTGGATCGCTTCAATGCATTGATTTCCTTTCTTTATGCGATGAGCATGAACGACTGCCGTTCTGCCTGCGAAGCTGCAGGGCTGGATGTGCAACTCGGAATTTTTCATGCGATTCGTCCAGGTCGTGCAGCACTCGCGCTGGATTTGCAGGAAGAATTCCGTTCTATAATCTGCGACAGGCTGGCGCTTACCCTTATTAACCGTGTACAGATCACTGAGGCCGATTTTGACGAACGCGAAGGCGGTGCCGTTATGCTCGGCGACAAAGGCCGCCGCACTGTTGTCACGGCTTGGCAAGAACGCAAACAGGAAGAAATCACTCATCCACTCACCGAAAATAAAGTCCCCATTGGTTTGCTTCCCTTTATCCAGGCCCGTTTTATTGCGCGCACCATCCGGGGCGAGATGGATGACTATTTGCCTTATCTGGCGAAATAGGAACCCGGATGCTCATTATTGTCACCTACGACGTTTCTACTGAAACCGCTGCAGGTCGTAAGCGACTCAGGCGAGTTGCAAAGACTTGTGAACGTATCGGGCAGCGTGTGCAGAAATCTGTATTCGAATGCACGATTGACGAAATGCAGTTTGAGCAATTGGAGCGTGCCTTGTTAGCTGAAATCGATGCAGCGACGGATAATCTGCGCTTCTATCGCATAACTGAACCGGTGGATCTCCGTGTCAAGCAATACGGTTGCTTCCGCTCGGTAGATTTTGACGGCCCTCTCATTGCTTGAGCGCGAACGGCTATCAACGGCCAACATGCAGGACTTTCGCGCACACGCTAACTTGATGAAAAATATGATTTTTTTTCGCAAAATGAAATCGGTAAGATTTTATTCCTGGCTTTTTGGAGCGGGTTCGCGGGAAAATATGAAATTCTTCTTGCGTAGCTGTGGGTTACGCGAGTGGAGCATCGCCCGGTCGATTGATCGGGCGCGGATTGAAACACCCTGCCGCATGCGCGCAGCCAGGGTTCACCGAAGCATCGCCCGGTCGATTGATCGGGCGCGGATTGAAACTTCCCAGCCAAAGGCTTTGCCAATAGCTTCCACGGCATCGCCCGGTCGATTGATCGGGCGCGGATTGAAACATTCTGCTGCACGAGTCACCGCAATGGCTCAATGCATCGCCCGGTCGATTGATCGGGCGCGGATTGAAACCCGATGAGCTGAAGCCGCTGGCGAGCGCCTATACCGCATCGCCCGGTCGATTGATCGGGCGCGGATTGAAACCTTGATGCCCTCAACAGCCGCCCGGGTGACGACTGCATCGCCCGGTCGATTGATCGGGCGCGGATTGAAACCTGTCAATCGGTCTGCAAGTGCTTTGGCTTTGCATCGCCCGGTCGATTGATCGGGCGCGGATTGAAACCTGCGGCCATGCCAGTATTCGATATTGCCAATGGGCATCGCCCGGTCGATTGATCGGGCGCGGATTGAAACTAACCCCATCCCTCCCCTGCACGCCGGGGGAGGGCGCATCGCCCGGTCGATTGATCGGGCGCGGATTGAAACCGGAATGACGCAGGCGCAGGTCGATGCCTTGCTGGCGCATCGCCCGGTCGATTGATCGGGCGCGGATTGAAACAAGATAGACGAGCAAGCAGGTGCTGAACTTGGCAATGCATCGCCCGGTCGATTGATCGGGCGCGGATTGAAACGACTTCTTCGACTACGCAAAGCGGCGGGGGTAAAGCATCGCCCGGTCGATTGATCGGGCGCGGATTGAAACAACGGCGAGCCTATCATGCCCGACTATCCTGGCAGGCATCGCCCGGTCGATTGATCGGGCGCGGATTGAAACTGGCCTGGCGCCGCGGGACAGGTAGTGCCCGGCGGCATCGCCCGGTCGATTGATCGGGCGCGGATTGAAACGTGCTGGCGGGCGTCGCGATCCTTGGCGAACAGCGGGCATCGCCCGGTCGATTGATCGGGCGCGGATTGAAACGAGCCGCCCACGGCAGAATTGAGGATCGGGCCACGCATCGCCCGGTCGATTGATCGGGCGCGGATTGAAACCGGTCTGCGAATGGATCAGTTCGGCGAGGGTGAAGGCATCGCCCGGTCGATTGATCGGGCGCGGATTGAAACGTATTGATGCCACCAGGGTGTGTATCCCACGCAGGCATCGCCCGGTCGATTGATCGGGCGCGGATTGAAACATGGTGGGAGCTGCGCTAATGGGGCACTACGTCAAGCATCGCCCGGTCGATTGATCGGGCGCGGATTGAAACATCATCTTTGCCAGCCTGTCAGCACGAGCGCCGACGCATCGCCCGGTCGATTGATCGGGCGCGGATTGAAACAAGCCCCGGCGTTCGATTACATCGCCGCAGCAAACGCATCGCCCGGTCGATTGATCGGGCGCGGATTGAAACCACCAGATCGGCTTGCCATCAGCGTCAAGCGTGGGGCATCGCCCGGTCGATTGATCGGGCGCGGATTGAAACTTCGTCAGCATCGACAAGGACGTGCTGTGGCCGCCACATCGTCCGATCAATTGATCGGACGATTACGGGCTCATGGCTCGCCGCAAGCGGCACCTGAAAACGCAGTACCCTATCCAGTCTAAGGAAAATTGTGCTGTCCGAACGCGTCACTCGTTTAAAAAGATATGCTCCTGATGCCATTCGATAAACGCTATGTCCGGCTTGAATTTTTCAGGCAACGCAATCATCTTTCCCTCAATTCCTAATAGCCATTCAGAGGAAAAAAGAGTGCTTTCGCCGGTTTTGATTTCTTTGGATACTTTCACCACTGAACTCAGTGGTTATGGTGATCAAACCTTGATCGAATGCCCGGTCGTGTAATGCTGATAAACACAAACCGTTGCGTGGGTTCAGTCGATTGTTGGCGTCCTGACGCCAAGGGAGAATATGACTTGCGACAAGCAAGCGTGGGTGTGACAACCCTGTGATGCAGCATCGGTTTTGGTAAGCGCTCATCACGGAACGTCTAAAAAAATTCTGCCCTATGCGTATTTTCACTTGGGTGAGTTTTTCGCTGCCCACATAGTTTTCAGCCAACTCGCCATCGGCACTGTCCAGCGGTTGCGATGTCAAATCTCGTTCCATTGCATCTGCAGTCGGCAAAAGTGCATCGACCTCGGCTTGGCTTTCCAACGCGAAGTATTCCCAATTCTGCTGCATTTCCTCCCACATTCTTTTATCGGATGCGGAGGCGCTCGTGAGTCCGTTTCGGCCTGTGGAGGTAATTGCAGGATCAAGACTCGCAATATTGGTGAGCTTCATCGCTAACGCAGATGGCGTGCGCCCGATTAGCGCCGCGAATTTAATAATGTCGGCATTCTTCGAGTGCACTTTGCCGAATGGCATCTGGCAGTAGAGATAAAATGCAATTAAAAGTTGTCTGCGTGTCCAACCTTGGTGTTTTTCTGCCATGTTGAAAGGTATCACTCCGCCAATTCGTAAGCCGTGTGCTATTGGCACAGGCGCTTAACCATCAAGCCGGGCAGCCATGTTCACCGTTTGCCCGGCAAAGTGCTGGCTGACCCATTGCTCGCACACGTCCCATAGCAGCGGCGCACCTTTTTTAATCACAGGCCCATAGCGGGAGAAGACCTGTTCAAGTGAAACACTGTTTTCTATCCAGGTTCCGCCACCGGTAAATACATTCACAAGGAGTGGTTGAAAACGATCGAGGGCCTTCGCAAACTTCGCGTCTTCTGTCTCTGCATGCTCGAATTCCTGCCATAGAGCCAGCAGTTCCTTGCCTTGTTGCTGGGGCAGTAAGCCAAACAAACGCTCTGCCGCTCTGAATTCCTGCTCGGCCTGCCATTCGCTTGAGGACCCGCCATGAATGGGAAAATCGCCGACGTCGATCTCGACGATGTCATGCAGCAAGAGCATCTGTATTACGCGATGCGTTTTCACCGGCCCGCAGGCATACTCACTCAATAGCAGGGAATACATCGCCAGGTGCCTGGAATGCTCAGCAGAATTTTCTTTCCGGCTTTGGTCAAGCAGTGGGGATTACCGTACGATGGTTTTCATTCGGTCTATTTCTCTTGGGAAAATTAACTGTTTTTCCAGTGCTGTTGATTGCATGGTCTGTTTGCATCCTGATGTGATTGCACATTATATAAAACGGTTGCGGCGACCCTCTGCCTCGGGCCGGGAGGGGACGTTCTGAACCTGACACGTTCTGCAGTTAGAATTCCAATTTCTTTAGTTTTTTAAACAATGAAAAACTGGTTATTCCTGTTCGCCGCAATCGTTGCGGAAGTCATTGCCACATTGGCGCTCAAGGCGAGCGATGGCTTTACCAGGCCATGGCCAACCGTGGTCCTGGTTGCAGGTTATGGCGCGGCCTTTTACCTGCTTTCCCTGACGCTGCGCGCCATTCCCGTGGGAATCGCTTACGCCATCTGGTCGGGCGTTGGCATCATTCTGATCTCGGCAGTGGCGTGGTTCTGGTATGGCCAGAAGCTCGACCTCCCGGCGATCATCGGCATGGCGCTCATCGTGGCGGGCGTGATCGTGCTCAACGTGTTTTCAAAGACAGTGGGGCATTAGCGGCGGAGCTTGCTGGAGGTCGATTTTTATAGTGCTTTAGATTTGGCACAACTCCGTCAATTCATAAGCCGTACTACGCCCGGCCCCCGGCGCCTTGCGCAGCACACCCAGTGCCATCAGCTCATTGATGTCGCGCAGCGCCGTATCCGCCGAACACTTGGCGATGGCGCCCCATTTGCTGCTGGTGAGCTTGCCTTCGAAGCCGTCCAGCAGCCGGTTGAGCAGTTTCACCTGGCGCTCGTTCATCGGTGTGCCTGCCCAGCGTTGCCAGAAGCGCGCCTTGCCCAGCACGGCGTCCAGCGTGTCTTGGGCGCTGTCGACCGCCCGGTGCAGCGCGCCCAGGAACCACGCCAACCACTCGGTCACATCCAGCGCGCCTTTTTGCGTGCGCTCCAGGATATCGTAATAGTCCCGGCGCTCGCGCTGGATTTGCGCAGATAGACTATAGAAGCGTTGTGGGCTGCCATCTGCGCGGGTGAGCAGCAGGTCGCCCACCGCCCGGGCGATGCGGCCATTGCCATCGTCGAAGGGATGCAACGTCACGAACCACAGGTGCGCCAGCCCGGCCTTGATTAGTGCCGGCTCCGGCGTTGTGGCATTTGCCCATGCGAGAAAACCGGCAAGTTCTTCTTCCAGGCGGGTAGCTGGCGGAGCTTCGTAGTGGATGCGCTGGCGATGGAGAGGGCCGGAGACCACCTGCATCGCACCGTTGGCATCGTCGCGCCAGGCGCCGGTGCGGATCTGCGCCAGGCCGCTGTAACCCGTGGGGAAGAGTGCCGCATGCCAGCCGAACAGGCGTTCCCGTGTCAGCGGCGCCTGGGCTTGGCCGGTGGCATCGAGCACCATGTCGACCACGCCATCGACGTGCCGGTCCACCGGCGCGAGGGCGCCGATATCGACGCCAAGCCGGCGTGCAATGGAGGAGCGCACCGATTCGACATTGAGCTGTTCGCCTTCGATCGCGCTGGTCTTGACCACATCGTCGGTCAGCACGGCCAGGCTGGCCTGGTCGCGCAAGGCCAGGCCGACATCGGTCAGGCGCCCCAGCAGCAGACCTTGCGCGCGGCTGACCTCTGCCAGGGGATTGGCGAGTGCCGCGAGGTCGTAGCGCCAGTGGGGCCAATCGTCGGCTTGCCAAATGTAAAGTTTATCTCCGCTTTTCATGCGGAGATTGTGGCCCGTAATCGCCGCAAAGGCAAGATAATCACTGCATTAAATGCGGAGATTGCGCGTCAACCATTCTTTCCACTACCCGAACCCCGTTGAGGTTAGGCTAAATTTGGACTATATTTGGCCGTATAGTATAAACGCCACGAGAAGACGCCATGACGCTAGCTACCCAAATCAAGCCGATCTCCTATCTGAAGAGCAACGCGGCCGACATTGTGAAGGAATTTGCCACCAATCCAGAGCCGCTCATCATTACCCAGAATGGTGAAGCCAAAATGGTCGTGGTTGAAATCAATCAGTATGAAAGGCAACAGGAACAGCTTGCACTGCTTCGCCTGATTGCGCTTGGCCGTAAAGAGTACCAGGCAGGCAATTACACTGAAGCCGGAGCTTTCTTTGATGAATTGGACAAGGAAGAATGAGCCGTAAAGTCCTCATTCTGGATGTAGCCAAGCCCGACTTCAGGGAGATCAGAACTTATGTACAGTCTCAGTTTGGTGAGACGGTTTGGAATGACGTCAACGAAGAGTTCAAAACCGCAATCAACGACATTGGTTTACATCCCGCAGCTGGCAAAGAGATTGAAGAACTGAAGGAGCTGGGACAAGAAAATTTCAGGATACGACGCGTAAGACAGACCAGGATTATCTATGAGTACGACGACAAGGAAGTTTTGGTTCACATGTTCATTCACGCCAGGCGCGACTTCCGGACGCACCTGATGAAGCGGCTGTTCAACGTCTAGGATGCTGTTGCCCGTTGGATTTGCGTTGTTTCTGTCGATAAATCTTACATTTCGTAAATTTTTTCAAAAATAAATCCGCTAACTCCCTGATTTTACATAGAGATTGATTATTGGCATCAATATTGCATATGCAGCAATGTTTGATACCTAACTACTTACTAAATTTCAGGGGAACTGCATGAAAAAAATCTTCGCCGGCCTGCTGTTGGCACTCTCTTCGATTGGCGCCCAGGCATCGACCGTTGATTTTCAGGATCTGAGCTTCGGCAATTGCGCTTATTACGGCGGCAGCGGCGTGACCAGCGGTGGCTATTCCTTTAGCGGCAATACCGCTGACGCAAACCTGTTTGGCTGTTCCGCTGGCCTGGTCGCCGGCAATACGTCGAATGCGCTGATCAATGCCAACTCCCACAGCATCATCACCATGGCCCAAGTTGGCGGCGGCACCTTTTCCCTGACCTCGTTTGAAGCCGGTAACCGCTTCGATGCGCCTTACTACTATGGCACGTCGACTGCCATCGGTGTCCTGGGCTATGTCAACGGCGGCGGTACCGTCAGCCAGCAGTTCGCCTTCAATGGCAACGCGTTTGACCTGTTCACCCTCGGCAGCGGCTTTTCCAACCTGGATTACGTGGTCTTTACTGCAATCGGCACTGCCGGTCAAAATGGCGCTGCAGGTTCGGAATTCGTCATCGACAATATCGTCGTGAACGAATCCGTCGCCGTGCCGGAACCGGCTTCGCTGGCCCTGCTGGCCCTGGGCCTGTTCGGTTTTGCCGCCGCGCGCCGTCGCAAAATGTAAGTTGAGCCACACGGCGTTTGCCAGACGCCTGTGAGTCAAAAGCCCGCCATGTGCGGGCTTTTTTCATTGGAAGGCGGTGTTGCATGTTATTTTGTACGTTATAAATTTAAAATAACGTACAAAACGACATGTTTGATGGTATGTTGTCCTCTGTTTTACTTTGAATAAATTTATACGTTATAAAAATATGATAACGTACACATCTTATGAAGCGCCTTCCTGACAATATTTTTGGCCTGTATGCTGATTTGCTCCAGAAAGTGGAAGGGAGCAAGCTGGCGGCATTGCATGGCGGTTCCTATGTCTCCAAGCGCAATCGGGGCAGCCGCTATTGGTATTACCAGACTCGTACGCTGGGAGGGCAGGTGCAGCGTTACCTGGGCAAGGAGACGGAAGAGTTGCTTGCCCAGATAGAAGCTGCCCGGCAGTCGCAAGACGCGTTCAGCGCCATCATGAATGAGCGCAAGCGCCTGGTGGCCATGCTGATTGCAGGCGGCGCCACGCCAGAGAAAGGGCGTCCGGCGAAAATTCTTGAAAAAATGGCTGATGCGGGTGTGTTTTCCAGCGGCGGTGTGCTGATTGGCTCATTCGGATTTGCTTGCTACGGCAGCATGCTGGGAGTTCGATTTGATGATGCCCTGCATCGCACCGAGGATATGGATTTCGGTTTCGAGCGGGAAGTGCAGATCGCAATCCAGCGCAACCTGAAAGACGATCTGGTTGGCGCGGACGAATCATTTGTCACCCCCAGGCAGATCAATCCGTGGGTGGTTCCCAATGACATGGTCACCCCCGATGGTTTCAAGGTCGAGTTCCTGACGACCAAGGCCACGCCCCAGGACAAGGCGCCTGTGCCGATTGCGCGCTTTGCCATTCATGCGCAACCGCTGGATTTTCTCGACTACCTGATCGAGGATGTGCAGGATGCTGTCGTGCTTTCAGGCGCTGGCATTCCCGTCAGCGTGCCCAATCCGGCCCGCTTTGCCTTGCATAAGCTGGCGATTTCGCAACGACGGCCGGTGGGGCACCAGGCAAAGGCAAAAAAGGATTTGGCACAGGCCGGGGAAATCATCGAGGTACTGGCAACGGATAATCCAGGTGCGCTGCTGCTGGCGCACGATGCCATACTCAAGCGGCAGGATCAGTTCGGTAATGTCGTGATGTCAGGGGCAGTGCGTCTTTCGGTGGAATCAAAGGAAGCGCTAAAAAGTATGCTGCCGCAACTGTTGTCCTGACGGTATGCGCCGGAAAACCAGGCGACATCAAGCCGCCTGCGCATGCTCCACCAGCAGCTGAACCTTGGTCACGCCATTGTATTCATTGTTATCAAGGCGGAACGCCACCACAGCCTGCTCCGGCAAGCCATCCGCGTGGCCGAACCAGATCGCGTCGTAGCGGCGGCCATCCTTTTCCAGCAATAGTTTCAGGTGCTTGTCCTTCAGCACGCGCTGGTTGACCACGCGGAAGGTGTCGCAAAAGACTGGCGCGGCAAAGCCCTGGCCCCACACCTGTTCATCCAGCAAGCTGACGAATTGCGGCGTGAAGTAGGCGTCTTCGAGCGCGCCGTCGGTTTCGACGATGCGCTCCAGGGCGCTGCTGTTGAGCCATTCGCGGCCGACATCCTCGAAGGCATGGGTAAAGGCATCCAGGTTGTCGGCGCGCAGGGTGAGACCGGCCGCCATGGCGTGGCCGCCGAATTTTTCAATCAGGCTGGGGGCGCGCTTGGAAACCAGGTCGAGCGCGTCGCGCAAGTGGAAGCCGGCGATCGAGCGGCCGGAACCCTTGATGCTGACGCCATCGCCCGCTGGCGCAAAGGTGATGGTGGGGCGGTAGAACTTGTCTTTCAGGCGCGAGGCGACGATGCCGATCACGCCCTGGTGCCATGTCGTGTCAAACACGGTAATTGTCGAGCGGTTGGCGGGATCGAAATCGTCCAGCAGGGCCATGGCGGTATCCTGCATGCCGGATTCGATTTCGCGGCGGTCGCGGTTGATGGTGTCGAGTTCGTGGGCGATGGCCCAGGCGCGGCCTTCGTCATCGGTGGTCAGGCATTCGATGCCGAGAGACATGTCGGCCAGGCGCCCGGCGGCATTCAGGCGCGGGCCGAGGCCAAAGCCGAGATCGAAGGGCGAGGCGCGCCGCGCTTCGCGTCCGGCGGCGCGAAACAGCGCGGCAATGCCGGGCTGCATGCGGCCGGCGCGCATGCGCTTCAAGCCTTGTGCGACCAGGATGCGGTTGTTGGCATCGAGCTTGACGACGTCGGCAACCGTCCCCAGCGCCACCAGGTCGAGCAGGGCGTCCAGGCGCGGCTGGCTGGCGGCGTCAAACGCGCCACGTTTTCGCATCTCCGCGCGCAGCGCCAGCAGGACGTAAAACATGACGCCCACGCCGGCCAGGTTCTTGCTGGGAAAGCCGCAATGCGGCTGGTTCGGGTTGACGATCACGCGCGCGTCCGGCAAGCGGTCGCCCGGCAGGTGGTGGTCGGTGACGACGACGTCGATGCCGCGGCGGTTGGCTTCGGCCACGCCATCGATGCTGGCGATGCCATTGTCGACCGTGACGATGACGTCGGGCGATTTTTCGCGCACGGTCAGTTCGACGATTTCCGGCGTCAGGCCATAACCGTATTCGAAGCGGTTGGGGACGATGTAATCCACGCTTGCGCCCAGCATGCGCAAGCCGCGCAGGGCGACTGCGCAGGCGGTGGCGCCGTCGCAGTCATAGTCGGCGACGATGACCAGCTTCTTGCCGGCGCCGATGGCGTCGGCCAGGTAGACGGCGGCGGCTTCGACGTGCGTCAGGCTGGCCGGGGCAAGCAGCGAGCTTAGTTCGCTCGTCAGCTCGCGCGCGTCGGTCAGGCCGCGGGCGGCAAACAGGCGCGCCAGCACGGGATGCACGCCGCTCTGGCGCAGCATTTCGGACGTGCGGAAATTGCAGGGGCGGATGGCGATGCGGGTCATGGCAGCAGTCGGTTGAGGCTGGGCTTGACCCAGAATTTGCGCAGCGCGCCTTTGCCCAGGCTGAACTCGGCCAGGCGGGTATTGTTGGTGAGGATGAACCGGATGCGATGCAGCCGCCCGCCTTGCAGGGCCGACAGCAGCGGCGCGAACCAGTCGGCTTCCAGCGCCTGCATTTCTTGCAGCCAGGTGCCCCAGTCGGCGGCCATTGCCGCTGGCAGCAAGCTGTCGAGCGCCAGCAAGCCGCGCTGCGGCGCCGCCGTGATCACCTCGGTGGCGCCGCAATCCTGGCGCTTGCTGGCAGCGGACGCCGCCAGTGCAGCGCTCCAGCCATGCAGATTGAAGGCGTCGGTGTAGGGCGCAGGCAGCGCACCTTGCGATGCTTGCGCCACGCTGGCGCCGCCCCACAGCCAGAGCGAATTGACGACGCGCGCGCCGCGCGCTTCGCGCTCGGCATTGACTTCATGCATGTGCCAGTGCATCTGCACTTCATTCTGCAGCTTGCGCCAGGCCCGTTCCTGGCCGCCTTGCGGCAGCCAGATATCGATATTGTGGCCGCACGCCGCGTCGGGCGTGGCCGTGTGCAAGTCATGCCAGTCGTTGGCCTGCATGAACCAGGTGCCGGCGTCGCCATATACCAGGGTCTTGCCGTCTTCTTCGAAGAGCGGCAGGGCAGCCTCGAACAGGGCGCGCGCTTCGGCATCGTCCAGCGCGAGCTGGCGCGGGTCGGTCAGTACCAGGTGGTCGCGGGCGATGTGGAAGTGCACCGGTTGCAGCACGAACCAGGTGCCGGTGTCGGCTTGCAAGCCATGCTGGCGCATCAGGGCATCGGCCAGCGGTGGACTGCTTTCCGGCAATGCGTCGCCTGCCAGCAGCTGGCGCGCCAGCCAGGTTTCATGGGGCAGGGCGCGGGAAAAGGGGTCGAAATTTTCCGATTGGAGGGTTTTCGCGCGGGCCAGCAGCAGGGCAATCGCTGGAGTTTTGCATTGCTGCAATAGATCTTTGGCAAATTCCGGTGGCGGCAAGCCGAACGGCAGCAGGATATCGAGTTGACTCATGCCATGATTATAGAATGTATGGCACACTGCCGGCTGCTTTGCAGACTTGCAATGCTGGTCAACGGGTTGCCTGACAACAGGGTAGCCGGGCTTGTACTGCGGAACTGGCAGGCAGGCCCATTCAGGAGTATTTCTTTTGAGTATCATAAAAAACTTACCATTCGAGTGGCTGGTCGGCTTGCGCTATACCCGCGCCGGCCGCCGCAGCGGGCGCAACAGTTTCATTTCTTTCATTTCCCTGATTTCCATGGCGGGCATTGCCCTGGGGGTGGCTGCACTGATCGTCGTGTTGTCAGTGATGAATGGCTTTCAAAAAGAAGTGCGGGACCGCATGTTGTCGGTGCTGTCGCATATCGAAGTGTTCGATGCCACCGGGGCCTTGCCCAACTGGGAAGAAACTGCGCGCGAAGCCTTTACCAACAAGGCGGTGAAGGGCGCTGCCCCCTATGTTGCCGGGCAAGCCATGATCACGCGTGACGACACGGTGCGCGGCGTGGTGGTGCGCGGCGTCTTGCCGCAGCAGGAGCCGAAGGTGTCCGAGGTGGCATCGCAAGTGCGCCAGGGCTCGTTCGATGCGTTGCGGGCGGGCGAATTCAATATCGTGCTGGGCGGCGAGCTGGCGCGCTCCATCGGCGTCGGCCTCGGCGACCGCGTCACGCTGATTGCGCCGCAGGGGCAAGTCACGCCGGCCGGGGTGATCCCTCGCCTGAAGCAATTCAATGTGGTGGGCATTTTCGAGGCGGGCCATTACGAGTTCGATTCCTCGCTGGCCTTCATCCATATCGAGGATGCGCAAAAAATGTTCAAGCTGCCGGCGCCGTCCGGCCTGCGCCTGAAGATCGCCGACATGCAACAGGCCCCCCAGGTTGCGGCGGAGCTGTCGACGATCCTGACCGGCAATGTGCTGATCCGCGACTGGTCGCGCCAGAACCGCAACTGGTTCGCCGCGGTGCAAACGGAAAAGCGCATGATGTTCATCATCCTCACGCTCATCATCGCCGTGGCGGCCTTCAATCTGGTCTCGACCCTGGTGATGACGGTGACCGACAAGCAGGCCGATATTGCGATTTTGCGCACCATCGGCGCGTCGCCGCGCTCGATCATGAAAATCTTCATGATCCAGGGCGCCGTGGTCGGCCTGATCGGCACGGCCATTGGCGTCGGACTGGGCGTGCTGGTGGCCCTCAACGTGGACGTGATCGTGCCCTTCATCGAGCGCTTGCTGGGCGTGCAATTTTTGCCCAAGGATATTTACCTGATCAGTGCCTTGCCCTCCGACTTGCGCTTGTCGGATGTCTGGACCATCGGCGGCGTGGCCGTGGTGCTGGCCTTTGTGGCGACGCTGTATCCGAGCTGGTGGGCGGCGCGCGTCAAGCCGGCGGAGGCTTTGCGCTATGAATAAGGTGAACGCCAACATGAATGCGAACGTGAACGCAAATGTGACCGGGCCTGTGCTCTCCTGCCGCAACCTGGGCAAGACTTTTACGCAGGGTAAATACGCCGTCGAGGTGTTCAAGCATATCGACTTTGCCGTGTCGCGCGGTGAGCGCGTGGCCATCGTCGGCGCCTCGGGATCAGGCAAGTCCACGCTGCTGCATCTGTTGGGCGGGCTCGATGTGCCCAGCACCGGCAGCGTCAGCTTGCAAAACAAGGACATGTACAGCCTGAACGAGGCGGCGCGCGGCGACTTGCGCAATGCGTCGCTGGGCTTCGTCTACCAGTTCCATCACTTGCTGCCGGAGTTTTCCGCGCTGGATAACGTCGCCATGCCCCTGATGATTCGCCGCGTCAAGCGCGCCAAAGCCCAGCAGGTGGCCGCAGGCATTCTGGAGCGTGTCGGGCTGGCCAATCGTGTCACGCATGTGCCGGGCGAATTGTCCGGCGGCGAGCGCCAGCGCGTGGCCCTGGCGCGCGCACTGGTGACGCAGCCGGCCTGCGTGCTGGCGGATGAGCCGACCGGCAACCTGGACCGGCCGACGGCGCAAAAGACCTTTGACCTGATGCTGGAACTGTCCAACAGGCTCGGCACGGCCTTCGTCATCGTCACCCACGACATCGAACTGGCGCGGCACTGCGACCGCATCCTGCGTCTCTCGGAAAACGGCTTGCAGCCGCATGTGGATTGATACTCATTGCCATCTGGATGCAGGGGAATTCGCCGGCGAGGCGGAAGAGATCGCCGCACGCGCGGCGCAGCGGGGCGTCGACTGGATCGTGATCCCGGCGGTGGCGCGCGACAATTTCGACGCTGTCGCGCAACTGGCGCATCGCGTGCCGAATGGCGCCTACGCGCTGGGCATCCATCCGATCTTCGTGCCGCAGGCGGCTGAGGACGATTTGCGCCTGATGCGCGACGCGGTGGCGGCTGCCATGAGCGATGCGCGCTTTGTCGGCATCGGCGAAATCGGCCTGGATTTTTTTATTCCGGAATTGAAAGCCGGGCCCATGCGCGAGAAGCAGGAATATTTTTACAGCGAACAGCTGAAGATTGCGCGCGACTTTAGCTTGCCGGTCTTGCTGCATGTGCGCCGCTCGGTCGACATCATCCTCAAGTATTTGCGCCGCATCACCGTGGCCGGCGGTTTTGCCCATGCCTATAACGGCAGTTTCCAGCAAGCCGAGGAATTCATCCGCCTGGGGTTCAGGATGGGCTTTGGCGGCGCCATGACCTTTACCCGCGCATTGCAATTGCGCCGGCTGGCGGCGCAATTGCCGCTTGACGCCATCGTGCTGGAAACCGATGCGCCGGATATCGCGCCCGCCTGGGTGCACCCGGGCCGCAACAGCCCGGAAGAATTGCCACGCATCGGCGAAGTGCTGGCCTCCCTGCGCGGCATCGACACCGCAGATCTTGCGCGCGCGGCCTGCGCCAATGCGATGGCCGTATTGCCGCGCCTGGCACTGCTGGCGCAATCGCCGCCGGCGCCCTCAACAACGGCTGCACCACATTCCGCATAAATGCGCAGCGCCATCCTCGGCTTCGTGGTTGGCGCCGCCTGGCTGCAGATGCAGCCGGACTTGCCAGGCATGTGGGCGCTGCTGGCCTTGTTGTCTGCCGTAGCATCGCTGGCGCTGCTCTTCGGGAAACTGCATCGCCGCAGCGCGCGGCCCGCATGGCGCATGGCTGTCCTGGCCATAGGCGGGGCGCTGGCCGGCTTTGCCTGGGCCGCGCTATTGGCACACTATCATTTGCGCGAGGAATTGCCGCAAGCCTGGGAAGGCGAGGACATCACGGTCATCGGCACCATCGACAGCCTGCCGCACCGTTTCGATCGCGGCATCCGTTTCAATTTTGCGGTCGAACAGGTCTTGCCTGCAGGCGCTGTGGCCGGGGAAGGCGCCCAGGCAAGCCAGGCGCTGCCGCAGGTGCCGTCGCGCCTGGCCCTGTCCTGGTATGGCGGCTTTCGCGGCGAGGATACCCAGACCGTGCCGGGCATCCTGCCGGGCGAGCGCTGGCAACTGACGGTGCGCCTGCGCCGGCCGCACGGCAATGCCAACCCGCACGGCTTCGACTATGAAGTCTGGCTGCTGGAACAGGGCTTGCGCGCGACCGGCTATGTGCGGCCCGACAACCGCATTCACAGCAAGAACAGCAAACTCGACGATTTCGTGCCGGGGTTTTCCAATGCAGTCGAGCGCAGCCGCAACTGGCTGCGCGAACGCATCGTCGCAGCCTTGCCCGGCAAGGACTATGCCGGCGTGCTCGTGGCGCTGGTGGTGGGCGACCAGCGCGCCATCGCCCAGTCGGACTGGCAAGTGTTCAATCGCACCGGCATCGGCCACCTGATTTCGATTTCGGGCTTGCACATCACCATGGTGGCCGGCCTGTTCGCGGGGCTGTTCTCGTTTCTCTGGCGCCGTTCCTTCTTCACGCGCGCGCAATTGCCATTGCTGCTGCCGGCGCAAAAAGCCGCAGCGGCGGCCGCCGTGGCGATGGCGCTGCTGTACGTCTTGCTGGCCGGCTTCGGCGTGCCGGCGCAGCGCACCCTCTACATGCTGACGGTGGTCGCCATCGCCCTGTGGTTCGATCGCCTGACGAGCGTGTCGCACGTATTGTGCCTGGCGCTGGGTGTGGTGATCGTGATCGACCCCTGGGCAGTGCTGTGGCCGGGTTTCTGGCTATCGTTCGGCGCGGTCGCGACCATCCTGTATGCCAGCGTCGGCCGGGTTGCCGCGCCGCGCATTCCGCTGGAAGGGCGTGTCGGCACAGGTCTTGTGGGCAGTCATGCCGGCGCGGCGGCGTCGCCACTGTTGCGCCGGGGCCGGTCGTTGCTGGCGGGCTTGCGCGACGCCGGCCGCACGCAGTATGCCGTGACCCTGGGCCTGGTGCCGCTGACCATGCTGCTGTTCGGCCAGGTGTCGCTGGTCAGTCCGCTCGCCAATGCCGTGGCGATTCCCCTGGTGAGCTTTATTGTCACGCCGCTGGCCCTGGCCGGCAGCGTCATGCCGGCGCCCCTGTCCGGGTGGATATTGTCTGGGGCCCACGAATGCGTGGTCTGGCTGGCGCAGGCGATGGCCTGGCTTGCCGCATTGCCGCTGGCGGTCTGGCAGGCGCCCGTGCCGGCATGGTGGATCTTCGCTGCGGCCCTGGTCGGCACCCTGTGGCTGCTGGCGCCGCGCGGCTGGCCGCTGCGCTGGCTTGGACTATTCGGCTGGCTGCCGCTCTTGCTCAATGCGCCGGCAGTGCCGCCGGCCGGGGAGCTGTGGGTGACGGCCTTCGACGTCGGCCAGGGCACGGCGCTCCTGATCGAGACGCCGGGACGACGCCTGCTGTATGACACGGGGCCTGTGTATTCACCCGATTCCGATGGCGGCAGCCGCGTCATCCTGCCTTACCTGAAGGCGCGCGGCATCCGCTATCTGGATGGCGTGGTGGTTTCCCACAGCGATACCGACCATGCCGGCGGCGCACTCTCGCTGCTGGATGAAATCGAGGTCGGCTGGCTGTCGTCGTCGCTGGCGGCGGACAGCCAGATTGCGCGGGCAGTAACCGCGCACCGGCGCTGCGTTGCCGGACAGGCATGGGACTGGGATGGCATGCGTTTCGAGATGCTGCATCCGACGCCGGAAAGTTACGACAATCCGCACCTGAAACCCAATTCACGCAGTTGCACGCTCAAGATCAGTCATGGCGGCCACGCAATTCTGTTGCCTGGCGATGTAGAACGGGCCGATGAGGCAGAGCTGGTCGATCGCCAGGGCGAACAATTGCGCGCCAATGTGCTGCTGGCGCCGCATCATGGCAGCGGCACTTCATCGACCGCGAATTTCCTGAAGGCAGTCGATCCGCAGATTGCCCTGTTTCAGGTCGGCTATCGCAACCGCTACAAGCATCCCAAGCGGGAAATCTACGAGCGCTATGGCGCGCTCGGCATCCATCGTTTGCGCAGCGACGAATCCGGCGCAGTGATTATGCGTTTTTCCCGTGACATCAAGGTGGAAGAATATCGCGGCACCCATGCGCGCTACTGGTATGGCAGGTAAGCGGCAGTTTCATTCATGGCAAGTCTTCGCTAGAATGGCCGCACCGTTACCTGTCAGGAATCCCATGCCCCGTTTTTATCGATGCGCCGCACTTGGTTTTTTCCTCCTGGGCGCTGCCGCGCTTGCCGCCGCCGAAGGCACTGCCAGCCTGCTGGAGGATTACCGCCGCGTGACGACCCAGGGCAAGGCGGTCAACCGCCTGGAGATCGACAACGATTCGCTGTTGCTCAACCGCGATGACGGCTTTTATTCCAGCGGCTTGCGCTTCACGCGCGAGCATGCGCTGCGCGAGGGCAGCCAGATCACCGTGTTTGGCTGGCGCCTGGGCCAGGAATTTTATACGGCGTCCGATATCAAGCTGACGCCGCCGCAGATTGGCCCCAGCAACCATCCCTATGCCGGCTGGCTGTATGGCGGGATGTTCCGGGAAACGCGGCGTGAGGATGGCCGCCAATGGCGTTATGGCGTCGACCTGGGCTGCCTGGGGCCCTGCGCTGGCGGCCGCTGGACCCAGACCCGGCTGCATGCGCTGCTGAACCAGCCCCTGCCGCAGGGCTGGAGCACCCAGGTGCGCGACGAGTTCGGCGTGATCCTGTATGGCGCAATGACGCCGCTGCGCTGGAAACTGACCTCCTGGCTGGATGCCGCGCCGATGCTGCACGGTCGCTTGGGCAACATTCATACGGATGCGGGCGCCGGCATCACCGTGCGGGCCGGACAATTGCCCGGTTTCGCCGATGCCACCGGCCTGCACGGCTACCTGAAGCTCGACGCCCGTGCGGTAGCCTGGAATGCGAGCCTGCAGGGGGGCTATTTTTCTTCGAACAATCCGCGTACGGTCAAGCCGAAGCGCGCGGTGGGCGAGGCGGAACTGGGGCTGGCCTGGAACAGCGGCCCGTACGGCGTTACCGGTGCGGTCGTGCGCCGCAGCACGGAAATCGATGCCTTGTCGAATGCGCAGGGGGCCCAGACCTTCGTGCGGCTGCTGTTTACCTATGCGCCCTGACGCCGTGTGCGGGCAGGTTGCGGCAAAGTTGTTTTAGTTGCATCCTTTTGCCGCCCGCTTTGCGGTATAATTTCAATTTCCCGCACGTGCCGTTCGGCACCATCAGCAATGACCAAGTTTGTATTCGTTACTGGCGGCGTGGTTTCATCCCTTGGCAAAGGGATCGCCGCCGCTTCTCTGGCCGCCATCCTTGAATCGCGCGGCCTCAAAGTCACCCTTCTCAAGCTCGACCCGTACATCAACGTCGATCCGGGCACCATGAGTCCATTCCAGCACGGCGAGGTGTTTGTCACCGACGACGGCGCCGAAACTGACCTGGACCTCGGCCACTACGAGCGGTTCATCTCGGCGCGGATGAAGAAGTCGAACAACTTTACCACCGGCCAGATCTATGAAGCCGTGATCCGCAAGGAACGCCGCGGCGAGTATCTCGGCAAGACCGTGCAGGTGATCCCGCACATCACCAACGAGATCCAGGAGTACATCAAGCGCGGCGCCGAAGGCTATGAAGTGGCGATCGTCGAGATCGGCGGTACCGTCGGCGATATCGAATCGCTGCCGTTCCTCGAAGCGGCGCGCCAGCTCGGCCTGCGCTCTGGACGCAACAACACCGCCTACGTGCACCTGACCCTGGTGCCGTTCATCGCCTCGGCCGGCGAACTGAAAACCAAGCCGACCCAGCACAGCGTGCAAAAGCTGCGCGAGATCGGCATTTCGCCGGATGCGCTGCTGTGCCGCGCCGACCGTCCGATCCCCGACGACGAGCGCGCCAAGATTTCGCTGTTCTCCAATATCCAGGAAGACGCCGTGATCTCGGTGTGGGATGCCGACACCATCTACAAGATTCCGCAGATGCTGCACGACCAGGGCCTCGACGCCATCGTCTGCGACAAGCTCGGCCTGTCGCCCAAGCCCGCCGACCTGTCGATGTGGACCAGGCTGGTGTACTTGCTGGAGCACCCGAAGGCGGAAGTCACCATCGGCATGGTAGGCAAGTACGTCGACCTGACCGAATCCTACAAGTCGCTCACCGAAGCGCTGCGCCATGCCGGCATGCATACCGAGAGCCGCGTCAATATCGAGTACATCGATTCCGAGGAAATCGAGGCCAAGGGTACCGGGTCGCTGGCCAAGTACGATGCCATCCTGGTGCCGGGCGGTTTCGGCAAGCGCGGCGTCGAAGGCAAGATTGCTGCCGCCCGCTATGCCCGCGAAAGCCGCGTGCCGTACCTCGGCATCTGCCTCGGCATGCAAGTGGCGCTGATCGAATATGCCCGCCACGAGGCTGGCCTCGTCAAGGCCAATTCCACCGAGTTCGACCTGGAAACCGAACAGCCCGTGGTGGCGCTGATCAACGAATGGCAAAACCATGACGGCAAGGTCGAGACCCGCGATGTCAATTCGGACCTGGGCGGCACCATGCGCCTGGGCGCGCAGACCTGCGACGTCAAGCCGGGCACCCTGGCCGCCGAAATCTATGGTCCCAAGGTAACCGAGCGCCATCGTCACCGCTACGAAGCCAACAACCATTACCTGCCCCGCGTGGAAGAGGCCGGCCTGGTCGTTGCGGCGCGCACGCCGACCGAAGACCTGTGCGAAATCATGGAACTGCCGCGTGCAGGCGCCCATGCGCATCCATGGTACCTGGGCGTGCAGTTCCATCCGGAATTCAATTCGACGCCGCGCAACGGCCACCCGCTGTTCATTTCATTCATCAAGGCGGCGCTGGCACACAAGCAGGCTGCGGCCAAAAAGGAAACAGCATGAAACTCTGCGGATTCGATGTCGGCCTCGACAAGCCTTTCTTCCTGATCGCCGGTCCCTGCGTGATCGAATCGCGCGAGATGGCCTTCGATACCGCCGGCCGCCTGAAGGAAATCACGGCCGAACTGGGCATTCCCTTCATCTACAAGTCGTCCTTCGACAAGGCCAACCGCTCGTCCGGCACGTCGTTTCGCGGCCTGGGCATGGAAAAGGGCCTGGAGATCCTGGCCGACGTGAAGAAGCAGATCGGCGTGCCGGTCTTGACCGACATCCATGAAATCGACGAGGTCAAGCCGGTCGCGGCTGTCGTCGATGTGCTGCAGACGCCCGCCTTCCTGTGTCGCCAGACCGATTTCATCCGCGCCTGCGCCCAGAGCGGCAAGCCGGTGAATATCAAGAAGGGCCAGTTCCTTGCGCCACACGACATGAAGAACGTGATCGACAAGGCGCGCGACGCGGCCCGCGAAGCGAACCTGCCGGACGATGTCTTCATGGCGTGCGAGCGCGGTGTTTCCTTCGGTTACAACAACCTCGTTTCCGACATGCGTTCGCTGGCGATCATGCGCGAAACCGGTTGCCCGGTGGTGTTCGATGCCACCCACTCGGTGCAGTTGCCGGGCGGGCAGGGCACCTCTTCCGGCGGCCAGCGCGAATTCGTGCCGGTGCTGGCGCGTGCCGCGATTGCCGTCGGCATTTCCGGCCTGTTCATGGAAACCCACCCGAACCCGGCCGAAGCCAAATCCGATGGCCCCAATGCCGTGCCGTTGAGCCGCATCAAGGATCTGCTGTCGACGCTGGTGCAACTTGACCGGGTCGTGAAGCAGGCGGGTTTTGCGGAAAACAATTTTGCGTGATCAAAAAAGAATTTAATTTAAATTTGGAGAACTGAATGAGTGCAATCGTTGACATCATCGGCCGCGAAGTAATCGATTCGCGCGGCAATCCGACCGTCGAGTGCGACGTGCTGCTGGAATCCGGCGTGATGGGGCGCGCTGCCGTCCCCTCCGGTGCTTCCACCGGCTCGCGCGAAGCGATCGAATTGCGCGATGGCGACAAGAGCCGCTATTTCGGCAAGGGCGTCCTGAAAGCCTGCGAGAACATCAATACCGAAATCTCCGAAGCCATCATGGGCCTGGACGCCAATGAGCAAGCCTTCCTCGACCGTACCCTGATCGACCTCGACGGCACCGAAAACAAGGGCCGCCTGGGCGCCAATGCCATGCTGGCCGTGTCGATGGCCGTTGCCAAGGCCGCCGCTGAAGAATCCGGCCTGCCGCTGTACCGCTACTTCGGCGGTTCGGGCGCGATGCAGATGCCGGTGCCGATGATGAACGTCATCAATGGCGGCGCACATGCCGACAACAACCTCGACCTGCAGGAATTCATGATCATTCCGGTGGGCGCGCCCAGCTTCCGCGAAGCGATCCGCTACGGCGCCGAAGTGTTCCACACCCTGAAGAAGATCCTGCACGACAAGGGCCTGACCACCGCGGTCGGCGACGAAGGCGGTTTCGCGCCATCGGTTGCCAACCACGAGGAAGCCATCAAGCTGATCATTCAGGCCATCGAGCAAGCCGGCTACGAGCCGGGCACGCAAATCGCCCTGGGCCTGGATTGCGCCGCCTCCGAGTTCTACAAGGATGGCAAGTACCATCTGGAGGGCGAAGGCCTGACCCTGTCTTCGGCCGACTTCACCAACCTGCTGGCGACCTGGTGCGACAAGTACCCGATCATCTCGATCGAGGACGGCATGGCGGAAAATGACTGGGAAGGTTGGGCCACCCTGACCAATGCCCTGAGCAAGAAGGTACAGCTGGTGGGCGACGACCTGTTCGTCACCAACACCAAGATCCTGCGCGAAGGCATCCAGAAGAATATCGCCAACTCGATCCTCATCAAGATCAACCAGATCGGTACCCTGACCGAAACCTTCGCCGCCATCGAAATGGCCAAGCGCGCCGGCTACACCGCGGTGATTTCACACCGTTCCGGCGAAACCGAGGATTCGACCATTGCCGATATCGCCGTCGGTTGCAATGCCCTGCAGATCAAGACCGGCTCGATGTCGCGTTCGGACCGCATGGCCAAGTACAACCAGCTGCTGCGCATCGAGGAAGACCTCGGCGACATCGCCAGCTATCCTGGCCGCAGCGCGTTCTACAACCTGCGCTGAACAAATTGACCTCGGCGCGTTGGCGCTGATACGACAACAGGCGGCCGGTATTCACCGGCCGCTTGCACAATGGTTGACTATTCCTGCCGGTATGCGACCATGTCTATCCTGATGTCTTCCCCCTGTATTCGATAGTGCCGGAATGCGCCTGATCACGATTTGCCTTGCCTTCTTGCTGGTCCTGGTCCAGTACCCACTGTGGCTGGGTAAGGGCGGCTGGTTGCGCGCTTGGGACCTGGACCAGCAGGTTGCCGAGGCGCGCCAGAAAAATGACCAGCTCAAGGCCCGCAACGACAAGCTCGAGTCCGAAGTGCGCGATCTGCAAACCGGTACCGGCGCCGTCGAGGAACGCGCACGCTATGAGCTTGGCATGATCAAGAACGACGAAGTCTTTGTCCAGGTGCTGGAAGCGAGCGACAAGCCGCTGGTCCATCAAGCTTCTGCTGCCACTGCCGTTAAACCCTCTAAACGCTGACCACGTCGGTGCGCCGTCCAGGAATTCTCCTGACTCATTATTTGTTTGGCAATATTTAATATTTTTTTGCATTTATTGTCGGATATCTATTGCTCCTGGGCAATTTTCTGGGACAATACAGTGAGTTGCCGGATAACACGGCGCACGAACATGGGCAAATTACTTGATGATTGCATGAACGCTGGGTGACAGGGAGTCTCCCTGGGGAGGCAAGGCCATGGTTTCCAATCACATAGAAGACAGGCGCAAGCCGCACAACCCGGTTTCGCCGGGATCGCCGGCGCCGGCGGACGTCCTCGCCAGCCTGGTGCAGGTCGCCAGCGGCGCCGCCAATGCCCAGCTCGATGCGTTTGGCGTGCGGCTGGCGGATGCGCTGATGGCATTGTCCGAACAGGGCGCGGAGCCGCAACAGGCCAGTCTCGGCATTGCCGGTGCCTGCCTGCTCAAAAAAAATCCCTACGCTTATTATCATCTGGCCTCGGCCAGGATCGCCGCGTCGCTGCGCAAGGAAATGCAGCATCTGATGCAGCAGGCCGGGTCACAATCCCGGCAAAATCCCGCGGATGTGCCTGCCGCCAGGCCGAGTATCGCGCTGGAACTGGTGTCCTATGAGGAAATGGACAACAAGGTCCGGCTCGGCCATCTTGCGCGCCCAGTTGTGGCGCGGCACGCGGAGTTGTTCGACGCCCTGAATTTGCGCATCGCCAGACTGCTCGGGCGCGATGATTTGCAACTTGCGCAAAACCCCTTCCGCCCCGAAGTGGTCATGGAGGCGTTGAATGCGGCCTGGGCGGACTTTGATCCGGATACCGCTTCGCATCCGCTATTCCTGCCGCGATTGCAACCGGAGGTGTTCCTTGATATGGCGCCGATCCTGCAGGCCGTCAATGACGCCATGATCGGGCACGGCATCCTGCCAGCGGCCAGCGACTCCTACCGCATTCGCAAATCGACCAATTACGCCGCCGAGCAAAAGCGCGAGGCGCAGATCGCCGACGGCCTGCGGCGCATGCTGACCGGGGAGGGCAGCCCGGCAGGTGCTGGTGTAATGCCTGGCACGGCAGCTGGCAGCGAGGGTGTGGCGGGCAACCTGCAAAGCCAGTTGCTGCAGGTGAGTGCCGTCAGCAACCAGCTGATGGGATTTTTGGCCGGAATGCAAAAGACCGTGCTGGACGGGCAATTGGCCGGTCTTGCCAGCCGCGACCATGCCAGTACCGCAGTGCTGGCGGATATCAAGCGCGACGCGCCTGCCGGCGCCCTGAGCCAGGTCGATGAAAATACCATTGACCTGCTGACCAGCGTCTTCGACATGGTCTTCCACGACAAGAATATCGCCGGCGAGATGAAGTCGCTGATCGGCTTCCTCCAGGTGCCGGTGCTGAAGGCTGCGCTGATCGACAAGGATTTCTTTTTCAAGCAGGAGCATCCGGCACGGCGTCTGGTGGAAACGCTGGCGCAGTCGAGCATGGAGTGGGACAAGGACAGCGGCCAGCAAGCGCCCCTTTACCAGACCATGAAGCGCGTCGTCGAGCGGGTGCAAGAGGATTTCGACAAGCAGATGTCGGTGTTTTCCGATGTGCTGGCCGATCTGCAAAGCTTCATTCAGAAAGAAGAACAGGCCGCCACTGAAAAGCTGCAGGCGCCGATCAGCAAGGCCCTGCAGAAGGAAAAGATCGGTCAGGCCACCAAGGTCGCCAGAAACGAAGTGGCCATGCGGGTCGGCACCGGCGAAGTGGTGGCGTTTGTCGAGACCTTCCTGGAAGAAAAATGGGTCTCCGTGCTGACCGTGGCTTACACGCTGCAGGATGAAAAACCGACTGCAGTGCAAAGCGCCGTCGGCACGATGGATGACCTGATCTGGAGCGTCAAGCCCAAGATCACCAGGGCCGAGCGCAAGGACTTGCTGGCCAAGCTGCCTTCCATCCTGGGACGCCTGAACAAGTGGCTCACCGTCGTCAAATGGGAAGAATCTGACCGCATGCGTTTCTTTGCCGATCTGGCCGAAACGCATGCCTCGATCGTGCGCGCACCCCTGCCGCTGACACCGGAGCGCCAGCTGGAACTGGCAATGGAAGTGGCCAAACAGGCCGCCGAGCGCCGCCTGGAAAAACAGGCCAGCGCAGCGCCGGAACCGCAGCCGGATGATTTCGACGAGCAGGTGAAGAAACTCGAGCGTGGCGTCTGGCTGCAGTTCAGCGATGCGCATGGCGGTTCCATGAAAGCCAAGCTGTCATGGTGCAGCCCGATGAAGAGCCTGTTCATCTTTACCACGCACAGGAAAGAACAGACTTTCCAGCTGACCGATATGGTGCTGGCGCAGCGCCTGCGCGAAGGCACTGTCCAGACGGTTTCGCTCGACCGCCTGGTCGACCGCGCGCTCGACCAGGTCTTTGCCAGCGGTGCCAACGACCCGGACATTGCGGCAAAGTCAGCGGCCTGAGCGCCCCGCGCGAAACTGCCTCGTTGCTGCCTAGTGCCGCGTCGGGCTTGGCGGCTGCGCCGCATCGGCATTGGTATCGGCGATAAACAACTGGGCGCAGTCGACACTGTCGAATTCGTAGTGCTGGCCGCAGAAATCGCAATCGATGGTCAGCTTGCCCAGGTCTGCCACGGCGGCATCGACTTCTTCCCGTCCCAGCATCTTCAGCATGTTACCGACCTTGTCGCGGCTGCAGCTGCAATAAAATTGCGGCTCCTGCGGGTCGAACACGCGGATCGTCTCTTCCCAGAACAGGCGGCGCATCAGCGTGCCGGCATCGGTATGCAGCAATTCCTCGTTGCCCAGGGTCGAGCCCAGCGCCACCGTGCGGTTCCAGGTTTCCAGCGCCGCATCCTCGGAAATTTCGGCGCCGCCTTCCACCGGCAGCTTTTGCAGCAGCATGCCGCGTACCACGGTGCCGTCGGCGGCCAGCCACAACTTGGTGTCAAGCTGCTCGGAGCGCAGCATGTAATGTTCGATGACGGTGGAAACCGTGTCGCCGTCCAGCGGCACGATGCCCTGGTACGGTTGCTGGCCCGGCAGCTTGTCCTTCGGGTCGAGCGTGATGGCGAAGCGGCCATTGCCGTGCGCATTCACCAGCTGCGGCAGGGTTGCGCCGTCTTCAATGACCGCGTCCGGCGCCAGCTTGGCGGTGGCGCGCATCTTCAGCTCGGCGTCGCATTCGACCACCAGCAGGCGCAGCGGGCCGTCGCCGTGGATTTGCATGATGAGCGAGCCATTGAATTTCAGGTTGGCCGACAGCAGCGCGGCGGCCGCCATCAGCTCGCCCAGCACGTTGCGTACCGCGTCCGGGTAGGTGCGGTGCGATTGCACGTGGCGCCAGGTCTCGGAGAGCTCGACCAGTTCGCCGCGCACTGCGGCTTGTTCAAAGATGAATTTTTGCAGCTTGTCCATACGGGGTGTCTTTTGATGCGGCCGGCTCAGCCGATGCGCTTGAGGTTGTTCTTGAAATGGCGAGCGCGCTCGACATAGTTGCGGGTATTGCCGTGCATGCGCGCGATGTCTTCCTCGGACAGGGTGCGCACGGCCTTGGCGGGCGAGCCGATGATGAGGCTATTGTCGGGGAATTCCTTGCCCTCGGTGACGAGGGCGCCGGCGCCGACCAGGCAATTCTTGCCGATCTTCGCGCCATTCAGGATCACGGCCTGGATGCCGACCAGGCTGCCGTCGCCGATGCTGCAGCCGTGCAGCATGGCCTGGTGGCCGACCGTGACGTTCTTGCCAATGGTGAGGGGCTGGCCGGGATCGGTATGCAGCACGCAGCATTCCTGGACATTGCTGTTTTCACCGACCACGATCAATTCATTGTCGCCGCGGATGGTGACCTCGAACCAGATGCTGGCATTGGCTTCGATCCTGGCCTTGCCGATGATGTTGGCGGAGTCGGTGACGTAGGCTGAAGGATCGATCTGCGGGATGTGCTCGCCCAATTGGTAGATGGCCATGGATTTCCGTAGAATGGTTGGGTTGATGACAACCGCCATTTTACCGCCCCTCGCATGACTGCACCGAATCCCGCCGATATTGACGAATGTTTAACGCAGGCACCTGTATTGCCGCAAGTGCCGGCGCAGCCGCACGAAGTTCCGCACGAATTGCGCGCGGCTGCCTTGCACTGGCTGGGCGTGCCGCTGCCGGGGCAAAAGGCCGCCGGGGTGCAGGCGTTGCGGCAAGCCTGGCAGAACGGCGCCATGGCGCTGGCAACGGATGCGCAACTCGTCGCCAGGCATGCCATCCCGGGCCGGCCCGATCTGCCGCTGCTGGTGGCGCCGCGCGAGGTGAAGCACCGCGCGATGACGACCGTCGAAGGGCGTGCGGCCCTGGTGCATGCCCTGGCGCACATCGAATTCAATGCGATCAACCTGGCGCTGGATGCGCTCTGGCGCTATGCCGGCATGCCGTCCGACTATTATGCCGACTGGCTGCAGGTGGCCGCCGAGGAAGCGCTGCATTTTTCCCTGTTGTCGGCTCACCTGCAAACGCTCGGGTTTGCCTATGGCGACTTCCCCGCACATAACAGCCTGTGGGAAATGGCGCAAAAGACCGAGGGCGATCTCCTGGCGCGCATGGCGCTGGTGCCGCGCACGCTGGAAGCGCGCGGCCTGGATGCGACGCCGGCGGTACGCGCCAAGCTGGCGCAGGCCGGCGACCATGCCGCCGCGGAAATTCTCGACATCATCCTGCGCGACGAGATCGGCCATGTCGCCATCGGCAACCGCTGGTATGGCTGGCTGTGCGGCCAGCGCGGCCTTGATCCGCTGGCTGCCTACGCGCCACTGGCCGCGGCCCACAAGGCGCCGCCTTTGCGTGGTCCCTTCAACCTCGAGGCGCGTCGCCAGGCCGGATTCACCGAAGCCGAACTGGCGCGGTTGTCCTCATGAGGCCGGCGCGCATGGGCTTTGACGACTGGCCGCAGCGTTGCCCCTTGCTGACCGCGCTGGCGCTGTCGCTGGGCGCTGCCATCGCGCTGGGCATATCGCGCTTTTCCTATGGCTTGCTGCTGCCGCCGATGCGCGCCGATCTTGGCTGGTCCTATTTTCTGGCCGGCGCCATGAATACCGCCAATGCCTTCGGCTACATGCTCGGGGCGCTCGCCACCCCCTGGCTCATGCGCCGGGTGTCGCCGCAGCGCCTGCTGCTCGCCGGCGCCATCCTGACCGGCTTGTTCATGCTGGTCTCCGGCCTAGTGACGGCAACCAGCGTACTGCTGTCGCAGCGTATCCTCGCGGGAATTTCCAGCGCCTTCATCTTCATCGCCGGCGGCATCCTGGCAGCGCGCCTGGGCGCGCTGCACCCGGGACGTTCCGGATTGCTGCTCGGCCTTTACTACGGCGGCACCGGCTTCGGCATCGCGGCATCCGCCTTGCTGGTGCCGGCCAGCCTGGCCGGAGCTGCGGCGCAGGGCGTGCCGCATGGCTGGCAATGGCCCTGGCTTTTGCTGGGCGCGCTTTGCCTGCTGGCCACCGCGCTCATGGCGCCGCCCGTGCGCGCCATTCCCGAGGCACAGCAGCAGTCAGGCGAGCATCGCCCATTCCAGTTGCGCGCCTTCGGCTTTGGCCTGGCCGGCTACTTCATGTTCGGTGTCGGCTATATCGGCTACATGACCTTCGTGATCGCCTTGCTGCGCCAGCAAGGCATGGCGGCGTCGCTGATCACCGTGTTCTATTTGCTGCTCGGACTGGCAGTGGTGGCGTCCTCGCGCATCTGGGCCGGCATGCTGGACCGCTTCAAGGGCGGCCAGTCGCTGGCGATCCTCAATGCGTTGGTGGGCGTTGCCACCATCCTGCCGGCGCTGACTTCGGCAGTACCGCTGGTATTTATGTCAGGCCTGCTATTTGGCGCAGTGTTCCTGTCGGTGGTGGCTTCGACGACGGCGCTGGTGCGGCACAACCTGCCGCCGCAATCCTGGTCGGCAGGCATCAGCGCCTTTACGACAGTATTTGCCTTTGGACAGATCGTCGGGCCAAGTGTTGCCGGCTGGATTGCCGACCGCAGCGGCGGGCTGGAACAGGGCCTGGTTTTTTCCGCCCTGGCATTATTTGCCGGCGCAGTGCTCGCTTCCCGGCAAAGAAGCTTGCATAAAAATTAGTTCCCTTTTGAAAGTTGATACACTTAAACGCAGTTGCTTTTCCCTTCTGTAGCATGGTGGCAAGCGGGAAGAGACTTTCCTCGCCGGTTTGTGTAACTCTGGAAAGGAATGCAGATGCAAAAGAAAAAGCTGACGCTGGCATTGCAGGGCGGCGGTTCCCACGGCGCCTTTACCTGGGGGGTGTTGGAGCGTCTGCTGGAAGACGAGCGCATCGAGATCGAAGGCATCAGCGGCGCCAGCGCCGGCGCCATGAATGCCGTGGCGCTGGCGCATGGCTGGACCATTGGCGGGCGCGACGGCGCGCGCCAGGCATTGCAGGATTTCTGGGAAAGTGTCGCCGTCAAAAAACCTTTCAGCCTGCATGCGGAAGACGAATACACCGCCGACAACCTGATCGCCCATGCCCATCCCGCGCCGGGCGTCAATGCGCTGCTGTCGCTGACGCGCTTCTTTTCGCCCTACCAGTGGAATCCTTTCGACATCAACCCCTTGCGCGACATGCTGGTGGCGCAAATCGATTTCGAGCGCCTACGCGCCGAATGTCCCCTGAAGCTCTTCATTGCCGCTACCCACGTCGGCAGCGGCACGCTCAAGCTGTTCCGCACCCGCCAGCTGACGCTGGAAATGCTGCTGGCGTCGGCTTGCCTGCCATCGCTGCACCATGCGGTGGAAATCAATGGCGAAGCCTACTGGGACGGCGGCTTCACCGCCAATCCGCCGCTGTTTCCCTTGCTGCACCAGTGCGAAGCGCGCGACATGATGGTGGTGCTGCTGCATTCGGCCACGCATGCGGGCGTGCCGCTGTCGGTCAATGAAATCCACACCCGCCTGACCGAGATCGGTTTCAATGCGGCGCTCTCCACCGAATTGCAGGCCATTGCGCTGGCCCAGCGCGAAGCCCGGCGCAGCCTGGTCGCTTTCGGCAAGTTCGAGCGCCGCCTGAGACAGCTGCATATCCATTCCATCGCCTCGCGCGAACTCATGGGGCAATTGAGCACGCTCAGCCGCCTGAACACCCAGGCGCCGTTCCTGCAGGCGCTGCGCAGCGAAGGGCGCCAGCAGACCAGCCGCTGGCTCGACGAGAATTTCCGCCATATCGGCACCCGTTCCTCCTTTAGCCTGGCGCGATTCCTGCGGTGAACTTCCTGTACTATAATAGTACGATCGTTCTATTAAGGCTGACATGAAATCCTCCCGTTCAGAATATCTCCCCGTGCGCGGCTTGCGCTATCACCTCCGCCACTGGGGCAGGGAGGATGCGCCCATGCTCTTCATGCTGCATGGCTGGATGGATGTCTCGGCGTCGTTCCAGTTCGTGGTCGATTGCCTGCAGCGCGACTGGCACGTGATCGCGCCGGACTGGCGCGGCTACGGCCTGTCAGCGCGTTCCGGCTCCGACAGCTACTGGTTTGCCGACTACCTCGGCGATCTCGATGCCATCCTCGATCATTACGCGCCCAACCAACAGATCAACCTGATCGGCCACAGCATGGGTGGCAATGTCGCCTGCATGTATGCCGGTGTGCGGCCGCAGCGGATTGCCCGCCTGGTCAATCTGGAAGGCTTCGGCATGCCGCCGACCCGCCCGCAGCAGGCGCCGGGGCGCTATGCCCAATGGCTCGATGGCTTGCGCCAGCCGCCGGACATGCGTTCCTATGCATCGCCGGAACAAGTCATGGGTCGCCTGCAAAAAACCAATCCGCGCCTCTCCGACGAACGCGCCGCATTCCTCGCCCAGCACTGGGCTGCACCGAATGCCGAGGGGCGCTGGGAAATCCTGGGGGACCCGGCGCACAAGATGATCAGCCCGGTGCTGTATCACGTCGAGGAAGCGCTGGCCTGCTGGCAAGCCATCACCGCCCCCGTGTTGTGGGTGGAAGCGGCGGAAACGGATGTCTGGCGCTGGTTTGGCACGAAGGACCTGGCGAAGGCGCGCGCGGAAATCGACCGCCGTATCGCCACGATTGCCAACGTCGCCACCGAGTCGATTCCCGGTGCGGGCCACATGCTGCACCATGACCAGCCGGAATTGCTGGCTGAACGCATCGAAGCGTTTTTGGCGCAAGCCTGATTTTTTGGCAATAGGGCAATCAGCATGCCTATCCCAAGCCGCGTACAATAAGGGATTAAGGATTTTTGCGGTAAATTCATGCTGAATATCGATCTCCATTGCCACTCCAACGTATCCGACGGCACGCTCGCGCCGGCGGCGGTGGCGGCGCGCGCGAAAGCGCAAGGGGTCGACGTCTGGGCCCTCACCGACCATGATGAACTCGATGGCATTGCCGAAGCCAGGGATGCCGCGACGGCGCTTGGCCTGCACTTCGTCCCCGGGGTGGAAATCTCCGTTACCTGGGCGGGTGAAACGGTGCACATCGTCGGCTTGAAAATCGATGAAAAAAACCCGGACCTGGCACATGGCCTGGCAACAACCCGTGGCGGGCGCGCCGAACGCGCGCTTGAAATGGGCGCGCAACTGGCGGGCGCGGGCATTCCCCATGCCTTCGATGGCGCGCTCAAATTCGTCGGCAATCCGGACCTGATTTCCCGTACCCACTTTGCCCGCTACCTGGTTGAAATCGGTATCTGTGCCGATGTGAAAGATGTTTTCCGCAATTACCTCATTGAAGGCAAGCCTGGCTATGTGCCGCACCGCTGGGCAAAACTGCAGGATGCCGTGCGCTGGATCCGCGGCGCTGGCGGCATTGCCATCGTGGCCCACCCCGGCCGCTACAAATTCAGCGAACTGCAGCTGCATGCCTTTCTGATGGAATTCAAGGAAGCGGGCGGTGCCGGCATTGAAGTCGTTACCGGCAGCCATACCGTTGACCAGTACGATGTCTATGCAAAAGTAGCCGGCGCCTATGGCTTTCTGGCCTCGCGCGGCTCCGACTTCCACGGCCCGGCGGAATCCCATATCGAACTGGGCGCCTTGCCGCCGTTGCCGCGCTCCGTCACACCGGTCTGGCACGATTGGAATCTCTGAATAAAACGCAGATATTCTTCCGAAAAATCTCAGGATAAACCATTCCGGCATCTTGAGTTTTGTGAAAGAATCCATACGTTAGTCATTGTTTTCCAAAGGGGATTTTCAAATGAAACGAATTTTTCTGTTCATTGCCACCAACATTGCCGTAGTTGCGGTCATGACGGTGGTGCTTTCAGTACTGGGCGTGGACAAGTTCCTGACCGCGCAGGGCCTGAACCTGCCGATGCTGATGGTGTTTTCGCTGGTGGTCGGTTTCACCGGTTCCATCATCTCGCTGTTGATCAGCAAGCCGATGGCGAAATGGTCCACCGGCGCGCAAGTCATCGAGACGCCGTCCAATTCGACCGAGTTCTGGCTGGTTGATACTGTCGCCAGGCTGGCCCAGAAAGCCGGCATCGGCATGCCGGAAGTGGCCATCTACCAGGGCGAGCCGAACGCCTTCGCCACCGGCGCATTCAAGAATTCGGCGCTCGTGGCGGTGTCCACCGGCCTGCTCGAATCCATGACCCGCGAGGAAGTCGAAGCCGTGCTCGGCCATGAAGTGGCCCACGTGGCCAATGGCGACATGGTGACGATGGCCCTGATCCAGGGCGTGGTGAATACCTTCGTGGTGTTCCTGTCGCGCGTGGTCGGCTATGCGGTGGACCGCGCGCTGTCCAGGGGTGATAACGACAGCCCCGGCATCGGCTACATGGTGACCGTCATGGTGTGCCAGATCGTCTTCGGCATCGCCGCCTCGATGATCGTGGCCTGGTTCTCGCGCCAGCGCGAGTTCCGCGCCGACGCCGGCGCTGCGCAATTGCTGGGCGGCCCCAAGCCGATGATCCATGCGCTGGCGCGCCTGGGCGGCCTGGAGCCGAACAACCTGCCGCAGTCGATGGCCGCGATGGGTATTGCCAATGACAAGCCGGGCTTCATGGCGCTGTTTTCCAGCCATCCGCCGATCGAGCAGCGTATTGCCGCCCTGCAGGGCACGCGCTGATCGTCACTCGGCAAGCCCTCTAACCGGACGGCGGTGGCGCAAGCTGCCGCCGTAATTGATTCATGAGCCAATTTTTCCAGATTCATCCCGACAACCCGCAGCTGCGGCTGATCAAGCAGGCGGTGCAAATCATCCGCGCCGGCGGCATCGTCGCCTTGCCCACCGATTCCTGCTACGCCCTGTGCTGCCACCTGGACGACAAGGACGCGGTCACCAAATTGCGCCGCATCCGCGGCATCGATGACAAGCACCACCTGGCGCTGTTGTGCCGCGACCTCTCCCAGATCGCCGAATACGCCAGGGTGGACAACAGCCAGTTCCGCCTGCTCAAGGCAGCGACGCCCGGGCCCTATACCTTCATCCTCGAAGCCACCAAGGAAGTGCCGCGCCGGGTCAGCCACCCCTCGCGCAAGACCATCGGCCTGCGCGTGCCGGAAAACGCCGTTGCGCTGGCGTTGCTGGAAGAGTTGGGCGAGCCGCTTCTGGGCACCACCCTGATCCTGCCGGATGACGATTTGCCCTTGACCGATCCCGACGTCGTGCGCGAAAAGCTGGAACGCCAGATCGAGCTGGTGATCGATGGCGGCGCCTGCGGCCTGGAAATGACCACCGTCATCGACCTGTCCGGCGCTGCGCCCGAGCTGGTGCGGCAGGGCAGGGGCGATGCTGCCATGTTCGGCCTCTAGCTGGCACGGCAAATCGGCCGGAAGTTCGGCCCCTGCCGCGGCCGTCTGATAAAATCCCCTGATGAACGAGCTTATCCAGAATTTTTCAGTCTACGTACTGCCCATCCTCTTTGCCATTACCCTGCACGAAGCGGCGCACGCCTACGCCGCAAAGTACTTCGGTGACTCCACCGCCTACGTGCAGGGGCGCATGAGCCTGAACCCGGTGCGCCATATCGACCCGGTGGGCACGCTCCTGATTCCCATCGTGCTGTATTTCGTCGGCAGCCCTTTCCTGTTCGGCTATGCCAAGCCGGTGCCGGTGGACTGGGGCAAGCTGCGCAATCCCAAGCGCGACATGGCCTGGGTAGCGCTGGCCGGCCCTGCCGCCAATCTGCTGATGGCGCTCCTGTGGATGCTGTTTTCGCTGGCGCTGGTGGCCTTCCACGTCAATGAAGACTTTTTCCACAAGATGGCGCAAGCCGGCATCATCGTCAATCTTGTGATCTTCGCCTTCAACCTGTTTCCGGTACCACCGCTGGATGGTGGGCGCATCATGTTCAGCATCCTGCCGAACCGGCTGGCCTACAAGTATGGCCGCATGGAACCGTATGGTTTCTTCATTGTGCTGGCGCTGCTGTTTTTGCAGGTGTTGAAATTCTGGATGGTGCCGGTCATGACGGCCGCCAATTTCCTGCTGCAACTGCTGGTCTCCCCGTTCACCTTCTTGCTGAGTTAATTCATTCCCATGTTTCCCGATCGCGTCGTTTCCGGCATGCGCCCCACGGGCGCCCTCCATCTGGGCCATTACCATGGCGCCCTGAAAAACTGGGTCAAGATGCAGGCCGAGGTGCCTTGCCTGTTCTTCGTCGCCGACTGGCATGCGCTGACTACCCATTACGAAGACCCGGCGCAGATCGAAGCCAGCACCTGGGACATGGTGATCGACTGGCTGGCCGCGGGTGTCGACCCGGCGCAATCGACCATCTTCATCCAGTCCAAGGTGCCGCAGCATGCCGAGCTGCACCTGTTGCTGTCGATGATGACGCCGCTGGGCTGGCTCGAGCGCGTGCCGACCTACAAGGACCAGCAGCAAAAGCTGGCCGACCGCGACCTGTCCACCTATGGCTTCCTCGGCTATCCGCTCTTGATGTCGGCTGACGTGCTGCTGTACCGCGCCAGCATGGTGCCGGTGGGCGAAGACCAGATCCCGCACGTCGAAATTACCCGCGAGATCGCGCGCCGCTTCAACCACATGTACGGCAAGGAAGCCGGCTTTGCCGAAAAAGTCCAGGAAGCCATCAAGAAACTGGGCGGCAAGCAGGGCAAGCAATACGATGCCTTGCGCACGGCCTATCAGGAGCAGGGCAGGCACGAGGCGCTGGATGAGGCGCGCGTCTTGCTGGATGCAGCGCAAAGCCTGGGCGCGGCCGACCGCGAGCGCCTGTTCGGCTACCTTGCCGGCAGCCGCAAGATCATCCTGCCCGAGCCGCAGGTGCGCCTGACGGAAGCCTCGCGCCTGCCGGGACTCGATGGCCAGAAAATGTCCAAGAGCTATGGCAATGCCATTGCCCTGCGCGAAGACAAGGAAACGGTTACCAAGAAATTGCGCACCATGCCGACCGATCCGGCGCGCATCCGCCGCACCGATCCGGGCAATCCGGAAAAGTGCCCGGTATGGCAGCTGCACCAGGTTTATTCCGACGCCGCCACGAAGGAGTGGGTAGTCAAGGGCTGCACCTCGGCCGGCATCGGCTGCATCGAATGCAAGCAGCCGGTGATCGACGGCGTCTTGCGCGAGCAGGAGCCGATGCGCGAGCGCGCGCAGCGCTACCTCGATGACCCCACGCTGGTGCGTGCCATCGTCGCCGACGGCTGCGACAAGGCGCGTGCGCTGGCTGAAGAAACCATGCGCGATGTGCGCGAGGCCATGGGCCTCGGCTATCGCAGCTGACGCAGGCACGGGAGGCATCCTTGTCCATGGCGGCTGAATTTCCGGCACAGCCCTCGGCCTGGGTGCAGCGCTTTGCGCCGCTGATTGCGCCAGGCGAAGTGCTCGACCTGGCGTGCGGCAGCGGCCGCCATAGCCGCCTGCTGGCGGCCATGGGCCACCCCGTCTGTACGCTGGACCGCGATGGCGCAGCCCTGGCGGCGCTGGCGGCGTCGGCGCCCGCCGGCATCGCGACTTTCCAGTTTGACCTCGAAAATGGCACGCCCTGGCCGTTTGCGCCGGCGCGTTTTGCCGGCATCGTCGTCACCAATTACCTGCACCGGCCCCTGTTTGCTGCCATGCTGGCAAGCCTGGCGCCAGGCGGCGTGCTGATCTACGAGACCTTCGCGCGAGGTAACGAGCGCTACGGTAAGCCGTCGAACCCGGATTTTTTGCTGCGGCAGGGCGAATTGCTCGAAGTGGTGCGCAATCCGGCCATGCCGGACTGGCGTGTCGTCGCTTTCGAGGACGGTTACGTGGCGGCGCCCAAGCCGGCCATGGTGCAGCGGATTTGCGCGATTGCGCCCGGGGCGTCGGCGCAGGCTCTCGCCGCCGATTTTCCGCCGATTTTTTAATGCGATTTGCCTGCCCGAAGCCACCCATACCCGCAGGCGATCCGCTACAATCGAAGCTTTCATCCTTTCGTTTCCTAAACACCATGATTCAGGGCAGCATAGTAGCGATCGTCACCCCCATGCATGCAGACGGCAGCCTCGACTTGCCGGGTTTGCGTAATCTCATCGACTGGCATATCGCCGAAGGCACCGATGGCATCGTCATTGTCGGTACCACAGGTGAATCGCCCACCGTATCGGTCGAAGAACACTGCGAACTGATCAAGGTGGCGGTGGAGCATACGGCCAAGCGCGTTCCCGTCATCGCCGGTACAGGCGGCAACTCGACTGCGGAAGCCATCGAACTGACCCGCTATGCGAAGAATGTCGGTGCGGATGCCTCGCTGCAAGTAGTGCCCTACTATAACCGTCCGACCCAGGAAGGCATGTACCAGCACTTCAAGAAAATCGCCGAGGCGGTGGACTTGCCAGTGATCCTGTACAACGTGCCGGGCCGCACCGTGGCCGACATGGCCAACGAAACCATCGTGCGCCTGGCGCAGGTGCCGGGCATCATCGGGGTCAAGGATGCAACTGGCAACATTGCCCGCGGCACCGATCTGCTGCGCCTGGCGCCAAAATCCTTTGCCGTTTATTCCGGTGACGATGCGACTGCCATGGCACTGATGTTCTGTGGCGCCAAGGGCAATATTTCCGTCACGGCCAATGTCGCCCCGCGCGCCATGCATGAATTGTGCGTGGCTGCCATGCAAGGCGAGATTGCCCGTGCAATCGAGATCAACAACCGCATGCTGCCCTTGCATAACAAGCTGTTTGTCGAACCCAATCCTGTGCCAGTGAAATGGGCCATGGCAGAAATGGGCAAGATTCCTTCCGGCATCCGTTTGCCGCTGGTGCCGCTGGCGCAGGAATACCAGGAAACCGTCCGCAAGGCATTGCGCGAAGCTGCTGTATTACAATAAACGCTTGTTGGTGCATTTGCACCTTTGATCTTGTCCGGTTTTTAACCCGTATCCATATGATTATTCGCAAGAACATGATTTCGTTGCACTCAACTTGTTTCACGCGCAGCCTGCTTGGCGCGGCCATTCTTGCCAGCTTGGCCGGCTGCGGCGGTTCGCTGAATTCGATGCTGGAACCGGAGCGGGTGGATTACAAAAGCGCGAGCAAGGCGCCCGCCAAGACCCTGGAAATCCCGCCGAACCTGACGCAATTACAGCGCGATAATCGTTACGCCATCAATGAAAACAACCGCGGCGTTGCCACCGCCTCAGGCTACACCCAGCAGCAACAGGGCAGTGGCGCGGCTGCAGCAACGGGGGGCACCCAGGTGGTCGCGCCCGCCGTGGCCTCGGACATGCGTGTCGAACGCGACGGCAACCAGCGCTGGCTGGTGATCAAGAAATCGCCGGAAGTCCTGTGGCCGCAAATCAAGGATTTTTGGCAGGACGCCGGATTCCTGGTCAATGTCGAGATGCCTGACGCCGGCGTGCTGGAAACCGACTGGGCGGAAAAGCGCCTGAACGTGCCGCAGGGGACGATTCGCGGTTTCCTCGCCAAGACCCTCGACACCGCCTACGATAGCGCCGTGCGGGACAAATTCCGTACCCGCCTGGAACGCGCGCCGGATGGCAGCACCGAGATTTACATCAGCCACCGCGGCGCCGAGGAAGTGCATACCGGCACCACTGGCACCAGCGGCCCGCAAAGCACGATGTGGGTAGGCCGTCCGGCCGACCCGGAACTGGAAGCGCAGATGCTGAGCAAGCTGATGGTGCGGCTGGGCGCCGAAGAAGTGCGCGCCAAGTCCGTGGTTGCCAATGCGACGCCGCTGCAGGCGCGCTCCAGGCTGGTCAAGGCTGACTCCGGCGCGTATGTCGAAAACAATGAAGGGTTCGACCGCTCCTGGCGCCGTGTCGGCCTGGCGCTGGACCGCGTCGGCTTCACCGTGGAAGACCGCGACCGCTCGCAAGGCGTGTATTTCGTGCGCTACGTCGACCAGGACAAGGAAGCCAAGGCCAGGGCCGAGTCCGAGAAGGGCTTTATCTCGAAGCTGTTCTCGTGGGGTTCCTCCAAGGACGATCCGAAGTCGGCGCAGCGTTACCGCATTTCGGTCAAGGAAACTACCGGCGTCAGCCGCGTCCAGGTCCTCGATGCGGACGGGCGCTCGGACAATTCGGCGACTGCCGGCAGGATTCTGACTTTGCTGAATGAGCAGCTGAAGTAAGCCCAGTCAGTCCAGTCGTCGCAGTTTGCAAAAAAGCCGTCCGTTTTTCGGGCGGCTTTTTTATTGGGCGTGCGGCATGGGCTCACTCTTGCGCGGCGGCTTGCTGGGGGGAATTAGGGTCCCGCACAAAAAACGGAGCGAAAAAAAAGCCGACCCGAAGGTCGGCTCTTCATGATGCAGAAACTGATTACTTAGCCACGGTGGTGGTGGTTTCAGCAGCAGTGGTGGTCGCTTCAGCTGCAGTGGTGGTGGTTTCAGCAGCGGTAGTGGTGGTTTCAGCAGCGGTCGTGGTGGTTTCGACGACAGCAGGTGCTTCTTCTTTCTTACCGCAGGCAACCAGGGTCAGAGCAAACAGGGAGGCGATCAGCAGATTCTTTTTCATGAGTTTTCCTTCGAAATTTAAACAGGTTTTGCGATGAATAATTACCGGTAATTATCGCTCGTTAGGGTGTTTCCGCGGACGTACTGACCGATGGTGCAGTGCGGTAAAGCGAAACCTTCCTAACTCATAATTATAGCGGGTTTTTGTATGGAATGACAAAAACGATTCCTACTAGTAATTTTCTTTTGTGTTCCCACAACAGTGGGCTATTTTCATGCTTTAAGCCAACTCGATCCAGCCATCGGCATACCACTGGTGCAGGGTTTCCTGCACGTCTGCGGAAGCCGCCGCCAGCGCCATCCCCTCCAGGCAGCGCGTATTGGCCAGGCTCAGCAAAGGTGCTTTATCGGCACGCCCGGCCGTAAAGGATTCACCATTGATGAAAACATGCTTGCCGCGGTACAACATGTGTGTCTTGCGCGAAAGTTTTACGCCGCGCTTGCCTGCCGCATCGATAAAGCGCGCCAGGCTCAAGGGGCGTGCGGGCGGCTTGAAATACACGCTGGCCTTGGGCTCGGAAAGGTATTCGCCCAGGAAAATCGTGATGTCTTCCTCTTCGAAGCTGATCTGTTGCAGTTTTTCGCGGATTTTCTGCAGCATGGCATTGCCGATTTCGGCCGGCGCGCGGGCAGGCGTCAGTTCCGGATCGGCATAGCGCCCCGGCAGTTCAACGGTTTCAACCATGAATTGCAGGAAGGCTTCGCCAAGTTCCTGGTAGGAGGGGGCGCGAAAACCGATCGAATAAGTCATGCATTCGCCGATGGCCACGCCGTCATGGGCGTAGTGCGGCGGCAGGTAGAGCATGTCGCCGGGCTCCAGTACGAATTCCTCTTCCGGCGTGAAATGCTTCAGGATTTTCAGCGGCATGCCTTCGACCAGCGTGAGGTCTTGCTGTGCGCCGATGCGCCAGCGCCGCTGGCCATGCGCCTGCAGCAGGAAGACATCATAGGAATCGAAATGCGGGCCGACGCCGCCGCCATCGGTGGCGTAGCTGATCATCAGGTCGTCGAGGCGGGCGTCCGGGATGAAGTTGAACTGGCGCAGCAGGCGGTCGGCTGCATCGAGGTGCAGATTAACGCCTTGCAATAGCAGGGTCCAGTCCTTTTGTGCGAAAGCGGGCACTTCTGTCACCGGGCCGTGCTGCATTTCCCATTGCCGGCCGAAGTGGGTGATCAGGCGCGATTCGACATCGCCCTGTTGCGCCAGATTGACCAGGGCATCGCGTTTGAGAAGGGGCTTGAAACCAGGAATTGCCTGGCGTACCAGCAAGGGTTTCTTGTGCCAGTATTCGCGCAAAAAGCGCGCGGGCGTGATGTCGCCGAGGAGTGGGAGATTTTTCATGGCGCTCATTATATAGGTGCGTGCCAGTGGTGATGCCGACTTTTGCGGGGAAGACGCCGGCGGATTGGTATAATCGCCGGCATCGTCCACAGAAAGGAAGCCAGCCATGAAGATTGCCCAGAATACGGTAGTGACCCTGAACTACACCCTCTCCGATGCGCAAGGCAGTCTCATCGAGGAGAGCCGCGAGCCGATGGTGTATCTGCATGGCGGCTACCAAAATACCCTGCCGAAAATCGAGGAAGCGCTCGAAGGCCAGCTGGCCGGTTACCAGACGACCATCCAGGTCGAACCCGAAGATGCCTTTGGTGAATATGATGCCGATCTGGTCAAGATCGAAGACCGTAACCGCCTGCCCACGCCGCTGGAAGTCGGCATGCAGTTCGAAGGCTCCCCCGAGGAAGGCGAAGAGCAGCAGGAATCCCTGCTCTTCACCGTGACTGAAATTGCCGACGATAAGGTGGTCCTGGATGGCAATCATCCCCTGGCCGGCATTGCCCTGCGCTTCGGCTTGAACGTGCTCAGCGTGCGTGCGGCCAGCGACGAGGAAATCGCACATGGTCATGTGCATGGCGAACATGGCCACCATCATGGCGACGACGAGGATGAAGGCGACGGCGGCGACGAATTCCGTACCGTCCCGGTGCACTGATTTTTATTCGCGCGCGCGTTCGGCTGCCTTGACGGCGCCGACGCTGAACAGCTCCGCTTGCATTGGCGCGACAGTCACGCCGATCCAGTCGGAGGCCACGGCAAGTTCCCCCAGGTTGCCCTTCCAGCGGATCGCAGGCATACGCTGCTTGCCGGCGCGCGGCGGCTGGTTATGCACCAGCAGAACCTTGCCCGGAAAGGCGGCCGCAATGGCGGCAAGTTGCTTGCGCGTTTCCTTGAAGCCGTCGCGCTGTACACTGACGTCGTCCGGCACAGCCAGCGGATTGCCATCGCTGAAAATCACGATGCCGGCGGATTGCTTGCGCTTGGCATGCATGGCCACGCGTTGCAGCCAGTCGCGATTGGCGACCTGGCGGTCCTCGAATTCGCCGTTGCGTCCTGCCGCGGTCAGGTAACGGTTGTTATTGGCCGGCAAATTTACCGTGGCAAACATGATGCCGCCAATTTCCCAGCGGGCGTTCTCGGCGTAGTCGCGGAATTTGGGATTGGCCGACTGCCGGTTCAAGGGGATTTTGCTGGCGCCAAAAGAAAGGTCGTCGGCGAAAAGCAATTCCCGCAGGCGATGCAGGCGTTCCAGTGCCGCCGTCCTGCCATCGCGGTAGCGACAGCCTCCCCAGTCGCTTTCCGCAAGCGATACCACCAGCCCGTGCTTGGCCTGGCCCAACAGCGCCCGGCGCTGGGCGTACAACTCATCGCTGCAGGGTTCAATCGGCGACTTGATCCCGCCCAGCACCACGAAAGCCAGGTTTTCCTGTTCGGTTTCCTCCAGGGCCTCGCGCAAGCCAGTTTCATCGGCCAGCGCATCGCCAAAGGGATGGGCGACATAGCCGAAGGAAAAGCGCTCGCTGGCGCCCGCATTGGTCGCGGCCAGCGCCAGGCAGGCCGCCAGCATGCAGGCGTTGATTCGCTGCATCATGCGCATGCGTCCTGCAGCTTCTTGAGGCGGTAGAGCGCATCCAGGGCATCGCGCGGTGTCATCGCATCCGGGTCGAGTTCTGCCAACGCAACGCGCAGGGCCGTGGCTTCTGCGCTTTCCGGGGCGGTGGCTGCACCCTCGAATGCAATTTCGGGCGTGCCTGCGGCAAACAGGTCGAACTGCGGGGTGGTTTGCAGCGAACTCGATTCCAGCGCCGCCAGATGCTTGCGCGCGGCGCGAATGACTGCCGGCGGCACGCCGGCCAGTTGTGCCACCTGCAAGCCGTAGCTTTGCGAAGCAGGGCCGGCCTGCACCGCGTGCAGGAAGACGATGCTGTCCTTGTGCTCGACTGCCGACAGGTGCACGTTGGCGCAGGTCGGGTGGGTGTCCGGCAACTGGGTCAGCTCGAAATAATGCGTTGCAAACAGCGTGAAGCTCCTGGTTGTATCGATCAGGTGGCGTGCAATCGCCCATGCCAGCGCCAGGCCATCGAAAGTCGAGGTGCCGCGCCCCACTTCATCCATCAGCACCAGCGAGTGTTCCGTTGCGCCATTGAGGATTGCCGCCGATTCGGTCATCTCGACCATGAAGGTCGAACGCCCGCCGGCGAGGTCGTCGGCGGCGCCGATGCGGGTGAAGATGCGGTCGATCGGGCCGATGGTGACAGCACTGGCCGGCACGAAGCTGCCCATGTAGGCCAGCAGGGTGATCAACGCGACCTGGCGCATGTAAGTCGATTTGCCGCCCATGTTGGGGCCGGTAATCAGCAGCAGCTTGCGCTCGTCGGCGAGCTCGCAGTCGTTGGCGATGAAGCGCTCGATCTGGTTTTCCACCACCGGGTGGCGGCCCTGGCCGATCGAAATGACCGGCTCGTCCACCAGCAGCGGGGCGCACCAGTTGTGCGCCAGCGCGTGCGCGGCCAGCGCCGCCAGGGTATCAAGCTGGGCGGTAGCGTGGGCGATCGCCTGCAGCGTGGCGATATGCGGGGCGAGGGCGATCAGCACCTGCTCGTAGAGGAATTTTTCGCGCGAAAGGGCGCGTTCCTGCGCCGACAGCGCCTTGTCCTCGAAGGCCTTGAGTTCCGGCGTGATGTAGCGCTCGGCATTCTTCAGGGTCTGGCGGCGGCGGTAGTCGTCGGGTACCTTGTCGGTCTGGCCATGCGTGACTTCGATGTAAAAGCCATGCACCTTGTTGTATTCGACGCGCAGGTTGCCGATGCCGGTGCGGGCGCGCTCGCGTGTTTCCAGGTCCACCAGGAACTGGCCGGCGTTTTCCGACAGGCCGCGCAGCTCGTCGAGGTCGGCATCGAAGCCGCGCGCGATCACGCCGCCGTCGCGCACCATGGTGGCCGGTTCCAGGGCGATGGCGCGTTCCAGCAGGTCCAGGCATTCGGCCGGGTCGGCCAGGTCGTCGAGAATGGCGTGCAAGAGCGGCGCTTCGGCGTCGCGCGTGCACATGCCGACATAGGCGCGCAGCGAGGGCAGGTGCTGCAGGCCGCCGCGCAGGCCGGCCAGGTCGCGCGGACGCGCCGACAAGAGCGCCACGCGAGTGGTGATGCGTTCGATGTCGGGCACCGCCGCCAGCGTCGAGGCCAGGCCGGAGCAGGCATCGTTGCGCATCAGGGCGTTGATGGCGGCATGGCGCGCGCGGGCGACCTGCTGGTCGCGCCGGGCATGGTGCACCCAGTGACGCAAGAGGCGCGAGCCCATCGCCGTGCGGCAGTGGTCGAGCGTAGAGAACAGCGTGGGCGCATTGCCTGCGCCATCCTGCCCGCGCAGGGTTTCGGTCAGTTCCAGGTTGCGGCGGGTGGCGGCGTCCAGGCCGATGAATTCGGCTTCGGATTCGACCGTCAGGCTGCGCACGTGCTGCAGGCCGCGGCCCTGGGTCGACTGGGCATAGCGCAGCAGCGCGCCGGCGGCGCCGATGGCGGCGCCAAGATGCTCTGCGCCGAAGCCGGCGAGGGTGCCCACTTCAAGTTGTTCGAGCAAGGCCTTTTTGCCATTGGCGAGGTCGAAGTGCCAGCCCGGCACGCCTGTGCGCCGCGCCGCCAGGGCATTGCCGGGGGCAGAGAAGAGTTCATCCTGCGCATCCTCGGCCACCAGTACCTCGGCCGGGCCGATGCGTTCGAGTTCCTGGCGCAGGCGGGCATCGAGGACCTTTTCATCGCAGGAAAATTCCATCATCTTCAGCGCGCCGCTGGCTAGCGACAGCCAGGCCAGGCCGACCGTGGCTTGCTTGCGCTGGGTTTGCTGGAACAGCGCCAGCAGCGGGCGCTCGGATTTTTCCGGCAGCAGGTCGGCGTCGGTCAGGGTGCCGGGCGTGATTACCCGCATCACCTTGCGTTCGACCGGTCCCTTGCTGGTGGCGGGGTCGCCGATCTGCTCGCAGATGGCGACGGATTCGCCCATCTTGATCAGGCGGGCCAGGTATTGTTCGCAGGAGTGGAAGGGCACGCCTGCCATCTTCACCGGGATGCCGTTGGACGATCCCCGTTGGGTAAGCGTGATGCCGAGCAGGCGCGAGGCTTTTTCGGCATCGTCGAAAAACAGCTCGTAAAAATCGCCCATGCGGTAGAACAGCAGGGTGGTCGGGTGGTCAGCCTTGATGCGCAAAAATTGCTGCATCATCGGCGTGTGTTTATCTAGCTCAGCCATGAATTATGGGTTCAAACAAGGTCAATGCTTTTGAAATCAATGACTTGTGTTTTGTATATGTTGTGGTGCGCCTGTTGCCGCGCAAGCCTTGCTGGCCTGGACGACCGGATTTGTTCAACGGGGCGCGACGAAACCTGCAATTTTACTCTGCGCCGCCCCGTAGAAGGATCTGGAGTGCAAGATGTTGCTAATGCTTTATCCGATACCTGGGAAGTATGGCGCGGTACGGCAATGATATTAGACGTATCAGTCTTCGGTAACTAAGATTCATCCGCGATCACTGGAACCATCCTCCGGCCGGAGAACGGGGCCGCCAAGCGCACGTAAAACAACATTAGTCACCAATCCTGTTAGGAGAAGACATGAGCATGCAGTATGCAGTCCCGGACTTGATCAACCGGGCAAAATTGACGCCGTTCCAGTGGCGGGTATTCATCCTATGCTTTCTGGTCGCCATTTTCGATGGTTTCGACACGCAAGCCATCGCCTTTACCGCCCCTGCGCTGATCCAGGCCTTCGGCCTCGGACCTGGCGCGCTGGCGCCGGTCATGACGGCCGGCACGGTCGGCATGGTGCTGGGCGCCATGACGCTGGGGCTGCTCGGCGACAAGCTTGGCCGCCGCCCGGTCATTCTCGGCGCCGTCGCCCTGTTTGGCCTGGCCACCCTGGCGACCGCGTTTGCGGGTACCACCACCCAGATCGTGATCTTCCGCTTCCTGGCCGGCCTCGGCATGGGCGGCGCCACGCCAGTGCTGCTGTCGCTTGCGGGCGAATACGGACCTGCCAAGAAGCGCGGCACCATCATGACCACGGTCTTGCTGGGCTTGCCCGCAGGGGCGATCCTTGGCGGCCTCCTGGCTGCGAAAATGCTGCCGGTGATCGGCTGGCAAGGCATTTTCGCCGTCGGTGGCGTAGTGCCGCTGGTGCTGCTGGTGGTGCTTTTCTTTGCATTGCCGGAGTCGCTGCATTATCTGGCGCGCCATCCGAGCGCGTTGACCAATGCAAAAATCAGCAATATCCTCAACAAGATCGTGCCGCAGCCTATCGCAATGAATGCCACGTTTACCGTGCCTGAGCTGGAAGTGAAAACCGGCATCGGCTCGCTGTTTGCGGATGGACTGGCACGCAACACGGTGGCGATCTGGGCAATCTACCTGTTCAACTGGGTGGCATGGTTCATGTTGCTGTCCTGGCTGCCGACTGTGCTGAAAGCCACCGGTTTGCCGGCGACCGAAGCGCCCATGGGGACAGTGGCCGTCAATGCCGTGTTCGTTGCCTGCGCCATTCCGCTGTCGCTCATTCTGCCAAAAATCAATACCCGCCTGCTGCTGCTGATGATGTTCATCTTCGGCATCGCCCTGAGCGTCGGCCTGTCGTACAGCGGCACCAACTGGACCCTGGTTTTCATCCTCGCGGCTGCGGCCGGGCTGGGTATCGGCGGCCAGCAGATCGTCCTGAATTACATGGTGGCCGAGGCGTATCCGACCGCATTGCGTGCGACAGCAACGGGCTGGGCAATTGCCCTGGGCCGTATGGGCGCAATCGTCGGTTCGGCCAGCGGTGGCTGGTTCCTTGAGCAGGGCGGCCCCTCGGGCTTTTACATGGCGCTGGTCTTCCCGCTCGCCATCGCGGCTGCCGGCCTGGCCTTGATCAAGCCCGTGGGCTCGGTGCGCAAGGATGAAATGGCGGCCGCGCATTGATGGCCCGCCTGTAACGTCAAAGGCATGAACCGCAAAGCGCGCCCGTAAAACGGCGCGCTTTTTATTTGGCTTCGGCGTTTTCTGATGCCTGCTGCAATTCTGCAATCAGTTTTCGCAATTGCTGCAGATCGGCTGAATCATTGTCCCGGCGAAGATTCATGATGACCGGGGAGGTGACATTCCTGTTGCTCAGTTCGCGGTACACGACGTCGTTGCGCTGCAGGCGCTGCACTGAGCTTGGCACCAGCGTTACGCCCACGCCCGCGGCAACGAGGCCGATGGCGGTCTGCATTTCATTGACGTCGATGACACTGCCCAGGCTGAGATCGTGTGCGCGGAACTGTTGCAGCACATGGTCGGCATAGCTCGGCCGGGGCTTGGCCGGATACAGAATGAACGGCTCGGCGGCCAGCTGCGCCAGGCTAAGGCGCTTGAACTTCAACAATGGGTGTTTCAATGGCAGGGCCGCGACCAGCGGCTCTTCCGTGAGGACTTCAAAGCTCAATTGCGGGTCTTCGAGTTTGAGCCTGCCGAAGCCGACATCGATTCTGCCTGCTTTCAGCGCCTCGGCCTGCTGGACCGAAGTCATTTCCTGCAGTACGACTTCCACTTCCTGATTGGCCAGGCGGTAGTGCCGAATGATTTCAGGCAGTATCCCGTAGAGCGAGGACGGGACGAAGCCGATGCCGAACCAGCGCCTGCGCCCTTCGCTGATGCGGCGCGTGGCTTCCTTGGCTTCGGCGATTCTCGACAATAGCTGGGAGCACTGGTCGAGGAAAAATACGCCGGCTTTTGTCAATGCCAGCGGCCGTGCATTGCGGTCAATCAATTGCGCGCCAAGCTCGTCTTCGAGCTGGCGGATCTGGCGTGACAAGGGCGGCTGGGCGATGTGCAGCTGTTCGGCCGCGCGCGTGAAATTAAGGGTATTGCCCAGGGCTTCGAAGTAGCGCAGGTGACGAATTTCCATCTATACCTCCTGGGTATCGTTCAGGATTGAAATGATATTAGACGCACCGTCCGGCGGCAACTACTATTCTATTCAACTATTCAGCACCAGATCCGCACACCCATGAGCACAAACTTGCCAACCGAAAAAATATCGATTACCTCGCTTGAGGCGGTGATCGTCGATTTGCCCACGATCCGCGAACACAAGCTGGCGATGACCACGATGCAGCGGCAAACCCTGGTCATTCTGCGCCTGCGCTGCGAAGACGGGATCGAGGGCTTGGGCGAAGCGACGACCATCGGCGGCCTGGCCTATGGCGACCAGAGCCCGGAAACCATCAAGCTGGCGCTGGACCATTACATTGCGCCGCTGGTGACCGGCATGGATGCGCGCAGCGTCAACGCCGTCATGGCGCATGTGGGCAAGGCGGTGCAGGGCAATGCGTTGGCCAAGTCGGCGCTGGAAACGGCCTTGCTGGATGCGCAGGGCAAGCGCCTGGGCGTGCCGGTGCATGCCTTGCTGGGCGGCGCCGTGCGCAACGCGTTGCCAGTGCTCTGGACGCTCGCCAGCGGCGACAGCGCGCGCGATATTGCCGAAGCTAAACAGATGCTGGAAGTGAAGCGGCACAATGTCTTCAAGCTCAAGATCGGCAAGCGCACGCCCATGGAAGACGTGGCGCACGTCGCCGCGATCAAGTCGGCGTTGGGCGATCAAGCCCAGCTGACGGTCGATATCAACCAGGCATGGAGCGAGGCCATTGCTACCCGCCATATCCCCGACCTGGTCGATGCCGGCGTGATGCTGATCGAGCAGCCCATCATCCGCACCAACCGTCGCGGCATGGCGCGCCTGACGCAGCGTTTTGAAGTGCCGATGATGGCCGACGAGGGCGTGCAGAATGCCGTCGATGCCTTCGACTATGCCGCCGATGGCGCCTGCAGCGTCATCGCCCTGAAGATCGCCAAATCCGGCGGGCCGCTGGCGACCATGCGCACTGCAACCGTGGCGCACGCTGCCGGCATCGGCTGCTATGGCGGCACGCTGCTGGAAGGCACGATCGGCAGCATCGCCTCGGCGCACGCCTTTGCCGCCTGCGAAAACCTGGAGTGGGGCACGGAATTGTTCGGCCCCCTGCTGGTAAAGGATGACATCGTGGTGGAACGCGCCACCGTCACAAATTTTGAACTTGCAGTACCGAATCTGCCTGGCTTGGGGGTGTCTATTGACGAAGACAAGCTGGCATTTTACCGGCGCGACCGCTAACGGGGTGCCCTAGTCGCGGCCGCGTGCAGGGGCATGATGCCGCCTTATTTTCCGTCAAGAAGTTTTTTTGTGTTTGGAGACTGTAATGAAGAATGAATACACGATCGACGAGTTGTTGACTCGCGTGAATACCATCAAGATTGCCGAAGGCAATGAGCGTGTCCGTGCCCTGTCGCAGCGTATCATCACCGATCTGTTCAAGACCATCGATGAATTCAAGGTCACCCCGGATGAGTTCTGGGCCGCCATGGACTGGATTTCCCGTCTCGGCGCTTCCGGCCAGGTTGGCCTGATTACTGCCGGCCTGGGCTTTGACCGCCTGCTGGACATCCTTGCCGACGAAGCTGACAAGGCCGTCGGGCTGGTTGGCGGCACGCCACGCGCCATCGAAGGTCCGCTCTACGTCGCCGGCGCGCCCAGCTCCAGCTATGAAGCACGCCTGGACAATGGCAAGATGGCAGGCGAAACCTATGTCATGGAAGGCGTTGTGCGCGGCCTCGACGGCCAGCCGCTTGCCAATGCCTCGCTGGATGCCTGGCACGCCAACGAGCACGGCATGTATTCGCATTTCGATCCGAGCCAGGAAGCGTACAACCTGCGCCGCAATATCATCACTGACGAGAACGGCCGTTACCGTTTCCGCAGCGTGATCCCGCCGGGCTACGCGATTCCGCCGACCGGCCCGGTTGCGGAAATCTTCGCCGCCCTCGGCCGCCACGGCAACCGTCCTGCCCACATCCACTTCCTGGTGTCGGCGGAAGGCAAGCGCACCCTGACCACCCAGGTCAATATCCCGGGCGATACCTACATCGACGATGATTTCGCCTTCGCGACCCGCGACGGCCTGGTCGTGACCCTGGAAAAAGTGGCATCGCCTGCAGGCTACGAATCGCTGGGCATTACCGGTGAATTCACCCGCATCCCGTTCGATTTTGTGTTGCAAAACGCCGTTGCTGCCGACGAGAGCAAGCACTTGAGCCGTGTTGAGCGTGCACTTGGCGCGTAAGTAAGCCCGCTGTCAATGCCGCATCGGCAAAATCCCGTTCTGTGATAAGGTCACGGGGCGGGATTTTTGCTTGTCCCCGGCGGCCTTACCTCAAGGAAAACATGGCCTTTGTCGTTACCGAAGCCTGCATCCAGTGCAAATACACCGATTGCGTCAGCGTCTGCCCGATGGACTGCTTTATGGAAGGGCCGAATTTCCTGGTGATCAATCCGGACGAGTGCATCGATTGCTCGATGTGCGTGCCGGAATGCCCGGTCAATGCGATCGTCGGCGAAAACGAGGTCGCGCCTGACCAGCAGCATTTCATCGCGCTCAACCGCAAGCTTTCGCAAGACCCGCAGTGGCGACGCATTTCCCGCGTCAAGGGGCCACTGCCTGCACACGCGCAGTGGCGCGAGGTGAAGGACAAATTGCACCTGTTGCGCCAGCCTGGCGAGGAAGAGGCGGGGTCTCCCGCATCTCAATGATGAAGTCTTCATTGTTGGCCGGCAATTGACGCCAAATTACGGCGACATAGCGGAACAGGACGAGACCGCCAGCGACTGCGGCGGTGCCAAAAAGCCAGGATAACGAGACCATTTTTACCTCCATTTCGCACGTGCGTGCGAATTTTATTGCAATAAAACCCCGGTCGTCCTGGCCTGGTCAGCCGAGATAATCGAAGCTGCGGTAAGTCGAGATCAGCCGAGCATATGCCCGGCGCATGCGGTCCGCGGCAAGCGCATCGTGCAGGAAGCGCGTGTCGTGCATGACGCCGACGATGAGGCTGTAGATTTCGAAAATCAATTGTTCCGGGTCGGTGTCGGGCCGCAGATGGCCGGCTTCCAGCGCCTGCAGCACAGCCTTGCGCAAACTCGCGCGCCACTGCAGCACGCCATGCTGCAGGCGGTCGCGCAAGGGACTGGCGATATCGTCGAACTCGAACGAGCCGGCGGTATACAAGCAGCCGCTGCCGGTGCCGCTCGCGCACACCCGCCTGATCCAGTGGTCGATCATCGCATTCAGGCGCGGCAGGCCGCGCGGCAGTGACAGCGCCGGCTGGAAAACCTGGGCGGCGAAACGCCGGTCGAATTCGTCCAGTACCGCCTGCTGCAAGGCTTCCAGCGAGCCCACTCGCGAGAATACGCCGCTCTTGCTGAGCCCGAGGCGTTTTGCCACTTCCCCCAGCGAGAGTTTACCGATGCCTTGTTCCGCCGCCATGTCGAGCGCGGCATCGACGATGGTGGCATAGGTATGTTCGCTTTTGCTGGAGAGGGTGTCCATGCAGGTAATTTAGCACATGTGTGCGAAAAAGCCAGAATTTCTTTTCAAAATAAAAATGCCACCCAGTAACAAACTGGATGGCATCGACTGGCAGGTCCTGGTCTGGCTAGTTGGCTTAGCGGCCGCGGCCACCGCTGCGGTGCGGCGATGCTGGCCGAGGTGCGGCACCCTGGTCCGGACGTGGGCCGGCAGGCTTGCGCTGGCCTTGCGACTGGCCGGGTTGACCCGGCTGGGCAGAGCGCGGCTTGGCGCCGCCGCCGCCGCTACGGCCACCACCATTGCGGCCGCCGTTGCGGCCACCACCGCCACGCTGGTGATCTTCGCTGCGCAGCTGGATCGGTTGTGGCTTGGCGTTCGGGTCCGGCTCGAAGCCGGCGACCACTTCGCGCACCAGGTTTTGCTTGATGAGCTTTTCGATGCCTTTGAGCATGTCGTGTTCATCCACGCACACCAGCGACACCGCTTCGCCGGAAGCGCCGGCGCGGCCGGTGCGGCCGATGCGATGGACGTAATCTTCCGGCACGTTCGGCAAGTCGTAGTTGACCACTTGCGGCAACTGGTCGATGTCGATGCCGCGCGCGGCGATATCGGTCGCCACCAGCACCTGCAGCTTGGCACTCTTGAACTCGGCCAGGGCGCGGGTGCGCGCTGCCTGGCTCTTGTTGCCGTGAATCGCCATGGCGCTGATGTCTTCCTTGCCAAGCTGTTCCACCAGCTTGTTGGCCCCATGCTTGGTGCGGGTAAACACCAGTACCTGGAACCAGTTTTTTTCCTTGATCAGATGCGCCAGCAGCGAATGCTTCTTGTTGCGGTCGACCGGATGGATCTTTTGCGTGACGATGTCGGCGGTGGCGTTGCGGCGCGCCACTTCGATCATGGCCGGGTTATCCAGCAGGCGATCGGTCAGGGCCTTGATCTCGTCGGAGAATGTCGCGGAAAACAGCAGGTTCTGGCGTTTCTTGGGCAGCAGCGCGAGCACGCGCTTGATGTCATGGATGAAACCCATGTCGAGCATGCGGTCGGCTTCGTCCAGCACCAGGATTTCCACCTGGTCAAGCTTCATGGTGCCTTGCTGCAAATGGTCGAGCAGGCGGCCGGGGGTGGCGACCAGGATATCGACGCCTTGCCTTAGCAGCGCAACTTGCGGATTGATGTTGACACCGCCAAAGATGACTGCCGAGTTCAGCTTGACATATTTGCCGTAGGTTTTGACGCTGTCGCCAATCTGCGCGGCGAGTTCGCGCGTCGGCGTCAGCACCAGGGCGCGGATCGGGCGCTTTGCGCCTTCGGCACGAGGCGCGGCCGACAGGCGATGCAAAATCGGCAGCGTAAAGCCGGCAGTCTTGCCGGTACCGGTCTGGGCGCCTGCCAGCAGGTCGCCGCCAGCGAGCACTGCCGGAATGGCTTGCTGCTGGATCGGGGTGGGCGTGGTATAGCCGTATTCGGTAACGGCGCGAACGATCGCTTCGGACAAGCCGAGCTGGGAAAAGGACATGTGGATTCTTAAATTTTATCGGCCTGTCGCCTGATATGAAGGCGCCAGTCGCAGGCAAACAGGTTGGACTACGGAGAGTCTAGGGACGGCGGCAGGGTGACTGGAAAACAACCGCAGAGGCCAGTATAACAGTCATTGGTGATGGGCGCAGAAAAGCCTGCATGGGCAACATGCAGGCTTGACACTAGCGCATCTCAAATGCCTCCTGGTGCAGGCGCAGCCGGCCCGGCCAGGCACGTTGCAATTTGCTCATCAGTGTGTCGGCCAGTCCTTGCGGGCCGCAAAACCAGACCTCGGCACGGCTCTTCGGATCCTGGCGGCTTGCCAGCGTTTCCGCCGTCAGCACTTCGCCCTGGCGTTGTCCATGCACGTGCAGGCGCATCCCGGGGAGCGTGGCGCACAGGGATGCCAGGCGCGCGACAAAGGGATCGCTTTCGCGGTCACGCGTGCAGTAGTGGAGGTCGGCCGCCGGCGCGCTTGCGGGATCGGCCTGGAGCGACTCGAGCCATGCCAGGAAAGGCGTGACGCCGATGCCGCCGGCAATCCAGATCTGCCGGGCGCGCGGATCGCAACGGGATAATGCGAAGCGTCCATAAGGCCCTTCGATCCTGACCGGCTGCCCCGGCCACAGGCTGTGCGAGAGCTGCCGCGTAAAGTCGCCGAGCGCCTTGATCTGGAAAGTGACAGTGCGGTCGCCGCGGTCGGCGCTGGCAATCGTGAATGGATGCGCTCCTTCAAAACGCCCGAAAGTGACAAAGGCGAATTGACCTGGCTGGTGGCCCTTCCAGGCATCGCCGAGGCGGCAGGTCAGTTCGGTGACGTCGGCCGCGCTCTGCTTGACTGCGACGACCGTGCCTGACACCGAGCGGTTGCGGCCGATGCGGCCGGCCAGCGACAGCACGCTGGCGATGACGCCGCCGCAAAAGAGAAGGGCAAGCAACATACCCAGCGGCTGCGTCCAGTAATCGGTGGGCGCCAGCAGTGCGGCATGGAAGGCCAGCATCAGGTAGAGCCCAGGCATGACGCGGTGGAGATGGCGCCAGATCTGGTAAGGGAAACGTTTCCACAATGTTAGAACGAGCATTGCCAGCAGCGCATAGATGGCGAACTCGCCCATATCCTTGGCGGCGTCGCGCAGCGTTTCCAGCAGCCCCGTGTATTCGGCGCCGTGCACGCGTCCGGCGCGCCCCACCAGCGCCTTGAGGATGTCGTCGGACATTTCAACCAGCCAGTGTGTCGCCGCAAATGCCACGGCCAGTATGCCAGTCCACTTGTGCAGGCGGTAGACCCGGTCCATGCCGCCCAGCGGCCGCTCCAGCCAGGCTGGCCGCGTTGCCAGCATCATGGCCAGCGACATCAGCGCAATCGCATACACGCCGCTCAGGTAAAGGGCTTCCTGGCGCAGCGTCCACCACATCGCGCCACCTTGCGGCAAGGCGGCTGTCTGCAGGTCCCAGCCCCAGGCCAGGGTGATCAGCGCCAGTACGCCGAAAAGTATCTTTTTCATATCAGGCTCATCTAAAGTAATGCCGTGCCAGGGGCCGGTTTGCCGCAGCGCCAAGCAGGGTGCGGCAAATGCACCCGGCAGGATCAAGGCTTGCTATTAATTCCTGGAGTCATCATTACGTTCATGCCGGCCCTCGCCTTTTTTGCGGGTTTCCAGGACGTTGCCGGACTGCGGATCGACATGCAGCTTGACCCGCGCGCCGGCCTTGTCAGTTGCCTTGACTTCATAGGTGTCGCGCTCGCGCTCGATGTCCGTGATGCCGCTATAGCCGGCGGCCTTCAGCTTCTCGCTGATCTGCGCAATCGACAATTCGGGCTGTGCGGCAGTGCTTTGCGCCGGCCTGGCGCTCTGCGCGACTGCCGGTGCGGCAATGGCGCCAGCAGCCAGGAGGGTCGTGCCAATGGCAAGAGCGGATAGAATATGGCGGGTAGGGGTACGCATGATGAAATCCTTTCGTGGTTGGGGCCGTAACGTCGACCGTAGAGCCATTGTGCGACTGCCTTCCTGAACTATTGCTGAAGGCGCCGTTCATCCGGCGTTCAGAAATGCTTTCATATAATCATGCGATGACATTCAGTGGATTCGAGCCATGAAACCGCACCACTATTTTCCGGTTGCGCTGGCGCTGTCGCTCGCCATCGGGGCTGCGCCCTCCACCCAGGCCGGGGATGACCATGAGCGTGCGCGCCAGGCAGTCGCGGCCGGGGAAGTGCTGCCCCTGAGTTCTGTGCTTGCCGAAGTGGAGCGGCAGTATCCGGGGCAGGTCATGGAAGTCGAACTCGAACGCGACGATGGGATTTGGGTTTATGAAATCAAGGTGCTGCGTCCGAGCGGCGCCCTGCTCAAGCTGAAAGTGGACGGGCGCAGCGGCAGCGTGTTGGGCAGCAAAAGCAAAAAGCAGGGAGGTCATTGATGCGTGTTCTGGTGGTCGAAGATGACCCGGCGCTTGCGGCGCAGCTGGTCGCGGCCGTCAGCGCAGCGGGCTATGCGGTCGATGCGGCCTGCGATGGCGAGGACGCATGGTTTCGCGGCGACGACGACAGCCAGCCCTACGATGCCGTGGTGCTCGACCTGGGCCTGCCGCTCATGGATGGCCTGACGGTGCTGAAAAAGTGGCGCTCCGCCGGGCGGACCATGCCGGTGCTGATCCTGACGGCGCGCGACAACTGGCACGAAAAGGTCGCCGGCATCGATGCCGGCGCCGATGATTACCTTACCAAGCCGTTTCACATGGAAGAACTGCTGGCACGCCTGCGTGCGCTGATCCGGCGCGCCGGCAGACACGCCAGCGCGCAGCTGACTTGCGGCGGCGTCACGCTGGACACGCGCAACAGCCGTGTCACCGTCGACGGCCAGGCGCTCGGATTGACCGGCCATGAATTCCGTGTGCTGTCATACCTGATGCATCACCAGGGCGAACTGGTTTCGCGCAGCGACCTGATCGACCATATCTACGCGCAGGATTTCGATCGCGACTCCAATACGGTCGAAGTATTCATTGCGCGCCTGCGCAAGAAGCTGCCGCCCGGGGCGATCGAAACCGTGCGCGGCCTGGGTTATCGTCTCCTGTGTCCGCAATGACCCGGCCTGCCTTGTTGCGCGACTCGCTGCGCCTGCGATTGCTGGCCGGCACGCTGGTATGGATTCTCGCCTCGATTGCGGTGGCGGGCTGGGGGCTGGATGGATTGTTCCGCCGCCATGTCGAACAACAGTTTGACGCCGAGTTGAAGACGCACCTGGATCAGTTGACGGCAAACCTGGTTTTTGACGAGCGCGGGCAGCCGTCGCTGTCGGCGCCCTTGAGCGACCCGCGCCTGAGCAGGCCGCTCTCCGGCCTTTACTGGCAAATCGACCGCCTGAATCGCGGCGATGCTCCCGTGCTGCGCGGGCTGCTGCGTTCGCGCTCGCTGTGGGACACCGTGCTTGAAGTGCCGCATGATGCGCTGGGCGATGGTGCCATTCACCGGCATCGCATCGGCGGCCCGCAAGCGGCACGTCTCGGGGTGGTCGAGCGCATGCTCTATCCGTCCGGCAGGCCGGACCTGCCGTTGCGCCTGATTGTCGCGGCCGACGAAGCCTTGATGGATGCGCCTGCGCAACGTTTTGGCGGTATGCTCTGGCTGGCGCTGGGCATCCTTGGCGCCGGTCTCGCGGTTACCGCGGTCGTGCAGGTTGCGGTCGGCCTGGCGCCCCTGAGCCATTTGCACAAAGCCTTGAGCGCGGTGCGCAACGGCGAGGCGCAGCAACTCACCGGGGATTTTCCGGCCGAGATCGGGCCGCTGGTGGATGAGTTCAATACCGTAATCGCCCAGAACGCCGAGGTCGTTGCACGCGCGCGCACGCAATCGGGCAACCTGGCCCATGCGCTGAAGACGCCGCTGAGCGTGATGTCCAATGCTGCCGCGCTCGAACAGGGCGAGTTCGCCCGCCTCGTCGGCGAACAGGTCGAGACGGCAAGGCGGCAAGTGGAGTACCACCTCAAGCGGGCGCGCGTGGCGGCTGCAGTCAATGTTCCCGGCGCCAGGACTGGGGTGGCGCTGGCCCTTGACCAGCTGGCAAAGGTCATGCGGCGGGTTCATGCCGAGCGTGATCTGGACCTGCAAGTCTTTCCCGTCGCCGGCAGTCTTTGTTTTCGCGGCGAGGAACAGGACTTGCACGAAATGCTGGGAAATCTGCTGGACAATGCCTGCAAATGGGCGAAGCATCGCATCGAGGTGCGCGCAGTCGAAGAGCAGGAGCAGGTGGTGATTACGGTCGCGGACGACGGCAATGGCTTGCCGGCCGCGCGTCGCGATGCCATGCTGCAGCGAGGCGTGCGGGCTGACGAGCAGGTTGCCGGCTCGGGGCTGGGTCTCGCCATTGTCGACGACCTGGCGCGCATGTATGGCGGGGAGGTGATGCTCGCGGATTCGCCCTTGGGCGGATTGCAGGTTGAGTTGCGCCTGCCGGCTTGCCCGACCGGCGCATCGTGATCAAGACTAAGTTTCCGCCCACATGCGCAGCAGATTGTGATAGCAGCCTGTCAGCTTGACCACCGGTGGCGTGTCGCCCCCGGCTTCCCGGAGTGACAGGATCGACATGTCGAGATCGAATAGCATGCGCCGCTGGGCATCGTCGCGCACCATGCTCTCGATCCAGAAAAAGGAGGCGATGCGCGCGCCGCGTGTGACCGGTTCGACCCGGTGCACGCTCGACGAAGGATACAGGATCATGTCGCCGGCCGGCAGCTTGACCGATTGCGTGCCGAAGGTATCCTCGATCACCAGTTCGCCGCCATCGTATTCTTCCGGTCCGGTCAGGAATAGCGTCGCCGACAGGTCGGTCCGCACCCAGGCGCCGGTGGCGACCGAGGTGCGCACGGCATTGTCGATGTGGTTGCCGAACGTATTGAAGTCGCCCTCGTAGCGGTTGAACAGCGGCGGATAAGTCTTCTTCGGCAGCGCGCCGGTCATGAACAGCGCGCTTTTGGCCAGGGCATCGACCACGATGGCGCGCGCCGCGCGAGAGGCTTCGCCATCCTCGGGCAACTGGCGGTTGTTCTTGACCTGGCTGGACTGGGTGCCGGCGGTGATCTTGCCGTCGGCCCAGTCCGCCGATTCGACGATGGCGCGGCAGCGCGCGAGCGCCGCCGGCGTCAACACTTGAGGAATGTGCAAAAGCATGGCGAATCGGCCTTTCTTTCCAGGACTAGAACTTGGTTTCGAAGGTCAGCTGCACTGCGCGCGCGGTGCCGGGCACCGCATGGCCTACGTACACGCTTTCGTAATACGTCTTGTCGAACAGGTTGAAGACGTTCAGCTTGATCAGCGATTTTTTCATCTCGTACTGCACCAGCGCATCAACGCGTGTGTATGACGGCGCTGCAGTGGTGTTGGCGGTGCTGCCGTAGCGCAGGCCGACGCCTTCGATGCCGCCGCCGAACTTCCAGCTATCCAGCTTGTAAGTGCTCCACAGGCTGTAGGTATAGTCCGGCGTATTGATCGGCACATTGCCCTGCGTGTTGGCGGCGGAGGCGGCGGCAAGATCGATCTTGCCGCGCATGAGCGCGATCGAGCCGAACACTTCCCAGGCAGGCGTAATGCGGCCGGCCGCTTCGAACTCGATGCCGTCGGTGTGGCGCTTGCCGGACATCAGGTAGATGTTGGGCGAGGCCAGGTCGGTATTGCGCTCGTTGGTTTTTTCCGAGCGGAAGATGGCGGTGCGCAGCGACAGGTCACCCTCGGCCAGGTCCCATTTGGCGCCGATTTCGATATTGCGGTTCTTTTCCGGCGGCGTGTTGACGCTGCGGTCATCCAGCTGGTAAAGCTCGGCCGACGGGTTGAACGAGGTGCCGTAGGAGGCGTAATACGACGCGGTGTCGGTCGGCTGATACAGCAAGCCGGTCCGGTAGCTCCATTCCTTGTCGTCGCGCTTGTAGGGCACCAGTCCGGTCAGGCCGGCGGTGATTTCGGCGGCGGTCGCCGGGCGGTCATACCTGGCGCGGAAGTTGTCATGGCGCGCGCCCAGCACCAGCTTCCATTTCGGCGCGAACTCGATGGTGTCCTGGGCATAGATGCCGACGGTATTGGCCGTGTAATAGTTGAATGCGTCGCGCGGGAAGACAGCGCCGCCCGGCAGGGTGTCATAGATGTTCGGGTTGCCCACGGTGGTTGCCGGATTGTTCGGGCTGAGTGCGGCCGAACCATTGGTCCAGCGTTCGGCCTGTTCCTTGACCAGTTCCATGCCAGCCAGCAGCTGGTGCTTCATGCCGCCGAGTTCGAACTTGGTGTTGAAGTCGGATTGCGCGGTGAGGGTGTTTTCCTCGCCGCCGCGTGACTGGCGCTGGCGATTGACAGCGGTGGCATCCGTGATAACTGCCGTGCCGGCAGCCAGGCGGGGCGCCACGGCGCGCAAGTCGCGCTTGTAGTCGGCCGCGCGCACCACCGTGCGCAGGTTGGTATCGCGGTCGAAACGGTGCGTGTGGCTCAGCGTGGCGATGCCGGTTTCATTCTTTTCATAGTCGTAGCTGGCCATGCCGTAGAAGCGGCTGGACGGCACGTTAAGCGGGCGGTTATTGAAGTAAGGCACGCCCATGTCGGGGATGTTGTCTTCCTTCAGGTAATAGTAGGACAGGGTGAAATCGTTGTCGGTGCCGATGCCCCAGCGGATCGAGGGCGCGATGCCCCAGCGGTGCGCTTCCGGGCCGTCGCGGAAGCTGTCCGTGTCGGTTTTCATGACATTGATGCGCGCGGCCATGTCGGTGCCGATGCTCTGGTTGATGTCGGCGGTCAGGCGCTTGTAGTCATACGAGCCAACGGTGACGGCGGCTTCGTTGCGGTCCAGCTTGTCGGGCTGCTTGCTGACCTGGTTGATCAGGCCGCCGGTGGAGCCACGGCCGTACAGCATCGAGGCCGAGCCGCGCAGCACGTCAATCTGTTCGAGGTTGAAGCTTTCGCGGTTGTATTGCGCGATGTCGCGCATGTTATCCAGGTACAGGTCGCCCACTGCGGAATAGCCGCGCAGGGTGATGTTGTCGCCGATGCGGCCGCCTTCGCCGGCATTGAAGGTCAGGCCGGCAACGTTGCGCAGCGCTTCCTTCATGGTGTCGGCGTTACGGTCATGCATCAGCTGGCTGGAAATGATGGTGACCGATTGCGGGATGTCGCGCGCCAGCTGGGCGCTCTTGCCCACGCTGGTCTTGCCGCCCTGGTAGCCGATCGTTTCGCGATCGCGCACGTCCTTGACGGTAATGGTCGGCATGGTGGCTTCCTGCTTTGCCGGCGCATCGGCCTGTTCCTGCTTGCCTGGATTGGCCTGGGCGCTCTGGGCAAGGGCGGCATCCATGCTGAAAGCCATGGCGGCGACCATGGCGCCAAGCGGCAGCAGGGCAGGGCGGGCGGATGCCTGCGTTCGGATAGCGGGGCTGGACGCGATCGCTGCCGCAGCCGGCCGCAAGGCGGGAAGTACTTGCATGGATTGTTCTCCTGGATAGTTAAGCCTGATGAAACGGTTTCTTGCTGGCTGGCTATCCGGGTTGAACGATGGAATTGCTGGCTGGAGATAAGAGTGGCGTCGTGCTCTAATTATTAATAATGATAATCATTATCATTTCGGAAGTCAATCGGGAGGCTGCATCAGGGACATTTCATGTCGTTTGCGGGTCAGGGAGTCAGGTCATCCGTAGAAGATATACTTAATTGTTGATAATGGTTCTCATTCGCATTATTATGGAGCCCTTGCAACCGCCCGCCCGCCAATAGTCCTCACGACTGCCAGCCAGCCCTGCATTTCCCTATCTGTGAGGATTATTACGATGAAAAAGCACAAACTGGCATGGCTGATAGCGCTTGCCATGCAACAAATTGCCGGTGCTGCAGACGCAAAAACCGTTTCCGCGCCCCAGCCCGAGTCCAAGCTGCCTGAAGTCAAGGTCAAGGCGGATCGCGAACTGGCGCCGACCTACAATCCGCCTTCGGCAGTCAGCGCCACCAAGATCGAAGCGCCCTTGCGCGATATTCCGCAAACCGTCAATGTCGTGCCGCAAAGCGTGATGCGTGACCAGGGCGCGCGTTCCATGGAAGCCGTGATGAAATCGGTGCCGGGCATCGGCTTGTCGCACGGCGATGGCCAGCGCGACCAGGTCACGATCCGCGGCTTTTCCGCGATTGCCGACCAGTTTGTCGATGGCTTGCGCGACGATGCCCTGTATTTCCGCGACCTCTCGAATATCGAGCAGGTGGAAGTGATCAAGGGCCCGGCCTCGGTTCTGTATGGCCGCGGCTCGTCGGGCGGCATGATCAACCGCATCACCAAAAAACCTGGCATCGACAAGAACGAGGTTGCGTTGACGGCGGGCAGCTGGAACCAGCGCCGCGGTGAATTCGACCTCGCGCGCAATTACAGCGATGCCGGCGTGGCTTTCCGCATCACTGGCGCACTGGAAAATGCCGACAGCTATCGCGACCAGCAATTCCTGGATCGCAAGGCGCTGTCGCCTTCCGTCATGGTCAAGCTGGGTACTGACACCAGGTTGCTGATTCAGGCTGATTACCTGGAAGACCGCCGCGTCACCGACTTCGGCATTCCCGCGCTGAATGGCTTGCCCGTGAATGTCGCGCCCGGCACTTATTTTGGGGCTGCCAAGGGCAAGGATTTCGACTTTTCGGAATCGCGGGTGACCTCAGTCGGATTCACATTGACGCATCGCTTCAACAGCGAATGGTCGGTGCGCAATGCATTCCGTCAGTACGAATATTCGCTGGACCGTAACAATACCCTGGTGGGAACCGTCAATGCGGCAACCCAGACCGTCAACCTGAACCGCAGTAATGTGCGGCGCGAAGAAGATGGCTATTTCAACCAGACTGAACTGGTGCAGAAAACCACGCTGGCAGGCATGCAGCATCAAGTGCTGTACGGGGTCGAGTTCGGCGAGCAAAACAAGGATCAGGTATTCCGCACGCAGAATAATATTGCGATCAATATCCCCATATTCAATTTCGTGGCGCCGGTCGTGCCGTTTACGGTGGCGGGGCCAGCGCAGACGGACAATCTCGGCATCATGAAGGTGGCCAGCGCTTATGTGCAGGACCTGGTGACCTTGTCGGAAAAATGGAAGGCGCTGGCAGGCGTACGTTATGACCGGTTTGATCAGAAAATGCTGCAGCGCCTTGCAGGCCCTAACCTGAGTCGTACGGATACCGCGTGGAGCCCGCGTGCCGGCCTGGTGTTCCAGCCGAGCGGGGCACAGTCGTATTACGTATCGTTCAGCAAATCGTTCCAGCCGTCGGCTGAAAGTTTTCCGCTGGCGGCAAACAATGCCCAGATCGCGCCGGAAGAAACCACCAACAAGGAAATTGGCGTCAAGTTCGATTTCTTCAATGGCAACGCATCCCTGGGCGCAGCATTGTTTCAGCTGGAACGCACCAATATCAAGTCCACCGATCCTGCCGCCCCTGGAGTGCTGGTGCCGGTAGGCGTGCAGCGGACTGACGGGCTGGAGCTGACCTTCACCGGCGAGCTGCCGCAAGGCTGGCAAATCTGGTCCGGCTATGCCTATCTTGATGCCAGGGTAACTTCGTCGCCAACCCCGGGATTGCAGGGCAAGCGCGCCACCCTGACGCCACAGCACAGCGCCAACCTGTGGATCACCAAAGCATTGGGTAATGGCTGGCGTGCGGGCGGTGGTGTCAATTATGTTGGCGATCGCATGGCGGATCCTGCCAATACGGTTACCCTGCTTGCCTATACGACCGTGGATGCGATGGTTGGCTACAAATTACAAGGCCTGGATCTGCAACTGAACTTCTTGAACCTGTTCGATCGCGAATACATCGTCTCGGGCCACGGTTCGTCCGCTAACCTCAACCTGCCAGGTGCGCCCCGCTCGGTGCAACTGACGGCACGCTACAATTTCTGAAGATAAAGCAATGAACTTGAATGAAGGTTTGTCCGAGGCACAGGCCGCATCCGTTCCTCCACGTCGCTCCCGCAGCCGCCGGGCCATATTCCTGACCTGGTTGCGCAAGATTCACCTCTACGTGGGCTTGTGGGGCGCGGTGTTCGGACTGTTATTCGGAGTAACCGGCCTCCTGCTGAACCACCGCGCGATCCTGAAAATCCCGGTGGAGAAGACGGTGCAAAAGACCGTTCAGGTGGCCCTTCCTTCGGCGACGGCATTTTCATCGCCGGCGGACTTGTCGGCATGGCTGCAGCAGGAATTGCAGTTCAAGTCGGTAGCGCCGCCGATTATCAAATCACAGATGCGGCAGAAAGTTATCTGGGCTGATATCGAAACCGTGCAGCCGGAGCGATGGACTGTCATTCTGCACCGGCCGGGCGGCGCGATCAATGCCGAATATTTTGTCGGCAACCGTTTTGTAAAGCTGGACAAAATCGATGCCACGCCTATCGGTACGCTGACGCGCCTGCACATGTCCACCGGTGTGAATGCGTTCTGGGTGCTGCTGAGTGACACCATTGCCGGCGCGCTGATCCTGCTGTCGATCACGGGACTGCTCTTGTGGACGCAGCTGCATACGGTGCGCACGGTAGCAGTCCTGACCAGTGTCGGCGCCTTGTGCTCCGCCCTATGGTTCATGTGGTCGATCTAGGCGGCGCAACGAAAGCTTCGAGGCAGCGCCGATCGGCTTGCTTACATGAGCGCCAGGGTGATGCGGTAAGTTAGGAACGAGGCGAGATACGCCAGGCCAAAGAGGTAGCCGGCCATGATCAAGGGCATTTTCCAGCCACCGGTTTCGCGCTTGACCGTGGCCAGGGTGGACAGGCATTGTGGCGCAAAAACGAACCAGGCCAGGAGGGAAAATGCCGTGGCCAGACTCCAGTCCCGGCTGATCACGGCAGACAGGGCGGCAGTGGCCGCGTCGCCCGATGTCGAGAGTGCATACACGGTCCCCAGCGAGCTGACCAGCACTTCACGCGCCGCCAGGCCTGGCACCAGGGCGATGCTGATCTGCCAGTTGAAACCGATTGGCTCGAACACCACCGCCAGCGCCCGACCCAGCATGCCTGCGAGGCTGTATTCGATTGCGGGGCCGGTCGCACCGATGGGCGGCGTCGGGAAGCTCGCCAGGAACCACATCAGGATGGTCAATCCGAGGATGATGCCGCCCACGCGCTTCATGAAGATGCGCACCCGCTGCCACAGGCCGAGGGCGATATTGGCAAAACTGGGCCAATGATAGTTGGGCAATTCCATCATCAGAGGGCGCACCATGCGACCGCTGCTGGTAAAGCGTTTCAGGATCCAGGCCACGGCCAGTGCGCCAAGAATGCCGGCCGCATACAGTGCGAACAAGACCAGCCCCTGCAATTCCAGCACGCCCCATACGCTGTGCTGCGGGACGAAGGCGGCGATCAGCAAGGCATACACTGGCAGACGGGCCGAACAGGTCATCAGCGGCGCGATCATGATGGTTACCAGGCGGTCGCGCGGATTGGAAATGGAGCGCGTTGCCATGATGCCGGGAATGGCGCAGGCAAAGCTCGACAGGAGCGGGATGAAGGAGCGGCCTGACAGGCCGACGCTGCCCATCAGCCGGTCGAGCAGGAAGGCGGCGCGTGGCAGGTAGCCCGATTCTTCCAGCAGAAGGATAAAGAAAAACAGGATGATGATCTGCGGCAGGAAGACCACGACGCCACCGGCGCCGGCGATCATGCCATCGACCACCAGGCTTTTGATCCAGCCATCCGGCAGCAACCCGCCGACCGCTGCACTTACCCAGGCAGTCAATTGCTCGATCCAGCCCATCGGCGCTTCCGCCCAGGCGAACACGGCCTGGAAGATCAGAAACAGCAGAAATCCCAGCAGTATCGGGCCGCCTACAGGATGCAGCACGACATGGTCGATGCGGTCGCTGCCGGTATGCGGCACGATATGGTCTAGCCCCATGCTCTGCAATATACGTCGCACTTCCTCATGGTCGCCAGCCGTGCTGGCGCTTGCATCCTGCAGTGGCGCCAGGGCAGGGGCGCCGCGCCGCCACAATTCGGGGTCGTCGAGCAATGTCCGCAAGGCTTGCTCGCCACCGCTGGCCACGCCGATGGTGGCGACCACCGGTATGCCCAGTTCGCGCGCCAGCGCATCGGCATCGACAGGCCTGCCGGACTTTTCCGCCAGGTCGGCCATGTTCAATGCCACTACACAGGGCAGGCCCAGACGTTTGACGGCCAGCACCAGGCGCAGGTTGCGCCGCAGGTTGGTGGCGTCCACCACGCACACCACCAGATCGGGCCGTTTTTCGCCTGCCGCACGGCCATACAGGACGTCACACGTTACGCGTTCATCGGGCGAGCGGGGATGCAGGCTGTAGGCGCCCGGCAGGTCGAGCACCCGCAAGGTTTTGCCGCCGGGCGTTTGCAGCCGGCCTTCCTTGCGTTCGACAGTAACACCGGCGTAGTTGGCGACTTTCTGGCGGCTGCCGGTGAGGCGGTTGAAGAGGGCAGTCTTGCCGCAGTTGGGGTTGCCTACCAAGGCCAGCAAGGGGCCTGCAGCATGCACATGGACGACAGCCTGTTTCATTACATTTGTCCTGCATTTACGGCTAGTACACTTACGCAGGCAGCTTCGGCAAGGCGCAGGGCAAAAGTGGATGTGCCTACGCGCACGACCAGGGGATCACCGCCCGGCATGCCGCGCGCCAGCAGCATGACTTGTTCACCCGCAATGAAGCCAATTTCTTCCAGCCAGCGCAGCCATTCTGGCGCGTGCGGTGGAGCCTGTACCGTTTGTATGAGACAAGGTTGGCGCAGGGACATTTGTGCCAGCGTCGATGTAACATTTGTTCGTTTCATGGTCGATTCTTGCCTGCAAATATGCTTCGATGTGCAATCAGCACAGCTTTCAGGGATCTATCATAACACCAAATTCAAATGAGACTCATTATCATTCGCATTTGATTCTGCGAATGTGTCTGTGCCGGCGGCCATTTGCAAGCCCAGGCCAACTTGCCGGAGCTGGCCCGGTGCTGCTGGCAACCTGCTGTCAGTTGTCCGAGCAGTGGACTGGCGTGGCCGAGCGGTCGTTGCCGAAGCCGCAATAACGCGGCATCTTCAATCGCATGGTGCAGGGACGGGCTGCCTGAGCCTGCCGGAGGTTCCGCGGATGCGGCCGGCAGGAGGCGATAGGGGAGGTCAGGCGTAGGGCGACAGCAGGTTGACCATCTGGCCGAAAATCTTCGGCGATCCGGCCAGTACGTCACCCTTGTAAATGTATTCGGATTCGCCCTTGAAGTCGCCGACGATGCCGCCGGCTTCCGTAATCAGCAGCGAGCCTGCCGCCACATCCCAGGGTTGCAGGCCTTTTTCAAAGAAACCGTCGAGATAGCCGCAGGCAACATAGGCCAGGTCGAGTGCAGCCGCACCCGGACGGCGCAGGCCGGCGCATTTCTGCGTCATGACGCGGAACATGTCGATGTAATTTTCCAGGCCCTGCATGTCACGATAGGGAAAGCCCGTGCCGATCAGGGCATCGGCCATCTTGTCGCGCTTGCCCACGCGGATGCGCTTTTCATTCAGGTAGGCGCCGGCACCCTTGGTGGCGGTAAACAAATCGTTGCGGCACGGGTCATACACCACGGCCTGGGTGATCTGGCCGCGATGCTGCAAGGCGATCGAGATGCAATATTGCGGAAAGCCGTGGATGAAATTGGTGGTGCCGTCCAGCGGATCGATGATCCAGACGTTTTCGTTTTCGTCGTGCAGGTTGGCCGACGGGCCGGACTCTTCGGCCAGGATGGCGTGGTCGGGATAGGCGGTTTGCAGTACCTCGATGATCGCCTGCTCGGCGGCGCGGTCGACTTCAGTGACGAAATCGTTTTGCTGCTTCTCGGTGACCTTCAGACGGTCAACGTCGAAAGAGGCGCGAGTGATGACGGTGGCGCCGCGGCGGGCGGCCTTCACCGCCGTATTGAGCATGGGATGCATACAGGTTCCGTTAAAATGGCGGTTCCCTTGCAAACCGCAATCAGGGAACCATATAAATTGAACAATGAGCGAAGCGGGAATCGTCCTGGCCTGAGCCTGTCTTTCACCGCGTAATACCGCTATTTTAAATGAACCTGCCCCAAACCGACACTCTCCTCTTCAAACGCCTGCGTTTTATCCTGGTTGAAACCAGCCGTGCCGGCAATATCGGTGCTGCCGCGCGGGCCATGAAAACCATGGGGTTTGCCGACCTGGTGCTGGTCAATCCGCGCTGCGCCGACTTTGCCCGGCATGAAGAGGCCGTGGCATTTGCCAGCGGCGCCCTGGATGTGCTGGAGGGCGCGCGGGTCGTCGGCTCGATCGACGAGGCGCTGACGGGGTGCAATTTCGCCGCTGCGGTGAGCGCCCGCTTGCGCGAATATTCGCCACCGCTGGTGACGCCGCGCGCGCTGGCCGAACAACTCGCCGGTGATGCCGGCTTGCAGGCAGCATTCCTGTTTGGTAACGAACGTTTTGGTTTGCCGAACGAAGCGGTGGAGAAATGTAATGTCCTGATCAACATTCCCGCCAATCCCGATTATTCCTCGCTCAATCTCGCGCAGGCGGTACAGGTGCTCGCCTATGAAGGCCGCATGGCGGCCACCGACGGCAAGCTGGCGGCAAGCGGCATCGGCTTCAAGGGGGAAGCGGCCAGCGTCGAGCAGATCGAGGGCATGTATGCCCACCTCGAGCAGGCACTGGTGGCAATTGATTTTCTCAACCCGGACAGCCCCAAGAAGCTGATGCCGCGCATCAAGCGATTATTTTCACGGACAGCGCTGGAAACCGAGGAAGTCAACATCCTGCGCGGCATGGCGCGCCAGATATTGGCAATGAAGAAATCCTGATAAAAATATGCCGCTCCGGCGTGGATTCCCTGGGAAATCCGCAGGCATCCCGCGCCAAGTGAGAGGGGAAGCGCAAAATGCCTGCATCGCTGGAACGGCACTAAAAAACGATCATGAATCGTTGCTGGTTGGACTGTTGAATCTAATCAATAGTTCCTATTTGCAGGTGTTTTAATTCCAAATATTAATTCCAGTTACGCAGCAATCCGACCGCCAGGCCTTCCAGGGCAAAGTCTTCCTGGTCGGGATTGACGCGGATCGGCTTGAAATCCGGATTTTCCGGCAGCAGTTCAATCACCGCCCCGGTTTTCTGGTAGCGCTTGACAGTGACATCGTTGCCCAGCCGGGCCACGATGATTTGGCCATTGCGGGCGGCATCGATTTTTTTCACGGCCAGCAAATCGCCGTCGAGGATGCCGGCATCGCGCATCGACATGCCGCGCACCTTCAGGAGGTAATCCGGCTTGGCGGCAAACAGAGCCGGATCGACGTTGTAGGTGCTCTCGATGTGTTCCTGCGCCAGGATCGGCGAGCCTGCGGCGACGCGGCCGACCAGGGGCAGGCTCAATTGCATCAGTGCCGGGTGGGGCAGCGCCATTTGCGCGGGACGGCTGCGTGCCGGCCGGGCAGCGCTGCCCGTGCCCTGATCGCGCAGGCGGATGCCGCGCGAAGTGCCGGGCGAGAGCTCGATGGCGCCCTTGCGCGCCAGCGCCTGCAAGTGCTCCTCGGCGGCATTGGCCGAGCGAAAACCCAGTTCGGCGGCAATTTCGGCGCGGGTCGGCGGAAAACCGGTATTTTCAATGGCTTCGCGGATCAGGTTGAGGATTTGTTCCTGGCGTGCGGTTAATTTCAGCATGGCGGCAATCCGGATGTTGGGGGGAGGTGCGCTGTTTGGATAAACAGTCTGTATTTTTATACAGTGGACGGGCGAATGCAAGCCTTATTTGCATGTAATTCTGTTTAGAAACTTGGGTAAGGGCTTGAAAGGCTTGAGTTTTCTTTCAATACAAGGCAAAATCTTGGGTTTTCCTCTTCCCACACTCGTCTTGACGCCGAGGTGGGCAATTCGTCAATCTGTCCATAAGGAGATTACATGCGTCATTATGAAATCGTATTTATCGTGCATCCGGATCAAAGCGAGCAAGTGCCCGCCATGATCGAGCGCTACAAAGGTATCGTTACCGCCCGCGGCGGCAAGATCCACCGCGTGGAAGACTGGGGCCGCCGCCAAATGGCTTACCAGATCGACAAGCTGGCCAAGGCACATTACGTTTGCCTGAACATCGAGTGCGACGCCGAGACCCTGGCTGAAATCGAAACCGGCTTCAAGTTCAACGACGCTGTCCTGCGCCACCTGACCGTGCGTCTGAAGAAGGCTGAAACCACGCCGTCGCCGATGATGAAGGCCGTGCAGAAGGAAGACGCCGCCAAGAGCCATCGCAGCGAAGCGCCTGCCGCGTAATTGACGAAGCAAGGGGCGTGAACCGGTTCGAACTGCAAGCCAGCATTGCCGAGCGCGACGTCATGCGCTACACACCGGCAGGCATCCCGATCGTGAATGGCAAATTGCTGCACACATCGAGGCAAATGGAAGCAGGTGTGGAAAGGCTGGTTGAATTCGAAATTGCCGCGCTTGCCGCGGGCGAGATTTCGGGAAAATTCAAGCAGGCTGAACTAGGTGAAACATACCAGTTCGGCGGTTTCCTGGCACGCAAGAACCGTAATAGCAAAAGCCTCGTGTTTCACATACTTGATATCAATACAGATTTAGGAGCCAAAAATGGCATTCGGTAAAAAATTCGACAAGAGCAAGCTCAAGGAAAAACGCAAACAGCAGAACCCGCTGTTCAAGCGCAAGAAATTCTGCCGCTTCACCGCCGCCGGCGTTGAGCAAGTGGATTACAAGGACGTCGACACCCTGAAGGACTTCGTCCAGGAAAACGGCAAGATCATGCCGGCACGCCTGACCGGCACCCGCGCGCACTATCAGCGCCAGGTGGATACCGCCATCAAGCGCGCACGCTACCTCGCCTTGCTGCCGTACACCGATCTGCACAACGCGTAATTGACGACCGAGAATTAGGAGAAAAACATGCAAGTCATTCTGTTGGAAAAAGTCGTCAATCTCGGCAACCTCGGTGAAGTCGTCAAGGTCAAGGATGGTTACGCCCGTAACTTCCTGATCCCGCAACGCAAGGCCCGCCGTGCTACCCAGGCCGCGATCGCCGAATTCGAAGCCAAGCGCGCCGAGCTGGAAAAAGCCGCTGCCGAGAAACTGGCGGTATCCCAGGCACAAGGCGAGAAGCTGGCCGGCCAGACCGTCCAGATTTCGCAAAAGTCCGGTGTCGATGGCCGTCTGTTCGGTTCCGTCACCAACCACGACATCGCCGAAGCCCTGACCAAGCAAGGTTTCCCGGTCGAGAAAGCGCAAATCCGCTTGCCGCAAGGCCCGCTGAAGATCGCTGGCGAACACGCCGTCGCAGTTGCACTGCATACCGACGTCGTTGTCGATATCACGGTCAACGTGGTTGGCGAGCACGCCTGATCGGCCTGTTCAGCTTGCCTGAATCAAAAAGCCGGGTTCGCCCGGCTTTTTTTCGTCCATCGATGCCATTCACGCCGGCATGGACGGCGCGCCAGCTTTTGGTTATCTTGATTGCCATCGTTAATTTTTTAGCCTGCCATGTCGCCTTTGACCACGCCGCCTGCCGTCGAACCGGAATCTGAACTGCAGCGCCTGCGCGAGGAAAACGACATGCTCAGGTCGCTGGTGCGCGACGCGCCCGTGGCCTTTGTCGCCTTGGACCTGCAGCGCCGCGTCAAGCTGTGGAACCATGCCGCCGAACGCATTTTCGGCTGGCGCGAAGAGGAAGTCATCGGCAAGCCGCTGCCGCATGTGCCGGCCGCCAGCGAACAGACCAGCCGCGAGTTGTACCAGCGCTCGGTGGCAGGCGATTCGCTGCGCGACATCGAACTGGACCGCATGACCAAGGCCGGACGCGCGGTGCGGGTGAGCCTGTCCACGTCGCCGCTGCGCGATATCGCCAACAATATCATCGGCATGGTGGGCGTGTACGACGACCTTGACGACAGCACGGCGCCGGAAATCCCGTTTCGCGGCCTGGTGGAACAATCGCTGGTTGGCCTGTACATCATCCAGGATGGCATGTTCCAGTACGTGAACCCGCGCTGGGCCGCGATGTTCGGCCGCACGCAACAGGAAATGGCACCGGGTCCGGTGGCCGATTTCATCTCGCCGGAGGACCGCGCCACCGTGCTGGGCAATCTCGACAAGCGCATTTCCGGCGAAATCTCGACCCTTTTTTACCACTTCAAGGGCTTGCACAAGGAGGGCCGCACGGTCGAGATCGAGGTGCAGGGCACGCGCTTCCAGTATCGCGGCCGGCCCGCGGTGATCGGCGTCGGCATCGATGTCACCGACGCCCGCCTGCGCGAACAGGAGATCGCGCGCTCGCAGGAGCGCTTGCGCGAGTTGTCGCAGCATCTGCTGACAGTGCGCGAAGAACAGCGCAGCCAGCTCGCGCGCGAGCTGCACGATGTCCTGGGCGGCACGCTCACCGCCCTGAAGATGGATATCGGCTGGCTGAAAAAGCACACGACAGAAACCAGGCTGGCGGCGCGCGCCGATACCATGATGGAACTGGTGCGCGACGCCATCGATACAGTACGCAAGATTTCAGCCGAGTTGCGTCCCGGCGTGCTTGACAACCTGGGTCTGCTCGACGCGATCGAATGGGAAACCGGGCGCTTTCGCGAGCGCATGGGCATCGAATGCACGCTGGCCATGCACGCGGGGGCGCTTGAAATCGGCGAGGCGGCGGCCATTGCCATCTTCCGCATCTTCCAGGAAGCGCTGACCAATATTGCGCGGCACGCGCAAGCCACACGGGTCGACATCGATGCAGTCCTGGCCGACGGCGCGCTGCTGCTCTCGGTGCAGGACAACGGCAAGGGCCTGGACAGGACGGCGGCTGACAACCGCAAGTCCTTCGGTTTGACCGGCATGGCCGAACGCGCCCGGCAGTTCGGCGCCACGCTGGAAATTACCGGCGAGCCCGGACACGGTACCCGGGTAATGCTGCGCTTCCCGCTGGACAAGAATGAGGAGAAGGAATGATCAAGGTGCTGATTGCCGATGACCACAAGATTTTTCGCGCCGGGGTCAAGCGGCTGATCGAGGAAAGCCAGGATATCGAAGTCGCCGGCGAGGCCAGCGACGGTTTCGACGCGATCGCCAAATTGCGCCAGCAAGACTGGGATGTCGTGCTTCTGGACATTAACATGCCCAATAAAAGCGGCCTCGATATCGTGCGGCAAATGAAACTGGAAAAACCCAGACTGCCCATCCTGATTCTGTCGATGTACCCGGAAGAGCAGTATGCCGTGCGTGCGCTGAAGGCGGGGGCTGCCGGCTACCTGACGAAGGATAGCGAATCCGAGGAGTTGATCGCGGCTATCCGCAAGGTTGTCAGGGGCGGGCGCTATGCCACGCCGGCGCTGCTGGAAAAGTTGCTGTTCGAACTGGACGGCGAACGCGACGTGCCGAAGCACCATGCCCTGTCCGAGCGCGAGCACCAGATTTTCGAGCAGATCATCCAGGGCAAGTCATTGACCGAAATCGCCGAGGCGATGTCCCTCTCGGTCAAGACCGTCAGCACCTACCGCACGCGGGTGCTGGAGAAAATGCACATGGAAAACAATGCCGAGCTGATCCATTATGCGATCCAGCACGGCCTCAGCAATTAAGCCTACAGGACGGGCAGCTGGTGATGCTTCTTTTTGACGGACATGCCGCCCCGGGTCTTGCGGATCTTGAGCGTGCCTTCTCCCTTGACGTCGACGCAAACTTCATCCGTCGTGCTCAGCACGCCCGCCAGGCGCAAGTGTCCATACAGTACGCGATAGTGCATTTCTTCGCGGACGATGATGATGTCGGAATCCATTTCTTGCCCAAAGCTGAAATAAGTGAATCTGCCTGGCCAAGCCCAGGCGCCAATTGATCTTTCCATGATAGGAAAGATTTGTGACAGCGCGATGAAGATTTCGTGACATCGCAATGAAGCCGCCTGCCTTGGCGTGTAGGAAAATTCTTTCAAGACGCGCTGCATCCTTCCTACAGGATCTTTAGAACCTTCCGATATTTTCCTCTTTTGCCCTGCCGTATCCTCCCGATCATCCGCACTATTCCAGGTGCCAAGACCAAATCAAGGAGACAACGATGCAGCGCGAAGAGATCAATCCCTACCAGCTCGGCCTGGAACGCAATCCGGCCAATCACGTAGCGTTGTCGCCGCTCTCCTTCCTGCGCCGTGCCGCCAGGGTCTATCCGCAATATCCCTCGGTCATCGATGGCGCGCGCCGCTTTACCTGGAGCGATACGTGGACACGCTGCTGCCGGCTGGCTTCGGCACTGCAGCAGCTCGGCGTGGGCCTGGGCGACACCGTGGCAATCATGGCGCCGAATGTCACCGCGATGATGGAAGCGCACTTCGGCGTGCCGATGACCGGGGCGGTGCTTAACACGCTCAATGTCCGCCTGGATGCCGAGACCCTGGCTTTCATGCTGCGCCATGGCGAAGCCCGTGTGCTGATCACCGACCGCGAGTTTTCCGGCGTCATTGCCAAGGCGCTGGCGCTGCTCGAGCACAAGCCGGTAGTCATCGATATCGACGATCCCGAATACCAGGGCGGCGAGTTGCTGGGAATAATGGATTATGAAGCGCTGCTGGCGACAGGCGACCCGGCGTTCGCGTGGGAATTGCCTGCCGACGAATGGCAGGCCATCAGCCTGAGTTATACCTCGGGCACCACCGGAAACCCCAAGGGGGTGGTGTACCACCATCGCGGTGCGTACCTGAATGCGCTTGGCAACGTGCTGGCCTGGAACATGGCGGCGCACCCGGTCTACCTCTGGACATTGCCGATGTTTCACTGTAACGGCTGGTGTTTTCCGTGGACGATTGCGGCTGTCGCCGGCACGCATGTCTGTCTGCGCCGCGTCGACGCCAAAGCGATTTTTTCGGCGATCCGCGAACACGGCGTTACCCATTTCTCCGGCGCGCCGATCGTGCTCAATGCCCTGATCAATGCGCCGGAAGAAGTGAAATTCCGCGTTGCCGGCCGTGTCGTCGAATGCACCACCGGCGGCGCCGCGCCGCCCGCTACCGTGATCCAAGGGCTGGAGTCGCTGGGCATGAACGTGACCCAGGTGTACGGCCTGACGGAAGTGTATGGTCCGACCGTCAGCTGCGCCTGGAACCGCGAATGGGATGCGCGGCCAGCCGCTGAACGGGCACAGATCAAGGCGCAGCAAGGCGTGTGCTACCACATCCAGGAAGACCTGATGGTGGCCGACCCCGAAACCCTGCAGCCATGTCCGGCGGATGGCCAGACCATCGGCGAAGTGTTCATGCGCGGCAATGCCGTGATGAAGGGCTATCTGAAGAATGCCGATGCCACCGCCGAGGCGTTTGCCGGCGGCTGGTTCCATACCGGCGACCTGGGCGTGCTGCATCCCAATGGCTACCTGCAGATCAAGGATCGTTCCAAGGATATCGTGATTTCCGGCGGCGAGAACATTTCCACCATTGAAGTCGAGGATGTGCTGTACCGGCACCCGGCCGTGCTGGAGGCCGCTGTCGTGGCGCGCCCGGACGAGAAGTGGGGTGAAACGCCATGCGCCTTCATCACCTTGCGGCCCGGGGTGGAAGCCAGCGAGGCAGAGCTGGTCGCCTTTTGCCGCGAGCACCTCGCGCATTTCAAGGCACCCAAGGCCGTGGTGTTTGGCGCGCTGCCGAAAACATCCACCGGCAAGGTACAGAAATACCTTTTGCGCGACCAGGCGAAAGCACTGAAAAAATAACGGCAGTACCTTTCATTATTACAACAAGGAGACACAGCATGAAAATCAATAAAATCACGGCAGTCGTGTGCGCGGCGCTGGCTGCGCTGGCCTTGCCGGCAACCCATGCCTCGGACAAGATTTCCGACGGCGTGGTCAAGGTCGGCGTGATGACCGACATGTCAGGCCCGTATTCCGCACTGGCAGGGCAGGGCAGCGTGCTGGCGGCCAGGATGGCAATCGAGGATATCGGCGGCACACTGCTGGGCAAGCCGGTCGAGATGGTGTCGATCGACCATTTGAACAAGCCCGACGTGGCGGCCAGCAAGGCGCGCGAATGGTTCGACAACGACAAGGTCGACATGATCGCCGACCTGGTCACTTCTTCGGTCGGCCTGGCAGTGCAGCAGGTGGCCAAGGACAAGAACCGCATCACGATGAACTCCGGCGCCGCCACCGCTGCGCTCACCAACAAGAATTGCTCGCCCACCGGCGTGCACTGGGTTTATGACACCTTCGCCATGGCCAACGGCACCGGCAAGGCAATGGTCAAGGATGGCAACGACACCTGGTATTTCATCACGGCGGACTATGCTTTTGGCCAGGCACTGGAAGGCGATACCGCCGCAGTGGTCAAGGCCGGCGGCGGCAAGGTGCTGGGTTCGGTCCGGCACCCGCTGGCAGCATCGGATTTCTCTTCTTTCCTGGTGTCCGCGCAAAGTTCCGGCGCCAAGGCAATCGGCCTGGCCAATGCCGGCACCGACCTGACCAACGCCATCAAGCAGGCACGCGAGTTCGGCATCAACAAGAAGCAGAAGCTTGCCTCCCTGCTGATGTTCGTCACCGATGTGCACGGCCTCGGACTGGACATCAGCCAGGGCCTGTACCTGACCGAGGGCTTCTACTGGGATCTGAACGAGGAAACACGGACCTGGTCCAAGCGCTTCTTCCTGCGCCACAAGAAAATGCCGACGATGGTGCAGGCCGGCGTGTATTCCTCGATGATGCACTACTTCAAGGCGATCAAGGCTGCAGGCACCGACGAAGCCCAGGCCGTGATGGCCAAGATGCGCGAATTGCCGGTCAATGACTTCTTTGCCAAGAACGGCAAGCTGCGTGCCGATGGCCGCATGGTGCACGACATGTACCTGATGCAGGTGAAGGCGCCCGCCGAATCCAAGTATCCCTGGGATTATTACCATGTCCGCCGCGTGATCCCGGCGAACGAAGCGTTCACGCCTCTGGAAAAGAGCGAATGCCCGCTGGTGAAGAAATAATTCTGGCATCCTCTGCGGCTTGCGGCAGGCTTGCCGGTCGCCGCAGAGGATGCGGACAAACGAATAGATGCCTCTTATGTAACTGTCTTTACAGCAAATCCTGATTTTCTGCGCGTTGTTTTCTCCAGACTCGGGCTGAAATATTGTCATCCGAATAAGTCTGTCATCAAGATGTAATTTTTCCCGGCCCTGCGGATCGTGGGTCCGGACGAGCAGGTATAATGCGCGCCATGAACACCCGCTCCGATCCTCAACTTGAATCCCTTCGAGTACCGCCGCATTCCATCGAAGCAGAACAATCGGTTCTCGGTGGCCTGCTGCTTGACAATGCAGCCTATGACCGTATAGCAGACCTGGTCAGCGCGGAAGATTTCTACCGTTATGACCACCGCATCATCTTTCAGCACATTACCAAGCTGATCTCCGTTACCCGGCCGGCCGACGTCATCACGGTCTACGAGGCGTTGACTGTCACCGGCAAGGCAGAGGAAGTCGGCGGCCTGGCTTACCTGAACGCGCTGGCGCAGAACACGCCTTCGGCCGCCAATATCCGCCGCTATGCCGAGATCGTGCGTGATCGCGGCGTGCTGCGAAAGCTGATCACGGTTTCTGACGAAATTGCCAGCAACGCTTTCAACCCGCAGGGCAAGGAAGTCAAGCAGATGCTTGACGAGGCCGAGTCGAAGATTTTCGCCATCGCCGAGGATGGCGCCCGCGGCGTCCAGGGTTTCCAGGAAATCCAGCCGCTGTTGACCCAGGTGGTCGAACGCATCGACGAGCTGTACAACCGCGACAACACCAGCGACGTGACCGGCGTGCCCACCGGGCTGATCGACCTCGACCGCATGACCTCCGGCCTGCAGCCGGGCGACCTGATCATCGTCGCCGGACGTCCTTCCATGGGCAAGACGGCCTTCTCGGTGAATATCGGCGAAAACGTCGCCATCGAGAGCGGTTTGCCCGTGGCGATCTTTTCGATGGAAATGGGCGGCGCCCAGCTGGCCATGCGTATGTTGGGTTCGGTCGGCAAGCTCGACCAGCATCGCCTGCGCACCGGCCGCCTGATCGACGAGGACTGGCCGCGCCTGACGCACGCCATCCAGAAGCTGAATGACGCGCAGATCTTCATCGACGAAACCCCGGCGCTGAACCCGATCGAGCTGCGCGCGCGCGCGCGCCGCCTCTCGCGCCAGTGCGGCAGGTTGGGACTGATCATCATCGACTACCTGCAACTGATGTCGGGCAGCAGCTCTTCCGGCGAGAATCGCGCCACCGAAATTTCGGAAATTTCACGAAGCCTCAAGGGCCTGGCCAAGGAGCTGAATTGCCCGGTGATTGCGCTGTCGCAGCTGAACCGTTCTCTGGAGCAGCGGCCCAACAAGCGCCCGATCATGTCCGACCTGCGCGAGTCCGGCGCCATCGAGCAGGATGCCGACGTCATCCTGTTCGTCTACCGCGACAAGGTCTACAACCCGGATACGCCCGACCAGGACGCCGCCGAAATCATCATCGGCAAGCAGCGTAACGGCCCGATCGGCACGGTGCGCCTGACCTTCCTCGGCCAGTACACCAAGTTCGACAATTATGCCGGCAGCGGTTCGGCATACCTGGATAACGAATAACTACAAATCGATAATTTATAAAACAATTATTTCGGAAGAGAGAGCAAGCATGTTCGGACGATTGATGCCTACAGAAGGCAAGTTCTTTGATTACTTCAACCAGCACGCGGAATTGTGCGTCAAGGGCGCCGCCGAAATGGTGGCGATGATGACCAATTTCGACAACCTGGAACATCGCGTGCACGCGATCGAAAGCATTGAAAAGCAGGCCGACAAGGTGACTCACATCACCATCGACATGCTGCACAAGACTTTCATCACGCCACTGGACCGTGACGATATCCATCGCCTGATCGTGCGCATGGACGATATCCTGGACTTGCTGGAAGACGCCGCGCAGACCGTGTCGCTGTACGATATCAAGAACACCACGCCGGAAGCCCAGCGCCTGGCCGAGCTGTGCCTGGCGTCGACGGAAAAGGTCAAGCTGGCGGTCGGCCTGCTGCACAACATGGACAATTCGCGCCAGGTTCTCGAGATCTGCACCGAGATCGACCGCCTTGAAGCCGACGCCGACCATGTCTTCCGCGCCGCCATGTCCAAGCTGTTCCGCGAGGAGCCGGACGTGCGCAACCTGATCAAGTACAAGGCGATCTACGAAATCCTGGAAACGGTCACCGACCGCTGCGAGGACGTGGCCAATATCCTCCAGGCGATCATCGTCGAAAACGCTTAAGCGGTAGAGACCCATGCAGACTCTACACATCAGTATCTACGTCCTGGGCTTTTTGATCCTGCTGGCGCTGCTGTTCGATTTCATGAACGGCTTCCACGATGCCGCCAATGCCATCGCGACAGTCGTTTCGACCGGCGTGCTCAAGCCCCAGAACGCTGTCATGCTGGCGGCGTTCTTCAATTTTGTCGCAATTTTCATTTTCCAGCTGAAGGTGGCTGGCACTGTCGGCAAGGGGACCATCGACCCGATGGTGGTGGACCATTACGTCGTCTTCGGCGCTTTGGTCGGCGCCATCGCCTGGAATGCGCTGACCTGGTACTACGGCATTCCATCGTCGTCGTCGCACGCCCTGATCGGCGGCCTGGTGGGCGCCGCAGTTGCCAAGGCCGGCACCGGTTCGCTGATCGGTTCCGGGCTGGTCAAGACCATCGCCTTCATCGTGCTCTCGCCGCTATTGGGATTCCTCTTCGGCACGATAATGATGATATTGGTGTCATGGCTGTTCGTGCGCAGCACCCCCGGCAAGGTGGACAAGTGGTTTCGCCGCCTGCAGCTGGTCTCGGCTTCGATGTACAGCCTGGGCCATGGCGGCAATGATGCGCAAAAGACCATGGGCATCATCTGGATGCTGCTGATCGCCGCAGGCGTCACCACCGCCGACGAGGCGCTGCCGATGTGGGTCATCGCCAGCTGTTACGTGGCAATCGGCCTGGGTACCCTGTTTGGCGGCTGGCGTATCGTCAAGACCATGGGGCAGAAGATCACGAAGCTCAAACCCGTGGGCGGTTTCTGCGCCGAGACCGGCGGCGCCATGACCTTGTTCCTGGCGACTGCGCTGGGCGTTCCGGTATCCACCACGCACACCATCACCGGCGCCATCGTCGGCGTCGGTTCAGCCAAGAAGATGTCGGCGGTGCGCTGGGGCGTTGCGGGCAATATTGTCTGGGCCTGGATCTTCACGATCCCCGCTTCGGCTTTCATGGCGGCAGTGGCCTGGTGGATCGGCACGCTGATCCTTTGATTCCCTCAGGCCGGATCGCGGCGATTTCGCATCGACGATCGCGCGGTCCGGCGTCCGGCCAATCCGTCCGGCATCATCACTTGCCGCCGGCGGCGAGGCTGAATTTGACAAGTTCCATGACGGATGTGGCGTCGATTTTTTTCATGACGTGACTGCGATGCACTTCGACTGTCTTGATGCTGATTCCCAGCCGGTCGGCGATCTGCTTGTTGAGCATCCCCTGCAATATGCAGTCGAACACCTCTTTCTCCCGCAGCGTCAGGCTGGCGAGGCGGCGCGCGACATTCTCATGGCTCTGCAGGCGCCGCTTGTTTTCCTTTTCCGTGGCAATGCAATGGTCGATGCGCGATAGCAGATAGCGGTCGTCGAGCGGTTTTTGCAGGAAGTCGACGACGCCTTTGCGAAAAGCCGAGACGGCCATGTCGAGATCGCCATGGCCGCTCATGACGATGGTGGGGATCTGGATGCCGCCGCTACTCAGCCGGTCGTGGAGTTCCAGGCCGCTGGCGCCAGGCATGCGCATATCCACCAGCAGGCAGCCGAACAGCACCTGGTCGCAAATGCCCAGGAAGTCTTCGGCCGACGCAAAAGCCTGAGTCTGGTAAGCATGGGACTCCAGCAGCCAGACAAGCGATTCCCGGAAAGCGTCGTCGTCGTCAACGACATAGATGGTGTATTGCACATCGTCCAGGATAGTCATGTCTGCGCTTCTTGGAGAGGAAGAGTGAAGTGGAAAATGGCGCCGCCCGCCGGGTTGGCGCTGGCCCACAGGCGCCCGCCGTGCAGTTCGATGATGGTGCGGCAGATGTTGAGGCCCATCCCCATGCCGTTCGACTTGGTCGTAAAGAACGGTGTGAAAATCTTTTCCCTGTGCTCCTCGTCGATGCCGGTTCCCTGGTCGATCACCTGCGTCTCGACGAATGCGCCGCTGCAGATGGTGACGATGGTCAATTCCCTGCCATGTCTGCCATCGCCCTGCATGGCTGAGATGCCGTTGCGGATGAGGTTGAGGACCACCTGCTGGATCATGATCCGGTCCGCCAGGATCGGCGGCAGGGAAGGGGAAATTTCGAGGTGGATGCGCACGTCCTGATGCTGGATATCGAATTTGGCCAGTTCCACGATTTCGGCAATGATCGCCCGCAGATCCAGCGGGGCCCGGCTCGGCTCGCTGCGCCGCAGGTAGGTCCGGATGCGGGTGACGATTTTGGCTGCCCGGATGGCTTGTTCGGTTGCCTTGCGCATCGGTTCGAGCATGGTTTGCCGATCCGCCTTGCCTTCTTCCAGCAAAGTGACGCAGCCACGACAGTAGTTCGTGATCGCGGCCAGGGGTTGGTTCAGTTCATGTGCCAGGCTGGTTGCCAGTTCGCCAACGGTAATCAGGCGCGATGACTGTTCCAGGCGGATCGCGCTTTCCCGTTGCTGCTCCAGCCAGGCGGCGCGCTCCTCGCTGGCGGCCGCCTCCTTCTGCCGCAGCTCCAGTTGCAGCGCTGTAAATTCCTGGCCAGTCCGCTTGAAGAGTTCGAGGGCGCGGGCAATGTCGCCAATCTCGTCGGTGCGTTCCTTGCCTTCAATGGTCGCGGTGTAATCGCGGTCTGTCAGGCGGTGTATGACCTCGGTCAGGCGTTTGAGGGGGCGCGTGATCCCACTGGCGATCAGGGCCAGCAATAACCCGGCAATCAGCGCAACGACGCCAAAGCCGGTCAGCAGCCGGATCCGGATGTCGCGGATTTCCTGGTCGACGTCGTCGAGATAGATGCCGGTGCCGACCAGCCATTTCCAGGGCATGAAAGGCAGCACGTAGGCCGCCTTGTCCACGCTCTTGAGACTGCCTTCCTTGGGAAACTTGTAATAGATGGTGCCGCCGCCAGCCAGCGCCGTGTCGCGCTGTGTTTGCACGAAGTAGTGGCCGTTGCTATCGACTTCATTTGTGAAATCACGGCCTTCCCACTGCGGGAAAGGCGGCAACAGTATGGAAATGCAATTGAAATCGTCGACGAAAAAGTATTCGTTTTTACCGTATCGCAGCGCCCGCAGCTCATTCAAGGCGGCCTTCCTGGCGCTGGCCTCATCGATTTCCCCGCGCTGGAAGCGCTGATACTGCCATTGCAGGATCTTCTGGGCGACTTCCGTCATGTGGCGGATCTTCATCACCCGATCCTCGATCATCTGTTGCCGCATCGATTGCATCGCGATGCCGCTCAGGGCGATGAAACCCAGCAGGCTGACCAGGCCGACCAGCAAGAGCCGCGTATGGATATCCAGCCGCAGCCGCGGCAGAAATTGCCGCTCGCCGGCCGGCGGCTTCGTGATGAGCGTATTGCGATTTTTCATCCGTATACGATACGCCAGGATGGCCCGATTGTGTCCTGCCCGAAGGATGCGTATTTCCTTAATGACGCCCATGTACGCCTGTACGGGTTAACCCTAGCTAGGGCTTCCCCCAATTACCTTGTTTTAACGCACTCCCTAGAATCGCGGCAGCGACAGGCTGTTTTTTTGCATCGGCAAGGCAGCCCCGGTTCGCAATGGCCAATTCTAAAAACATGAGAATTCAGGAGACACACGCAACATGGATGTACTAGTCATTGTCCTTTCGCTCACCTTCCTCGTCATCATGGCGTATCGGGGGTTCAGCGTCATACTCTTTGCCCCCCTCGCTGCGCTTGGCGCGGTGCTGTTCATCGATCCGGCTGCGATTGGCCCGGTTTACGGCGCCATCTTCATGGAAAAGCTGGTCACCTTCGTCAAGAACTTCCTGCCGATATTTTTGCTGGGCGCCGTTTTCGGCAAGGTGATCGAACTCTCCGGGAATTCGAAAGCGATCAGCGCCGCCGTGATCAACTTGCTGGGCAGCAAACGCGCCCAGCTGGTCATCGTGATCACCTGCGCCCTGCTGACTTATGGCGGCGTATCCCTCAACGTCGTGGTCTTCGCCGTCTATCCGTTCGCGGCAGAGATGTTTAGGCAAGGTAATATTCCGAAGCGCTTGATTCCAGGCACCATCGCTCTCGGCGCCTTTACCTTCACCATGGACTCCTTCCCCGGCAGTCCGCAGGTGCAGAACATCATCCCGACCACATTCTTCCACACCGATACCTGGGCTGCGCCCTGGCTGGGGACCATTGGCGGTTTGATGATTTTCGCCACCGGCATGTTTTATCTCGACTCGCGCCGCCGCAAGGCTGCCGCCCTGGGCGAAGGCTATGGCGACAATCACATCCACGAGCCGGCAGCACCCAACCCCGATGAAAAGCTGCCCAATACGTGGATCGCCTTGCTGCCCCTGGCGATGGTGTTCGGCCTGAATTATCTATTTGGGAAGATGATTCCCCAGCTCTATGGCGACGCGACCTACACCATCACCTTGGCCGGCCTCGCCAAGCCGATTCCGGTGACGATCGCCAGCAACTCGACGATCTGGGCGGTTGAACTGGCGCTGATTGCCGGCATCGTTACCGTCATCCTCACCAGCTATAAAACGGTCTTGCCGAAATTTAGCGCAGGCAGCAAACAGGCGATCAATGGCGCCCTGCTGGCTGTCATGAACAGCGCCTCGGAATACGGCTATGGCGCCGTGATGGCCGCTTTGCCGGGATTTATCATCGTTGCCGAAACCCTGCGCGCGATTCCCAATCCGCTGATCAATGAAGCGGTTTCGATCACCGTCCTGGCCGGGCTGACCGGTTCGGCGATCGGCGGCCTGAGCATCGCGCTTGGGGCGATGGCGGATAACTTCATCGCTGCCGCGCACGCCGCCAACATTCCGCTCGAGGTCTTCCACCGCATTGCCTCGATGGCCAGCGGCGGCATGGATACCCTGCCGCACAATGGTGCGGTGATTACCTTGCTGACGGTGACCGGCCTGACGCACCGCCAGTCGTATGGCGACATCTTTGCCATTACCTGTATCAAGACCGTGATGGCAGGCTTCACGATCGCCCTGTTCTACATGACGGGCATCGTCTGATCCCCCTGAACAAAGGAACTGAAACATGCAAAAAATTAAATGTGCCCTGATCGGCCCCGGCAACATCGGCACCGACCTCCTGGCCAAGCTGCTGCGCAGTCCGGTGCTCGAACCCGTATGGATGGTCGGCATCGACCCTGAATCCGACGGTCTCAAGCGCGCCCGCGAACTCGGCATCAAGACCACCGCTGAAGGCGTCGACGGACTGCTGGAACACGTCAAGGCCGATGGCGTACAGATCGCCTTCGACGCCACCAGCGCCTATGTCCATGCCGAAAACAGCCGCAAGCTCAACGCCCTCGGCGTGATGATGATCGATCTCACGCCTGCAGCAATCGGACCGTTTTGCGTACCCCCGGTCAACCTGAAGGAGCAAGTCGGCCAGCGCGCGATGAATGTCAACATGGTTACCTGCGGCGGCCAGGCGACGATCCCGATGGTCGCCGCGATCTCGCGCGTGCAGCCGGTGGCGTACGGCGAGATCGTCGCTACCGTCTCCAGCCGCTCGGTCGGCCCCGGCACGCGCAAGAACATCGATGAATTCACCCGTACCACCGCCGGCGCAGTCGAGAAGGTCGGCGGTGCCAAGAAGGGCAAGGCCATCATCATCGTCAACCCGGCAGAGCCGCCGATGATCATGCGCGACACCGTGCACTGCCTGACCGAGGGCGAGCCCGACCAGGCAGCGATCACCAGGTCGATCCACGACATGATCGGCGAGGTGCAGAAGTATGTGCCTGGCTACAAGCTGGTCAACGGCCCGGTGTTCGACGGCAAGCGCGTCTCGGTCTACCTGGAGGTCGAAGGCCTGGGCGATTACCTGCCCAAGTACGCCGGCAACCTCGACATCATGACGGCCGCTGCCGCGCGCACCGCGGAAATGTTCGCCGAAGCAATCCTGGCCGGTTCGCTCAAGCTCGAACCCCTGGCCGACTGAACAAGGACTCAACCATGACTATCAAAGGCAAGAAAATCCGTCTGCACGACATGACGCTGCGTGACGGCATGCACCCCAAGCGCCACCTGATCACGCTGGAACAAATGAAGACCATCGCCAGCGGCCTGGATGCCGCCGGCATCCCGCTGATCGAGGTCACCCACGGCGACGGGCTGGGCGGCAGTTCGGTCAACTACGGCTTCCCCTCCCATACGGACGAGGAATATCTCGGCGCAGTGATCCCGCTGATGAAGCAGGCCAAGGTGTCGGCGCTGCTGTTGCCGGGCATCGGCACCGTCGATCACCTGAAGATGGCGCACGAGCTGGGCGTTTCGACGATTCGTGTCGCCACGCACTGCACCGAGGCCGATGTCTCCGAACAGCACATTGCCATGGCTCGCAAGCTGGGCATGGACACGGTCGGCTTTCTGATGATGAGCCACATGAACAGCGCCGAGGGCTTGGTCACCCAGGCGAAGCTGATGGAGAGCTACGGCGCCAACTGCATTTACATCACCGACTCGGCCGGCCACATGCTGCCCGGCGACGTCAAGGAAAAGCTCGGCGCGGTGCGCCAGGCGCTCAAGCCGGAAACCGAGCTCGGCTTCCACGGCCATCACAACCTGGCGATGGGCGTGGCCAACAGCATCGCCGCCATCGAAGTTGGCGCCACCCGCATCGATGCGGCGGCGGCTGGCCTGGGCGCCGGCGCCGGCAACACGCCGATGGAGGTGCTGGTGGCGGTGGCCGACCTGATGGGCATCGAGACCGGGGTCGACGTCTTCAAGATCCAGGACGTGGCCGAAGACCTGGTCGTGCCGATCATGGACTTCCCGATCCGCCTCGACCGCGACGCGCTGACGCTGGGCTACGCCGGCGTGTATGGCTCGTTCCTGCTGTTTGCCAAGCGCGCCGAAAAGAAGTACGGTGTGCCGGCGCGCGAGATCCTGGTCGAAATGGGCCGGCGCGGCATGGTCGGCGGCCAGGAGGATATGATCGAGGATACGGCGCTGACGCTGGCCAAGGCCAGGGGCATTCAGGTTCAATAAGTCAGAGCCGCCCATGTCCAGGGGTTTGCGAAGTCGGGCAAACCCCTTTTTACGTGTTGTTATCAAACCATGCCAGCTACTGCTTCTGCACGCATTGCCCTTGTGACCGGCGCCGAGATGGCCAAGCCGGACCCGGAAACCCATCTGCTGGTCGCGGCGCTGGCGCCGCTCGGCATCGAGGCCGTGGTGCTGCCCTGGGATGCGCCCGAAGACTGGGCCGGCTATCCGCTCGTGCTGGTACGGACCCCCTGGGACTATTTCAGGCGCCTGCCGGAATTTCTGGCCTGGGCGAGACGCGTCAGCACGCTGACGCAGCTCGTCAACCCTTATCGGGACCTCGAGTGGAACAGCCACAAGTCTTATCTGCGGCAGCTGGCGAAGCGGGGCATCCCGACCGTGCCGACGCTCTGGCTTGAGCGGGGCTGCCGCAATGGCCGCGAGCGCCTGCAGCAAACGGGCTGGGACGAGGTGGTGGTCAAGCCGGCTGTCTCGATTGGCGCCATCGGCGCGCTGCGTGCCCGTGCCGCCGACACCGGTTGTGCCGTTCACCTGCAAGCGCTGGTGGATGCCGGCGATGTATTGGTGCAGCCCTATGTTGCCAGTGTCGCCATGACCGGCGAGGCATCGCTGGTTTTCTTTGATGGCCGCTATTCGCATGCGGTGCGAAAACAGCCGAAAGAGGGCGATTTTCGCGTCCAGGACATGTATGGCGGCACCGTCCATGCGTATTCCCCGGGCCAGGACCAGCTCGACATTGCAGTCGCCGCGCTTGCCTTGACGCCGGAACCCACTACTTATGCCCGGGTCGACCTGGTGCAGGTCGACGGCAAGCCTGCCATCATGGAACTTGAGCTGATCGAGCCGGAACTGTTTCTGGCTGCATCGCCGGCTGCCGCCTTGCGCCTGGCTGAAGCGTTGCAGGATCGTTTGCGCCTCAGCCGTTCCGCCCATACGCAATAGCGCCCGCGCCAAATAAAAAGCCTGCTCCATGGAGCAGGCTTTTTTGCGCCCGCAGTCGCCTGCGGGGCGGGGATTGGCCAGTACTTACAGCACGTCGCTGGCGAAGTCCGCCAGGCGCGAGCGTTCACCGCGCGCCAGGGTGATATGGCCGCCATGCTGCCAGCCCTTGAAGCGGTCCACCACATAGGTCAGGCCGCTCGACCCCTCGGTCAGGTAAGGCGTATCGATCTGCGCGATGTTGCCCAGGCAAATGATCTTGGTGCCGGGACCGGCGCGCGTAACGAGCGTCTTCATCTGCTTGGGCGTCAGGTTTTGCGCTTCGTCGATGATCAGGAACTTGTTGACGAAAGTGCGTCCACGCATGAAATTGAGCGACTTGATCTTGATGCGCGAGCGGATCAGGTCTTGCGTGGCCGCGCGCCCCCATTCGCCGGCGTCGGAATCCGACTTGTTCAAGACTTCGAGGTTGTCGTCGAAGGCGCCCATCCACGGCGACATCTTTTCTTCCTCGGTGCCAGGCAGGAAGCCGATATCCTCGCCCACCGGAACAGTGACGCGGGTGACGATGATTTCGTTATACAGCTTGGTTTCCAGCACCTGCGCCAGGCCGGCGGCGAGCGCCAGCAGGGTCTTGCCGGTACCGGCCTGGCCCAGCAGCGTGACGAAGTCGCACTCCGGGTTCATCAGGAGGTTGAGGGCGTAATTCTGCTCGCGGTTGCGCGCCGTGATGCCCCAGACATTGTTCTTGGCATGGCCGTAATCGCGCAGGGTCTGGATCACGGCGGTCTTGCCGTTGATCTGCTTGACCTGGCCGTAGAAGGAGGCTTCGCCATTCTTCGGTTCGAGGAAGACGAACTGGTTGACCAGCATGGAAGGCACGAGCGGGCCGGTCAGGCGGTAGAACGTCGCGCTGGCGCCTTGCTTGTTTTCCTGCCAGGATTCCATGCCCTTGGCGTGCTTGCTCCAGAAGTCGTCCGGCAACTGCATGACACCGGAGTAGAGCAGGTCGGTATCTTCCAGCACGTGGTCATTGAAGTATTCTTCGGCCGGCAGGCCCAAGGCGCGCGCCTTGATGCGCATGTTGATGTCTTTCGACACCAGCACGATCGGGCGGGCCGGGTATTCGGCTTCCAGCGCGCGGATCACGGCAAGGATCTGGTTGTCGCCCTTGCCGATCGGCAGGCTTTCCGGCAATTCGCCGCCCTGCAGCTTGGTCTGGAAGAACAGGCAACCTTTGGCGTCCTTGTTGCCCAGCTTGGCGAGCGGAATGCCGTGTTCGATCTCGTGCTCGCTGGTGCCGCTGACCAGGGCATCCAGGTAGCGCGATACCTGGCGCGCATTGCGGGCGACTTCCGACATGCCTTTCTTGTGGTTGTCGAGTTCTTCCAGCGTCACCATCGGCAGGTAGACGTCATGCTCTTCGAAGCGGAACAGCGAGGTCGGGTCGTGCATGAGCACGTTGGTGTCGAGCACGAACAGCTTGGTCACGCCAAGCTTGTCGCCGGCGCGGCTGGCCGCCGACTTGATGCGGGTGTCGACTGACTTCTGCTGAGGTGTGGCGCGGGGTTTTTCTGCTGCAGGCGCTTTGCTGCGGGCGACAGGCGCCTTGGTGGCGGGGACTGCTTGTATCGCGGGAGTTTCTACAAGGGCCAGCGGTTTTGCTGGCTTGCCTTTTTCCAGTTTTGGATAATCCTTCGGAGATAACAGGCTTGCGGGTTTGGCCGGCAATTTGGGCAGGGGCATCAAGACCTCACTTCAAACGTTGGAAAAAGACCACTTCGGGAATGGCGTGGGACAAGCCATGATGAAAAACATCGGATCATGAAGCAAAAAAGCCGTTTCGGAGGGCTGGCGCCAACTCCGGGAACGGCTTTCGGAAGGTGAGAGATTTTCGGTTTCAAAGAGTCAGCGCAATAACATACGGATCAGGCAAGCGTTTTGACATACTCCAGTACTGCGTCCACATGTCCGGGGACTTTCACTCCACGCCATTCTTTCACCAATTTGCCGGCGGCGTCAATAATAAATGTGCTGCGTTCAATACCGCGCACCTGTTTGCCATACATCATTTTCTGTTTCATGACGTTGAAGAGCGCGCAAACGGCCTCGTCCGGGTCGGAAATCAGTTCGAAAGGCATTTCCAGCTTGCCCTTGAAATTGTCATGCGAGCGGATGCTGTCACGGCTGATGCCGAAAATTTCGGTATTGGCTGCCTGGAATTGTGGATAGAGATCGCGGAAACGCAGGCTTTCTGCCGTGCATCCGGGCGTATTGTCTTTCGGATAGAAAAACAGCACCAGGGTCTTGCCACGGTAACTGGACAGGGTAAAGGTTTGCTGGCCGGTCATCGGCGCGGAAAACTCGGGGACGCTCAGCGTGAGGGCGGATGGGCTTTCTGCCACGGGGGATCTCCTGATGGTAGTCGTCTGCAGCCCATAAAGGGCAGGGGAGGCTTTTATCAAGGGCGATATGGGGGCAGATTTCCGGGTTTCAAGCCTTTCAATTGCAAAGTCGCCAATCAATCCGGGCTGACGTTTTGCCCGCCTTCGATGATCAGGGCGAGCGCCACCCGGCGGCCTTCCGCCATCAGGATATTATAAGTGCGGCAGGCAGCCTTGTTATCCATGCATTCGACGCCCACGCGGCGCGCCGTCAGGGAGGAAATCAGCCGGGGATGGATAAAACGCTGGCGTTCGCCGGTGCCAAGGATCACGACATCGGGATTGGCGGCATTGATCGTGTCAAAATGCGCCGCGGCGAGCGCCTCGAAAGAGGTGGCTGGCCAGGCTTGCGGGGCATTTTCCGGCATCACGACCAGGCTGTGGCGGAAATAAACAGCATTGATTTCCACGCCGCTTTCGTCATAGGCGGTAATGGTCTGGTATTGGCGGGTGTCGGTGGAGTGGAGCTTCATGGGATTATTTTACCTCGTCATTCCGGCCTTTGCCGCCCGGGCTGCCGTTATCAGGGCGTCCATGCCATGCTGTTAAGCGCTTGTCATTGATAAATACGGGCGCTTTCGGCACAATGGATGTTTTTCGCGCCGCAACATGGGCGCTGGTAGAATTCTCAAGGAATGGCAGCTGTGCAACCGATTCGGAAATCGAAAAAACTGGATGAAGTCTGTTACGACATCCGCGGCCCGGTGCTGGAAAAAGCCCGGAAAATGGAAGATGAAGGGCAGAAGATCATCAAGCTCAACATCGGCAACCTCGCCGCCTTCGGCTTCGATGCGCCCGACGAGATCGTCCAGGACATGATCCGCAATATGGCCAATTCGTCCGGTTACACGGATTCGAAGGGCCTGTTCGCGCCGCGCAAGTCGGTGATGCACTACACCCAGGAAAAGAAGATTGCCGGTGTCACCATCGACGACATTTACCTGGGCAATGGCGCATCCGAACTGATCGTCATGGCGGTCAATGCGCTCCTGAACAGCGGCGACCAGGTCCTGGTGCCGGCGCCGGATTACCCGCTGTGGACAGCGGCTGTCAGCCTGTCCGGCGGCACCCCGGTGCACTATGTCTGCGACGAGCAGGCCGACTGGACGCCGGATATCGACGACATCAAGAAAAAGATCAACAGCAATACCAAGGCCATCGTTGTCATCAACCCCAACAACCCCACCGGTGCGCTGTACCCGGTCGAGGTGCTGGAACAGATCATCGAAGTGGCGCGCCAGCACCAGCTGATCGTGTTTGCCGATGAAATCTATGACAAGGTGCTGTACGACGGCAATACCCATACCTCGCTGGCCTCGCTGGCCGACGACGTGCTGTGCATCACCTTCAACGGCCTGTCGAAGAATTACCGTTCCTGCGGTTTCCGCTCCGGCTGGATGGTGGTGTCGGGCGAGAAGAAGCATGCGCGCGACTATATCGAGGGCCTGAACATGCTGTCCTCGATGCGCCTGTGCGCCAACGTGCCGGGCCAGTATGCCATCCAGACCGCGCTGGGCGGTTACCAGAGCATCGATGACCTGGTGGCGCCGGGCGGCCGCCTGACGCGCCAGCGCGATCTCGCCCACAAGATGCTGACCGATATTCCCGGCGTGACCTGCGTCAAGCCGAAGTCGGCCCTGTACATGTTCCCCAGGCTCGATCCGAAGATGTACCCGATCACCGACGACCAGCAATTCGCCTATGAACTGCTGGCCGAGGAACGCGTGCTGATTGTCCAGGGCACCGGCTTCAATTGCCCGACGCCGGATCACTTCCGCGTCGTATTCCTGCCCAATATCGATGACCTGGGCGATGCGATGTCGCGCATCGCGCGCTTCCTCGACGGTTACCGCAGGCGCCACGGCAAGTCCTGATTTCATCCATTTTCACTATTAGAACCAGATACATGAAACCAATCAAAGTAGGCTTGCTCGGCATCGGCACCGTTGGCTCCGGCACTTTCAACGTCTTGAAGCGCAACCAGGAAGAAATCACCCGCCGCGCCGGCCGCGGCATTGAAATCGCCATGGTCGCCGACCTCAACACCGAGCGCGCGCGCGAACTGACCAACGGCGAAGCCGAAGTCGTCAGCGACGCCAATCTCGTGGTGAACAATCCCGAGATCGATATCGTCGTCGAGCTGATCGGCGGCTACGGCATCGCCAAGGACCTGGTCCTGAAGGCCATCGCCAACGGCAAGCACGTGGTCACCGCCAACAAGGCGCTGCTGGCCGTGCACGGCACCGAAATCTTCAAGGCTGCCCAGGAAAAGAACGTGATGGTCGCCTTCGAGGCCGCGGTTGCCGGCGGCATCCCGATCATCAAGGCCCTGCGCGAAGGCCTGACCGCCAACCGCATCCAGTGGATCGCCGGCATCATCAACGGCACCACCAACTTCATCCTGTCCGAAATGCGCGACAAGGGCCTCGACTTCGACGTCGTGCTGAAGCAGGCGCAAGCCCTCGGCTACGCCGAAGCCGATCCGACCTTCGATATCGAAGGCATCGATGCCGCCCACAAGGCCACCCTGATGGCGTCGATCGCCTTCGGCATCCCGGTGCAGTTCGACAAGGCCTATGTGGAAGGCATCACCAAGCTGCAGGGTATCGACATCCAGTATGCCGAGCAGCTCGGCTACCGCATCAAGCTCCTGGGCATTGCCCGCCGCACCCCGATGGGGATCGAACTGCGCGTGCATCCGACCCTGATCCCGGCCAAGCGCCTGATCGCCAATGTCGAAGGCGCCATGAATGCCGTGCTGGTGCATGGCGACGCCGTCGGCGCCACGCTCTACTACGGCAAGGGCGCCGGCGCCGAGCCGACCGCTTCGGCCGTGATTGCCGACCTGGTCGACATCGCCCGCCTGGCAACCGCCGATCCGGAGCACCGCGTGCCGCACCTGGCGTTCCAGCCGGATGCCATGTCGGACCTGCCGATCCTGCCGATTGCCGAAGTCACCAGCAGCTATTACCTGCGCCTGAACGTGGCCGACCGCCCGGGCGTACTGGCCGACGTGACGCGCATCCTGGCCGATGCGGGCATTTCCATCGACGCCATGCTGCAAAAGGAACCGGCGGAAGGCGAGACCCGCACCGATATCATCCTGCTGACGCACCAGACCCAGGAAAAGAATATCGACGCAGCCATCGCCCGCATCGAGAGCCTGCAGACCGTGGCTTCCGGCATCACCCGCATCAGGCTCGAAGAGCTGGGCTGACCGGTTCCGGCGCGGCAGGGGAGGGCATGTCATGACGGCAGACGACGCAAGACAGGCTTTCCATTCCCGCCTTGATGACGAGCTTGGCCGGCTGCGCGACGCCGGCCTCTACAAGCCCGAGCGCATCCTTGCCTCGCGCCAGGGCGCACAGGTCACCTGCGACGACGGCAAGTTGCTCGTCAACCTGTGCGCCAACAATTACCTCGGCCTGTCCGGCGACGCGGACATGGCGCAAGCCGCCATCGACGCCGTCGGGCAATACGGCTACGGCCTGTCGTCGGTGCGTTTCATTTGCGGCACCCAGACCGTGCACAAGCAGCTCGAATCCGCCCTGGCGCAATTTCTCGGCATAGAGGACGCGATCCTCTTTGCCGCTGCCTTCGATGCCAACGGCGGCGTATTCGAGCCGCTGTTCGACGAGCACGATGCCATCATTTCCGATGCCCTGAACCATGCCTCGATCATCGATGGCATCAGGCTGTGCCGCGCGCAACGCTTTCGCTACCGGCACGACGACATGGCGGACCTGGAAGCGCAGCTGCAGGCGGCGGCCGGCAGCCGCCACCGCATCATCGTCACCGACGGGGTTTTTTCGATGGATGGCACCATCGCGCAGCTTGACCGCATCTGCGACCTCGCCGGGCGTTACGGCGCGCTGGTGATGGTCGATGACAGCCATGCCACCGGCTTCATCGGTCCGACCGGGCGCGGCACGCATGAACTGCACCAGGTGATGGGACGCATCGATATCATCACGGGCACGCTGGGCAAGGCCCTCGGTGGCGCCATGGGCGGCTTTGTCGCGGCGCGCCGCGAAGTGGTCCAGACCCTGCGGCAAAAGTCGCGGCCCTACCTGTTTTCCAATACGCTGGCGCCGATGATTGCCGGGGCTTCCCTGTCGGTGCTGCAGCGCCTGGCGGCTTCTGGCGAATTGCGCGACCGCCTGCATGCCAATACGGCATATTTCCGCGCCGGCGTCACTGCCCTGGGTTTTACGGTCAAGCCGGGCAAGCACCCGATCGTGCCGGTCATGCTGTTCGAGGCGCCGCTGGCGCAGCAGTTTGCGCAGCGCCTGTACGCCCTTGGCGTGCTGGTGACGGGCTTTTTTTACCCAGTGGTGCCACTGGGGCAGGCGCGCGTGCGCGTGCAACTGTCGGCGGCGCATACCCGGAAGCAGCTTGACCTGGCGCTGGCCGCCTTTGCCCAGGCCGGGCGCGAACTGGGCATCCTGCAAAGCTGAAATTTCATCCTGGGGGCGACAAAGTTATAATGGTGGTTTGCAGCGTCGCCATGCCCGTTTGATCCTGGTATTTATCCTGATTTTGATGCGGGCGGCCGCATAACCAACCTGTCCATTTATGCAATATATTTCGACCCGCGGCCAATCGCCTGCGCAAAATTTTTCCCAAATCCTGCTCGGGGGCCTGGCGCCTGACGGCGGCCTGTACCTGCCCACCGATTACCCGCAAGTGTCGGGTGCGGAGCTCGATGCCTGGCGCAAGCTGTCCTATGCCGACCTGGCCTTCGAGGTGCTGAAGAAATTCGCCACCGATATTCCGGAAAGCGACCTGAAGGCGCTGGTGCACAAGACCTATACGGCCGAGGTGTACCGCAACGCCCGCGCCGGCGACGATTCCGCGCAGGTCACGCCGCTGCATGTGCTGGAGCAAAAGGATGGCAACAAGCTGGTGCTGCAAGCCCTGTCGAATGGCCCGACCCTGGCCTTCAAGGACATGGCGATGCAATTGCTGGGCAACCTCTTTGAATACGCCCTGGACCAGCAGCATGCCGAACTGAATATCTTCGGCGCGACATCCGGCGACACCGGCAGCGCGGCGGAATATGCCATGCGCGGCAAGCGCGGCATCCGCGTCTTCATGCTGTCGCCGCACAAGAAGATGAGCGCGTTCCAGACTGCGCAGATGTTCAGCCTGCAAGACCCCAACATCTTCAACATTGCCGTCGAAGGCGTGTTCGACGATTGCCAGGACATGGTCAAGGCCGTGTCCAACGACCTGGAATACAAGAATCGCCAGAAGATCGGTACCGTCAACTCGATCAACTGGGCGCGCGTGGTGGCGCAAGTGGTGTATTACTTCCGCGGCTACCTGGCGGCGACCACCAGCAACGACCAGAAGGTGTCGTTCACGGTGCCGTCGGGCAACTTTGGCAATATCTGCGCCGGCCATATCGCCCGCATGATGGGCTTGCCGATCGATAAGCTGGTGGCGGCCACCAATGAAAACGACGTGCTCGACGAATTCTTCCGCACCGGTGTCTACCGCGTGCGCAAGTCGGCCGAGACTTACCACACATCCAGCCCGAGCATGGATATCAGCAAGGCGTCGAATTTCGAGCGTTTCGTCTTTGACTTGCTTGGCCGCGACAGCACCCGCCTGGCGGCCCTGTTCAGGAAAGTCGAGACCGAGGGCGGCTTCGACCTCTCGGGCAAGCCGGGCAGCGATGGCGACGAATTTGCCAGGGTGGCGCAATATGGCTTCCTGTCCGGGAAGTCGGTGCACGCCGACCGCCTGGCGACCATCCGCGACGTCCATGAAAAATACGGCATCACCATCGACACCCATACCGCCGACGGCGTCAAGGTCGCGCGCGAGCACCTGACGCCGGGCGTACCCATGATCGTCCTGGAAACCGCCTTGCCGGCCAAGTTCAATGAAACCATCCGCGAAGCGCTGGGACGCGACGCCGAGCGTCCGGCCGGCTTCGAAAATATCGAAACCTTGCCGCAGCGCTTCCAGGTCATGAAGGCGGATGTGGCGCAGGTCAAGCAGTACATCGCCGAACACACGGGGCTGTAAGCGATGGCCGCGGCTGGACAGGCGGGCGGCAAGGCCCCCATGCTGAGCGTGGCCGAAGCGCTCGCGCGCATGCTCGCTGCCGCTCGTCCGGTCAGCGAGACGGAGGTCCTGCCGACCCTGCAAGCCAATGGCCGCACCCTGGCCATCGCGCAAGCCTCGGGACTGGACGTGCCGCCGATGGACAATAGCCAGATGGATGGCTATGCGGTGCGCGCGGCCGATTGCGCCAGCGCGGCTGCTGCTTCCGGCGTGCGCCTGAACGTGGCGCAGCGCATTCCCGCGGGTCACGTCGGGCAGGCCCTGGCGACGGGCACGGCAGCGCGCATCTTTACCGGGGCCATGATTCCCGTTGGGGCCGACGCAGTCGTCATGCAGGAAATGTGCGAGGCCGCGCAGCAGGCCGACGGCGACTGGGTCACGGTGCGGCATGCCCCGGCGGCAGGCGAGTGGATCCGCCGGCGCGGCGAAGACATTCGGGCCGGCAGCACCATCCTTGACGCCGGCACCCGCCTGCGCGCGCAGGAACTGGGCCTGGCGGCGTCGGTCGGCCTGGCCAGTTTGCCGGTAGTGCGCCGTTTGCGGGTAGCAGTTTTCTTTACCGGCGACGAGCTGGCGATGCCCGGCGACGCGCTGAAACCCGGCGCCATCTACAATTCCAACCGCTTCCTGTTGCGCGGCCTGCTGGAAAACCTCGGCTGCGACATCACCGATTACGGCATCGTGCCCGATTCCCTGCAAGCCACGCGCGACACCTTGCGCACCGCGGCCGCCGGCCACGACCTGATCATCACCTCCGGTGGTGTCTCGGTCGGCGAGGAAGACCATGTGAAACCGGCGGTGGAGGCGGAAGGCCGCCTCGACCTGTGGCAGATCGCCATGAAGCCCGGCAAGCCACTGGCGTTCGGCGAGGTATTCCGTGCCGGTGCTGCAGGCGCTGCAAATGCAGCCGATCGCACTGACGCCGCTTTTTTCCTGGGCTTGCCCGGCAACCCGGTGTCGAGCTTCGTCACCTTCCTGCTGTTCGTGCGGCCTTTCGTGCTGCGCCTGCAAGGCGTTACGGAGGTTGCGCCGAAGTCTTGCGCCATGCGCGCCGACTTTGCCTGGCCCAAGGCGGACCGCCGCAACGAATTCCTGCGTGTGAAGCGCAATGCCGCCGGCGGCCTCGACCTCTTCCCCAACCAGGGCTCGGCGGTATTGACGTCGACGGCGTGGGGCGATGGCCTGGTGGATAACCCGGCAGGGCAGACCATTGCGCCGGGCGATAGCGTGCGGTTCATTTCCTTTGCCGAATTGCTGTATTAAACTCGTAGCCATGAATATCCAGCTCCGCTTTTTCGCCAGCGTGCGCGAAGCCCTTGGCAGTGCCGGGGAAGACATTGTCCTGCCCGCCGATGTGCGCACTGTCGGCGAGGTGCGCGATTACCTGCGCCAGCGCGGCGGGGTGTGGACGGAAGTGCTGGCCGAGGGCCGCGCCTTGCGCATGGCCTACAACCACCAGATGACGGGCGCCGCAACAGCCGTTGCGGAAGGCGGCGAAGTCGCCTTCTTTCCACCCGTGACGGGAGGCTAGCCATGCCCATCCGCATCCAGACTGAAGACTTCGACCTGGGCGCGGAAGTCGCCCGGCTGCGCGCCAACCAGCCGCAGGTCGGCGCCGTGGTGGCCTTTGTGGGCACCGTGCGCGACATGAACGAGGGCGAGCGCGTCGCCGCCATGGAGCTGGAACATTACCCCGGCATGACGGAAAAGGCGCTGCAGGCCATCGTCGGCCAGGCGCGCGCGCGCTGGGAGCTCGTCGATGCCCTGGTGATCCACCGCGTCGGCCTCATGCAGCCGCTGGAGCAGATCGTGCTTGTGGCAGTCACTGCAAAGCATCGCGGCGAGGCGTTTGCCGCCTGCGAATTCATCATGGATTACCTCAAGACCCAGGCGCCGTTCTGGAAAAAGGAACAGACCCCGCAAGGCGCGCGCTGGGTCGATGCGCGCACCGCCGATGACGAAGCGCTGGCGAAGTGGGGGCCGTTGGCAGCCTTGCCCGGTCCCGGCGCCGCAGGCGTGCCGGCGCAGGACGGGCCGCCATGAGCTGGCTGGCGATTGGCGTCGGGGCAGCCGTGGGCGCCTGGCTGCGCTGGGGGCTGGCGCTGGTGCTGCACGGCTGGCACAACCAGTTGCCACTGGGTACAGTCGCAGCCAACCTTGGCGGCGCCTACCTGATCGGCATTTTCCTGGCATTTTTCCAGAGCCATCCGCTGCTCTCGCCCGAGTGGCGCCTGCTGATCGTGACCGGTTTCCTGGGCGGCCTGACGACATTTTCAACGTTTTCAGCCGAATCCATGACGCTGCTGCAGAATGGCGATTACTTCTGGGCGCTGGCGCATACCGCGCTGCACGTCGCCGGGTCGCTGGTCCTGTGCATTGCCGGCTATGCCAGTTACCGGGCGCTGTTCGCCTGAGCTGCCCAATTGATTCAGGTCATCTTGGCCTGACTTACGAACCACGTGCCGGCTTGCGCATCCAATCTTCAGTCCCGACTGCCGAGGAGCCGTGCCATGAAGAAAAGCGATGCCGCAACTGCCGGGAGCGAGCCCCGGATCCGTCCCCAGCTTGCTACCCCCACCGACCTGAAGGCAGAGGCAACCCGTGATATCGCCGGGGCAATGAACGGCATCCTCGCCGATGTTTTTGCGCTCTACATGAAAACCAAGAATTTTCACTGGCACATGAGCGGGCCGCATTTCCGCGATTACCATCTGCTGCTGGACGAACAGGCCGTCGAACTGTTCGCCATGACCGACCCCATTGCCGAGCGCATCCGCAAACTCGGCCAGCCGACGCTGAAATCGATCGGCCATATCGCCCGTACCCAGCGCGTGCTCGACAATGACGCAGGTTATGTCGAGCCGGGTGACATGCTGGCCGAACTGGCCGATGACAACCGGCAACTGGTGATGCGTCTGCGCGCTGTCCACAGCGTCTGCGACGAGGGCGGGGATATCGCCAGCGCCAGCCTGCTCGAAGGCTGGATCGATGAAGCCGAACAGCGCGCCTGGTTCCTGTTCGAGGCTGGTCGTCGTGGGGATTCCACCGGGCACTAAAATGGCGCCAAAGCGAATTCTTGCTTGAAAAGCGTTCATCCACCCCCAATTAGCAGGCAACTAATGATTTCGGGAGTGTAAAACATGCGCCTAGATAAATTGACAACCAAGTTGCAGGAAGCTCTGGCCGACGCCCAAAGCCAGGCGGTCGGCAACGATAATCCGTACATCGAGCCGGTCCACCTGCTGGTGGCCTTGCTGAGCCAGGACGACAGCAGCGCGCGCTCCTTGCTGCAGCGCGCCGGTGTCAATGTCGGCGGGCTCTCCAATGCCCTGAAGGGTTCGCTGGAGCGTTTGCCGAAAGTCTCCGGCACCGGCGGCGAGGTCCAGGTCGGGCGTGAACTGGGCTCCCTCTTGAACTTGGCCGACAAGGAAGCGCAAAAGCGCGGCGACCAGTTCATCGCCAGCGAAATGATCCTGATCGGTTTGACCGAAGACAAGTCCGACGCCGGCAAGCTGGCGCGCGAAAATGGCTTGACGCGCAAAGCGCTGGAAGCGGCCATCGATGCCGTGCGCGGCGGCGGCAGCGTCAACTCCCAGGAAAGCGAAGGCCAGCGCGAGGCCTTGAAGAAATATACCCTCGACCTGACCGAGCGTGCCCGCATGGGCAAGCTCGACCCGGTGATCGGCCGCGACGATGAAATCCGCCGCGCCATCCAGGTCTTGCAGCGCCGCACCAAGAACAACCCGGTTCTGATCGGCGAGCCAGGCGTGGGCAAGACTGCCATCGTCGAAGGCCTGGCGCAGCGCATCGTCAATGGCGAAGTCCCTGACAGCCTGAAATCCAAGCGTGTTCTCTCACTGGACATGGCCGCATTGCTGGCCGGCGCCAAATACCGTGGCGAATTCGAGGAGCGCTTAAAATCCGTGCTGAAGGAACTGGCCCAGGATGAAGGCCAGACTATCGTCTTCATCGACGAGCTCCATACCATGGTAGGCGCCGGCAAGGCCGAAGGCGCCATGGATGCCGGCAATATGCTCAAGCCCGCGCTGGCGCGCGGCGAGCTGCACTGCGTTGGCGCAACCACCCTGGACGAGTACCGCAAGTACATCGAGAAGGATGCCGCGCTGGAGCGCCGCTTCCAGAAGATCCTGGTGGACGAGCCGAGCGTGGAAGCCACCATTGCCATCCTGCGCGGCCTGCAGGAAAAATACGAGGTGCACCATGGCGTCGACATCACCGACCCGGCCATCGTTGCCGCCGCGGAACTTTCGCATCGCTACATCACCGACCGCTTCCTGCCGGACAAGGCGATCGACCTGATCGATGAAGCAGCGTCCAAGATCAAGATCGAGATCGATTCCAAGCCGGAAGTCATGGACCGGCTCGACCGCCGGATAATCCAGCTGAAGATTGAGCGCGAGGCGGTGAAGAAGGAAAAGGACGAAGCTTCGCAAAAGCGCCTGGCGCTGATCGAGGATGAAATCGTCAAGCTCGAGCGCGAATACGCCGACCTGGAAGAAATCTGGAAGGCGGAAAAATCCGCTGTGCAGGGTAGCACCCACATCAAGGAAGAAATCGAGAAGGTGCGCCTGCAGATGGAAGAAGCCAAGCGCAAGGGCGACTGGCAAAAGATGTCCGAGCTGCAGTATGGCCAGCTGCCGCAGCTGGAAGCGCAGTTGAAACAGGCCGACAGCGGCGAAACCAAGGCGCCCGCCAACCGGCTCTTGCGCACCCAGGTCGGCGCCGAGGAAATCGCCGAGGTGGTATCGCGCGCCACCGGTATCCCGGTATCCAAGATGATGCAGGGCGAGCGCGACAAGCTGGTGCACATGGAAGATGAATTGCACAAGCGCGTGGTCGGCCAGAACGAAGCCATCGGCGTCGTATCCGATGCCATCCGCCGCTCCCGCGCCGGGTTAGGCGACCCTAGCCGGCCGTACGGCTCCTTCATGTTCCTGGGCCCCACGGGTGTGGGCAAGACCGAGCTGTGCAAGGCGCTGGCATCCTTCCTGTTCGACACCGAGGAATCGCTGATCCGCATCGACATGAGTGAATTCATGGAAAAGCATTCGGTCGCGCGCCTGATCGGCGCGCCGCCGGGCTATGTCGGTTACGAGGAAGGCGGCTACCTGACGGAAGCGGTGCGACGCAAGCCTTACAGCGTGATCCTGCTGGACGAAATCGAGAAGGCCCATCCGGACGTCTTCAATGTGCTGCTGCAGGTGCTCGACGATGGCCGCATGACCGATGGCCAGGGCCGCACGGTGGATTTCAAGAATACCGTGGTGGTGATGACGTCCAACCTGGGCTCGCACAAGATCCAGTCGATGGAAGACAGCGATCCGCAACTCGTCAAGCTGGCGGTGATGGCGGAGGTAAAGGGGCATTTCCGCCCGGAATTCATCAACCGCATCGACGAGATCGTGGTGTTCCATGCCCTTGATGAAAAGAACATCGGGGCGATTGCCCGGATCCAGCTGGGCATCCTGGAAAAACGCCTGGCGAAGATGGAAATGGCAATGGATCTGACGGAAGAAGCGCTGCAGAAGATTGCCGAGGCCGGCTTCGACCCGGTGTATGGCGCCCGGCCCCTCAAGCGCGCGATCCAGCAGGAGATCGAGAATCCGTTGTCGAAAATGATCCTGGAAGGCAAGTTCGGTCCAAAGGACGTGATTCGTATCGATGCCAAAAATGGCGCGCTGACGTTTGAAAGACAGGCAGCCCAGCCTGGCTGATCCCCACTGCAGCACATAGTGCAGTCATGCCGCCCGGTCAGTTGACCGGGCTTTTTTTTATGTTTTTTAATTGGGCAGTCGCTGGATTAAAAGTGGCGCCCCTATTCATGGGGTGGTGCAACGCTACTCTGCGAGTTAGGATTTTGCATAAAAGACATAAGTTGCAAATTAATTAATTTTTGAATACCATGAAAATTACTACGGGGCCTATTTTAGAAATCCGGAAGGGCATAAGCTTTGCGTCGTCTGCCACAACCCGGAGATGTAATGCCTGACACGCCAATCGCCCCGGACGGCAATGCCGCTGGCTATCGCAAACCTTAGGTGGTGCAAATATGGCTACTACGAATAACTGGTTCTTTTGGGCAGTCTTGTCAGCCGCGTTTGCTGCATTGACTGCCATTTTCGCGAAGATTGGCATTCAAGGCGTAAACTCGGATCTGGCCACGCTGGTGAGAACCGCTGTCGTGATGTTCGTCCTGGCCATATTTGTTTGGGTTACCGGCAAGTGGAGCAACCCGCTGCTTTTGCCGTCGAGAACTTGGCTGTTTCTCGTGCTTTCGGCATTGGCGACTGGCGCTTCGTGGCTATGCTATTTCCGGGCGCTGCAAATTGGCGACGCTTCGAAGGTCGCGCCGGTGGACAAGTTCAGTCTCGTGTTGGTAGCGGTGTTCGCGTTTGTGTTTCTTGGCGAGCGGCCTTCGGCGAGAGATTGGTTCGGCATCGCCCTGGTGGCCGCTGGTGTCTTGGTTCTAGCCTTCAAGCGCTAGTCCATTTCGTATTTTGTACGTTTGATAGGAGCTTTCAATATGGCTACTGGAACTGTCCGCCTCCATCGTGTCCTGCGCACCAGGCCAGAGAAGATCTACCGCGCCTTTATAGATGCTGCTGCAATGGCCAAGTGGCTTCCACCGTACGGCTTTATTTGCAAGGTTCACCATATGGACCCGAAAGTCGGCGGAACCTTCAAAATGTCATTTGAAAATTTCTCGACTGAGCAAGGTCACTCTTTCGGCGGGCTGTATCGGCAGCTGGTTCCCGGCGAACTCATTCAATACACCGATAAATTCGATGATCCGAACCTGCCAGGCGAAATGCTGGTTACGGTGACGCTGAAGGCAGTGTCGTGCGGTACGGAGGTCGATATCGAACAAAGTGGGATTCCGGAGCTTATCCCCGTCGAAATGTGCTACCTGGGCTGGCAAGAGTCTCTCGTGCAGCTTGCCAATCTGGTTGAGCCTGAGATCCCGGGCTAACTGATGCATGACATGGTAGGATTTTGGCAGTTTGACGCGGAAAATATCGTTTTCCTGCGGCATCTGGCACCTCAACCCAATGGAGAATTGCCATGGATAAGCACGCCAAGAATACGATTTGCCTTTGGTACGATGGCGACGCCGAGCAGGCGGCGCAATTTTATGCCAAGACCTTCCCCGATTCATCCGTTGGCGCGGTCTATCTTGCGCCGGGAGACTTTCCATCAGGGAAAAAGGGGGATGTGTTGACGGTGGAGTTCACGGTGATGGGGATTCCCTGCCTCGGGCTCAATGGTGGCCCCGCGTTCAAGCACAACGAAGCATTCTCGTTTCAGGTCGCAACCGATGACCAGGCCGAAACCGATCGGTACTGGAACGCAATCATCGACAACGGTGGCGTGGAGAGTGCCTGCGGGTGGTGCAAAGACAAGTGGGGCCTGTCCTGGCAGATCACGCCAATCGTGCTGACCAAGGCGATAGCCGACCCCGACCCTGCCGCCGCCAAGCGCGCATTCGACGCAATGATGGAAATGAAAAAGATCGACATCGCCACAATCGAGGCGGCGCGCCGCGGTTGACGTCGCAATCGCCGGACGCCCGACGCCCGATGAAAACCTGCTGTGCCATCCTCGCACAGCAGGATTGAATTGATTCGATACACCTGTTTGCCCGCCTGTTCCAAAAGTGAACAAATCCGTTCGCTGACGCTTTTCCTCCGGTCCCAGTCGCCCCATCAAAAAATGCGTGCAGCTCTATAGACAGCTGCTGCGTCTCCGCCATTTTTTTTCAATTTCCTTGCGATGTCTCCATGCTGGCACGGCATTTGCCATAACCCCTGTGCGCTCGTCGCACTTAATTTAAAAAAATCAGACGCATCTCATATCGTTTAGGAGGCAGAAATGAATTTGGCAGACATCAGCAAGCTGGGGATCAAGAACCCGTTCAAGCAACGCTATGACAATTACATCGGCGGCAAATTCGTGGCGCCGGTCAAGGGTGAGTACTTCCCGAACATCACGCCGATCACCGGCCAGCCGTTTTGCGAAATCGCCCGCTCCACCGCCGAAGATATCGAACTGGCGCTGGACGCTGCCCACGCTGCCCGCGCTGCCTGGGGCAAGACTTCGCTCACCGAGCGCGCCAACATCCTCAACAAGATGGCCGACCGCATGGAAGCGAACCTGGAATTGATCGCCACCGCCGAGACCATCGACAATGGCAAGCCCATCCGCGAAACCATGGCGGCCGACATCCCGCTGGCGATCGACCATTTCCGCTACTTCGCCGGCTGCATCCGCGCCCAGGAAGGCAGCGTGGCGCAGATCGATTCGGAAACCTATGCCTACCACTTCCACGAGCCCCTCGGCGTGGTCGGCCAGATCATTCCCTGGAATTTCCCCATCCTGATGGCGGTGTGGAAGCTGGCGCCTGCGCTGGCCGCCGGCAATTGCGTGGTCTTGAAACCGGCCGAGCAAACGCCGGCCTCGATCCTGGTGCTGATCGAACTGATCGGCGACCTGCTGCCGCCGGGCGTGCTCAACATCGTCAACGGCTTTGGCCTGGAAGCGGGCAAGCCGCTGGCCACCAGCAAGCGCATCGCCAAGATCGCCTTCACGGGCGAAACCGGCACCGGCCGCCTGATCATGCAATACGCCGCGCAAAACATCATCCCGGTGACGCTGGAGCTGGGCGGCAAATCGCCCAACATCTTCTTCGCCGACATCATGGATGCCGATGACGATTACTTCGACAAGTGCCTGGAAGGCTTTGCGATGTTTGCCCTGAACCAGGGTGAAGTCTGCACCTGCCCGTCGCGCGTGCTGGTACAGGAATCGATCTACGAGAAATTCATGGAACGCGCCATTGCGCGGGTAGCCGCCATCAAGCAGGGCAACCCGCTCGACAGCAGCACCATGATCGGCGCCCAGGCCTCCAATGAACAGATGGAAAAGATCCTGTCGTACATGGACATCGGCCGCCAGGAAGGCGCCGAGGTGCTGATCGGCGGCGAGCAGAACAAGCTTGCGGGCGACCTGGCCGGCGGCTACTACGTCAAGCCGACGGTATTTGCCGGCAACAACAAGATGCGCATCTTCCAGGAAGAGATCTTCGGGCCGGTGGTATCGGTGACCACCTTCAAGGATGAAGCCGAGGCGCTGGCGATTGCCAACGACACGCTGTACGGCCTGGGCGCCGGCTTGTGGACCCGCGACGGCTCGCGCGCCTTCCGCGTTGGCCGCGCCATCCAGGCGGGGCGCGTGTGGACCAACTGCTACCACCTGTATCCGGCGCATGCGGCCTTCGGCGGCTACAAGCAGTCGGGCATTGGCCGCGAGACGCACAAGATGATGCTGGAACACTATCAGCAAACCAAGAACCTGCTGGTCAGCTACAGCCCGAAGGCGCTGGGCTTTTTCTAAACACTGAAATGGTGTGAAACGGTAGGGCGCGCCTTGTCACAAGCAGGGCGCGCTGCTACTCAACCGCATCAACTAAAAAAATAACGCATTCATAGTACTCAAAGGAGATAGGTATGCAAAAGCAATTCAACATTTCCGTGATCGGCGCCGCGCTGGCGGTCTCGTTCGCGTCAGCCGCAGTACACGCCGCAGGCGTGACCGATGCGATGATTGAAAACGACGCCAAGGCGCCGAACAATGTGCTGTCCTGGGGTATGGGCCAGCAGGGCCAGCGTTTTTCGCCGCTGACCCAGATCAATTCCAAGACCGTCTCGAAACTGGTGCCGGCATGGTCGTTTTCGTTCGGCGGCGAAAAACAGCGCGGCCAGGAATCGCAGCCGGTCATCTACAACGGCAAGATGTTCGTCACCGCCTCCTACTCGCGGATCTATGCGCTGGATGTCAAGACTGGCGCCAAGCTGTGGAAATACGAGCACCGCCTGCCGGACGGCATCATGCCTTGCTGTGACGTCATCAACCGCGGCGCGGCGCTGTATGACAACCTGGTGATCTTCGCCACGCTCGACGCGCAACTGGTGGCCCTGAACCAGGATACCGGCGAAGTCGTCTGGAAGGAAAAGATCGACGACTACCACGCCGGCTATTCGGCTTCGGCAGCGCCGCTGATTGCCAAGGGCTTGCTCCTGACCGGTGTCTCCGGCGGTGAATTCGGCGTGATCGGCCGGGTCGAGGCGCGCAATCCGCGCACCGGCGAACTGGTCTGGGTACGGCCGATGGTCGAAGGCCACATGGGCTACAAGTACGACAAGGATGGCAAGGAAATCGAGAATGGCATTTCCGGCACCACCAACGCCACCTGGCCGGGCGACCTGTGGAAATCGGGCGGCGCTGCCACCTGGCTCGGCGGCACCTTTGATGCTTCCACCGGCCTGGCTTATTTCGGCACCGGCAATCCGGCGCCGTGGAACAGCCATCTGCGTCCCGGCGACAACCTGTATTCGGCCTCGACGGTGGCCATCGATGTCGCGACCGGCAAGATCAAGTGGCATTACCAGACCACGCCCAACGATGGCTGGGATTTTGATGGTGTCAATGAATTCATCACCTTCGACATGAATGGCAAGCGCATGGGCGGCAAGGCTGACCGCAATGGCTTTTTCTACGTGATCGATGCCAAGAATGGCAAATTGCAGAATGCTTTCCCGTTCGTCAACAAGATCACCTGGGCTTCCAGCATCGACCTGAAGACCGGCCGGCCAAACTTGATTCCGGAAGGCCGCCCGGGCGACCCGACCAAGGGACAGGATGGCAAGAAGGGCAAGACCGTGTTCTCGGCGCCATCTTTCCTGGGCGGCAAAAACCAGATGCCGATGGCGTATAGCCCGAAGACCAACCTGTTCTATGTGCCGGCCAACGAATGGGGCATGGATATCTGGAACGAGCCGGTCGCCTACAAGAAGGGCGCCGCCTATCTGGGCGCTGGCTTCACCATCAAGCCATTGAACGAAGACTATATCGGCGTCATGCGCGCGGTCGATCCGAAGAGCGGCAAGATTGTCTGGGAAGTCAAGAACAATGCGCCGCTGTGGGGGGGCGTGATGGCCACCGCTGGCGACCTGGTGTTCTACGGCACGCCGGAAGGCTTCCTGAAAGCAGTCGACGCCAAGACCGGCAAGGAAATGTGGAAGTTCCAGACCGGCTCCGGCGTGGTCGCGCCCCCGGTGACCTGGAAGGAAGGCGACACGCAGTACGTCGCAGTGGTGTCCGGTTGGGGCGGCGCCGTGCCGCTGTGGGGTGGCGAAGTCGCCAAGAAGGTGAACTTCCTCGAACAGGGCGGTTCGGTCTGGGTCTTCAAGCTGGCCGGCAAGTAATCAGAAGGAAGCAAGAAAAAACGGCAAAGAATTAGTCTCCCTGTCTCTTTAGACAGTTTGGGCCGGTGATTCGCATCACCGGCCCTTTTTTTACTTACCGGATGACCACGCCCCAGGGCAATTCGCCCACCGTGATCTCGGCAGTGACGCACCCGGTCCTGGTATCGATCACCGACACGCTGTTGGAGCGGCCGTTGGCGACATACAGCTTGTTGCCGTCGGGGGTCAGCGCCATGTTCCATGGGCGCTTGCCGACAGCGATGGTGTTGACCACCTTGTTGCTGGCGGTATCGATCACCATGACCGTGGCGTCGCGGCCGTTGGAGACATAGACTCGCTTGCCGCTGGGATGGACCGTGATCCCGTTGGCGCTCTTGCCGGCAGCAATCGTGGCGACGACCTTGCGGCTGGCGACGTCGATTGCATACACCGTGTCGGACAGTTCGCAGGCGACGTAGGCGCGACTGCCATCGGGCAAAAAGCCGATGCCGCGCGGGCGCCGGCCGACCGCGACCGACGCCACCTGGCGCTGCCTGGCGACGTCGATGATGTCGATCTGTTCGGCATCTTCGGCGCTGACGTAGAGCTCGCGGCCATCGGGGGAAAATACCGCATGCTCCGGGTTGTGCCCTTCGACCTTGATATCGGCGATGTGCGCGCCGCTGACGGCATCCTTGAGCGTGACGCTATTGCTTTCCTCGACGGCGGCGGCCACCAGCTTGCGGTTCGGCGAGAGGCTCACGCCTTCGGGCGATGCGCCCAGCGGCGCCTGCCGCAGCACGCGACGTTCGGCTGTATCGATCATCAGCAGCGCGCTGGCAGTGGCATCGGTGATGAACAGGGCACCCGAGGCAGTGTCGATGGCGATGCCGCGCGGCCGCTGGCCGGCCGCAATCTCGCCGACCACAGAATCGCTTGCAGTATCGATGACGCTGACCGTGCCGGATTTTTCATTCGGCACGTAGGCAAACGGCGCGGCCAGCGCCGGCGCGCATAACAGCGGCCAGGCCAGCTGCAGGGCTGCGGCCAGGCGCGGCAAGGTGGGGTGGAATGGCATGTCTGTCTCCTATGGTTGTGGAAACATGACAAATGCAATCGCCGTGCCAGAAGACTCTACGGCCGGCGCATTTCATCCACCGATGGACAGGCCCGGGCGACTGCGCCGCCAGCGCCGTCAGCCGGCGTTTTTTTCAGCCCCAAGACTGTTCCTCAGGGAGTTCGCATCGCTGCGAAACAGCAGCGGCTGCGGGTTGGCCGCCGCAGTCTTCGACTGCTGCGCCTGCAGGACGATGTTTTTGACCTGGTCATGGTGGGGCGACTTGGCGCACACCGGGTCGGCATTCTCGGCCGCGCCGGTCAGGGCCAGCGCCTGGCAGCGGCAGCCGCCAAAGTCCTTTTCTTTTTCGGGGCAGGTGCGGCACGGATCCTTCATCCACGAATCGCCGCGGTAGCGGTTGAAGGCGTCGCTGTCATACCAGATGGTGCGCAAGTCCTGCTGCGTCACATTGGGAAAATCAAAGCCGGGCAGCGACTTGGCCGCATGGCAGGGCAGCGCCGCGCCATCGGCTGCGACCGCAAGGAACACCGAGCCCCAGCCATTCATGCAAGCCTTTGGGCGCTCCTCGAAATAATCCGGCACCACGAACAGGATGCGCATTTGCGTGCCGATCTTCGCGCGATAGGCATTGACCACGCTTTCCGCGCGCTCCAGCTGCTCGCGCGTCGGCAAAAGCTGCGCGCGGTTTGCCAGCGCCCAGCCGTAGTACTGGGTATTGGCCAGTTCCAGGTATTCGACCCCCATTTCCAGCGCCATGTCGATGATGCGGCCGACATGGTCGAGGTTGTAGCGGTGCAGCACCACGTTCAGGACCATCGGGTAGTCGTATTGCTTGATCAATTTCGCCACGCGCGACTTCAGGTCGAAAGTCCTGGTGCTGGTCAGGAAATCGTTCATTTCGCGGGTCGAGTCCTGGAACGACAACTGGATGTGGTCGAGGCCGAGTTCCTTCATGTGCGCAATGCGCGCCTCGGTCAGGCCGATGCCGGACGTGATCAGGTTGGTGTAGTAGCCGAGCTGGTAGCCTTCGGCGATCAACTCTTCCAGGTCGTCGCGCAACAATGGCTCGCCGCCGGAAAAGCCGAGCTGCGCTGCGCCGAGCGCGCGTGCCTGGCGCATGACGTCGATCCACTGCGCAGTGCTCAGTTCATTGCGGTTCTCGGCATAGTTCAGCGGGTTGTAGCAGAACACGCAATGCAGCGGGCAACGGTAGGTCAGCTCGGCCAGCAGCCACAAGGGCGGCCTGACGGCTGCACTCTGTCCGGCGGCGCCGGCGTCGATTGCGTTGGCGCTAGACAAGCCAGCCTCGCTGGTGGGCCGATTGCAGGAAATCGTTGACTTGCCCGGAAAGTCCCGTGGTGGCAAAGGTCTGTTCCAGGTCGTCGACGATCCTGGGGATGTCGCGCGCGCCGTCACAGCGCTTCAGGATTTCAGCGGCGCTCTGGTTCAGCTTGACCATGCCCTCCGGGTAGAGCAAGACATAATTGTTTTGCGTCGGCTCCCATTGCAGGCGGAACAGCCGGGAGAGCTTGGGCGTGGCAGACAGGGCATTCATCATTCACCTTTCAGGCGTGGCAGGCAAGGCAACTAGGGTAAAACGCGCTTCACGGATACTCCAGTGCGATCGCGTCCGAGATCGACCACAGCACGTCGAGCTTGAATTGCAGGATTTCCAGCGCGCGCTGCTGTTGCGTGTGCGTCGTGAAATGGTCCAGCGTGACTTGCAAGCCGTGTACCACGTCGCGCTCGGCCAGCGAAATGCGGCTGCGGAAGTATTGCAATCCCGCCGGCTCGATCCACGGATAATGCTGCGGCCAGGTGGCAAGCCGGTCCTGGTGGATCTTCGGCGCGAACATTTCCGTCAGCGACGAGCACACCGCTTCCTGCCACGGCGCACTGCGCGCGAAATTGACATAGGCGTCGACCGCAAAGCGCACCCCCGGCACGACCAGCTTTTGCGACCACAGCAGGTCACGGTCGATGCCGACGGCTTCGCCCAGCCGGGACCAGGCTTCGATGCCGCCCGGGTTGTCCTCCCAGCCATCGTGGTCGAGGATGCGCAGCACCCACTTCCTGCGCGTTTCGCGGTCCGGGCAATTGGCGATGATGGCGCCATCCTTTTGCGGGATCTTGACCTGGTAGTAAAAGCGGTTGGCAACCCAGCCGCGTATCTGATCGGCGCTCAGGCGCCCTTCGCGCATGCTGACATTGAAGGGGTGGTGAATATGATAAGCCTCGCCCCTGTCGCGCAGGCGGCGCTCGAACTCGGCGCGGCTCCACGGCTGCCTGGCTTCAGTGTCATTCTGGATGGCGGTATTCATAATGAGATCTCCATGCCGTCGTAGGCAACCTCGATGCCGCGTTGGGCAAGGTCCGCGCATTCGACCGAATCCTCGTCGAGGATCGGATTGGTATTGTTGATGTGGATGAGAATCTTGCGCTGCCCGCCGATGGCGTCGAGCAGCTCGATCATGCCGCCGGCGCCGGACAGGGGCAGGTGGCCCATGTCGGCCGCCATTTTTTTCGAAAATCCCTGGCGGATCATTTCGTCGGCGGTCCAGAGCGTGCCGTCGACCAGCACGCAGTCGGCCTGTTGCATTGCGGCTTGCACATGCGGCTCGATCTGGCCAAGTCCCGGCGCATAGAACAGGCGCTTGCCGGTCGTGGTATCTTCGATCATGAGGCCGAGATTGTCGCCGGGCAGGGGCTGTTCGCGGTGCGGTGAATAGGGGGGGCCTTGCTCAGCAAGGCCAATGGTGTCAAACGGATGCCGTCAAGCGCCGGCACCTGGAAGGCATTGCTTTCCGCGTTGCCATCGCCGCCGACTGCGATCGGATGCCATTGCACGCCGCAGTAATGCGACAGGACCGGCACCAGTGGCAAGCCGTCGGTCAGGTCGTCCCACACTGAAGGTGTGCAGTACAGCGGGATCGGTGCGCCTTCGCGCAGCATCAGCAGTCCGGTGACATGGTCGATCTGGGCATCCATCAGCAGCACCGCCTTGATGCCGGTGTCGCGGGCGTGTCGTTTCGGCTGTAATGCCGGCGTTGCCCTGATTTGCGCCAGGATGTCGGGTGAGGCGTTGATCAGGAGCCAGTCGCTGCCATTGCTCGACACGGCGATGGATGATTGCGTGCGCGCCTGCGCCCGGATGGCGCCTGTGCGAACGCCTGCGCAATTTCGACAATTGCAATTCCACTGCGGGAAGCCGCCGCCGGCGGATGATCCCAGTACGATGATTTTCATGATGCGCCAGTCGGGACAGTATTCAGTGAATAATGCTGCCGGCACGGTCCGGCAGCTTGCCGAGCCGTGCCGTCGCCTGCGGATTAACGGTTGGCGATGTACATCGTGATTTCAAAGCCGAAGCGCAAGTCGGTGAATTCAGGCTTGGTCCATTGCATGGTGATCTCCTATGATTGATTGGTGTAGGTACATTTCTTGATTGCTTACGGCTGAATGACTTCTTGACCTCAACTGCTCGCAACCATGCCTATCAACGCAAATTCCATGCCGGCGCACATCAGGGCGCCATTTTGCGAAAGCCATATCGCGGTCGGCGGTGGCCATCGCCTGTATTGCGCCCAATATGGCGAACCGGGCGCGCCGGCGGCCGTGGTGCTGCATGGCGGCCCCGGCAGCGGTTGCAAGCCGGCGATGCTGGACTGGTTCGACCTGTCGCGCCAGCGCGTGGTGCTGCTCGATCAGCGCGGCGCCGGCAAGAGTGTGCCGCTGGGCGAAACCGCGCACAATCACACCGCGCACCTGGTTGAAGATATCGAACAGGTGCGCGTTCACCTGCGCATTCCGCGCTGGCTGGTGGTGGGCGGATCATGGGGCGCGACGCTCGGGTTGAGTTATGCCGGGCGCTATCCGGCGGCCGTGCACGGGCTGGTGCTGCGCGGTGCATTTCTGGCAAGCGCACGCGAGGTCCACCGTTTTTTTCAGTCCCTGCAAGCTGAAGTGCCTGATGCCTGGGCTCGCCTTACGGCCGGCTGGTCCGTGGCGCAACAGCGCAATGTGCTCCAATCTCTGACAGGCCTGTTACAAAACGGAACATGTGAACAGCGCAATGATGCAGCCCGCCGCTGGCACGATTATGAAGAAGCGATCATGCGCCGGATGATGGCTTCGGCTGCGCAAACGGGACAACTCGCGAATTCACGGACGGTGCCTGGCGGCCTAGGATCGACGCCGCCGGAAAGCGTTTTGGCGCAGACGATTACGAAGTACCGCTTGCAGGCGCATTACCTGTCGCAAGCCTGTTTCACCAGCGAACGCGCGCTGTTTCGATGCGCGCGACGCACTGCGCATATCCCGACCATCCTGATCCATGGCACGCATGATCTGGTCTGCCCGCCTGAAAATGCGCAACGCCTGAAGCGCTTCATGCCGCATGCCGACTTGCGCTGGGTGCAGGATGGCACGCATACGCCGGCCGACCCGAAGGTCCTCGCGGCGCTGCGCCTGGCAATCAGGGATGTGATGCAGAAGTAAGCGGGTATGCGCGGCGCCTAAAAGTGGTAACGCATGCCGACCTTGATCGAGCGCGGCGCACCGGGGGCGACGAAGCGGGCGTCGCCGGCGTCTTGTGCTGCTACATGCGGCTGCAGTAGTTGACCGTCGGGGAACATGTCTGCGCCGATCGCGCCATAGGTTTCATACTTGCGGTTGAATACATTCTGGACGCGCGCAAACAGTTCAAGTTGCTTGCTGCTGCGGTAACTGCCGCGCAGGTTGAAAACGGCATGCCCGCGGATGCGCCAGTCGGCAGTTTTCGGTGTGGCGCCTGCTTTCGGGTCGGTGCGCAAGCCATCTTCGTTGCCCTGCGTCGTCAGCGATGACACTGCGACCATTTCGCCGCCCAGCAGCCACGCCGGCGCCGGCTTCCAGTCCAGCGCAAGTTTCAGCGTATGGCGCGGCAAGCCGGCGATTGGCGTGCCAGGCACGACATTGATGGTGCGCTCGCCCGCAAACAGGCGGCCATTTGCATCGTAGGTGGCGTCGAGCAGGCTGTAATTCGCTTGCAGCGTGAACGCCTTCCACTCTTTGCGCGCCGAAAGATCCAGGCCCTGGTGGCGGGTGCGATCGAAGTTGGCAAAGTAGCCCAGTTGGGTCGAGCCGGCGCGCAGGAACAGGATATCGTCGCGGTTGATTGCGCGGTACAGCGAGGCCGACAGCGTCGCGCCGCCGGCTTGCCAGCGCACGCCAGCCTCGACGGTGCGTGACACCACCTGCTTCAGGTAAGGGTCCGACTGCAAGCCGGTGGGCAGGACGCACGCTTGCAGCGGATCGGCGCAGCCGAGCTCGATCACGGTTGGCACCCTGTTGCTTTGCGACACCCCGCCAAACACGGTCAAGCCGGGCGACAGCTTGTGCGTCAGGCCGATGGCCGGATTGAGCTTGCTGTAATTGAAAGTCTCCTTCGGCTGCAGGCCGTTCTGGCCCGTCAGCGTATTGGAGACGCGGGCGTGGTTCCAGCGCGCCGATGCCGTCAGGTGGGTCGCCGGCGCCAGCTGCCAGGTATCGGTGGCGTACAGTCCGAACGCCTGTGAACTGCCGGTGACGGACGACGACGCCACTTCCGGCGCCAGCGCGTCCGGCTGTACGCCGCGACCGGCGTCGAACCAGGCGTCTTGCCGGGTTTGCGCGAAACTGACGCGGCTCTGGTCGAGGCTGGCGCCGACAGCGAATTGATGGCGCCCGGTCTGGCGCGACAGGTTCAGGGCCAGGCCGGCGCTGGTCTGGCGGGTATGCGTGCGGTTCAATACCGCATTGTGCTGCGCCGCCCCTTGCGCCGCGGTAAAGCCGCAGTCGTCCGGCTCTGCCGCGCTGCCGTCGGCATTGAAGCCGTCTTCGCAATCTTCCGCATACGCTTCGTAATCGCCGTTGACGTCGCCGTTGAGCGTGTCGCGCCGGCTGCGGCGCACATAGGCCAGCGCCGACAGTTCGGTGTCATCATCGATCCAGTGACGCAGGTTGAAGGCTGCCTGCTGCAGTCGGTTGCGGGTTTGATCCGGGTGGGTGTAGGCCGCGCGCCGGTCGCTTTCATACAAGCCGTTCGCCAGCGTGCCATTGGCCCAGCGGTAGCTCGGCAAGAGGCCGTTGCCGATCAGCTTGCTTTCGCCATGCAGTGCCGAGATATCCCATTGGGTCTGGCCCGAATCGCGGCCGACCTTGGCGTACAGGTTGCCCATGCGTCCGGCCGAATGCTCGCGCCAGCCATTTTCGTCGAACAGGGTGGTGGCGACGAAGGCGTGCATGCCATTGTCGAAGCGCGCCCCGTAGCCGGCGTCGATGCGCTTTCTGGCATTACTGCCGTAGGAGATTTCGGCTTCCATGCCGGGATGGGTCCGGCCCGACTTGGTAGTGAAAGCCAGCGCGCCACCCAGCGTATTAAAGCCATACAAGGGGTTCGACCCCGGCACCAGCGTCAGGTCGGCGATCGCCGCCTCCGGCAGCATGTCCCAGTTGACCACGTCGCCGAACGGCTCGTTGACGCGCACGCCGTCGAGGTACACCGACAGGCCCTGGGCCGAGCCGAGGATCGGCGAAGCGCGAAAGCCGCGGAAGGTGATGTCGTTCTGAAACGGACTGCCCTGGACTTCGTTGACGTTGACGCCGGTCAGGCTGGTCGCCATGAAGTCGATCAGGTTGCCCGCCTGCGCCTGGCGCAGCGCGCCGGCGGACGCGGTCTGCACCGGATACGGCAGCAGGTCGCGTTCAATCCCGATTCCCGGCCCAGACATCTTTGCCACGACTGCGATCGGCGCCAGGGTGGTTTCAGGTCGCGCCGCAGGCTCGCCTGTCTGCGCCATTGCAGGAACACAGAGGACGGCGGCAAGCAGGGGCGGCGTACAGGCAGTGGCGTGCCGGCGCCGTGATCGCGGCAGGGTAGAGTGGGGCATCAGATGTCTCCGGAGATTTTAGTATTTGTGGTATTGACGTTTATTGCTGCGGGATCTTGCGGTAAATCTTGTTGCGGGAAACCCCCAGCGCGCGCGCGGTGGCTGAAATATTGCCGCCGTGCGCTGCCAGGGCTTTCTGGATCAGCGATATTTCGACATCGTCGAGCGTGGCCGATGCCGGCATCGGCGCGTATACCTCTGCGCCGATCCGAGTGCTTTGCGTGCTCTCGCCTTGCCGCACTGCGTCGATATCGTCCAGGAAGTCGTCCGGCAAGTGCTCGCGACGGATTTCGCGGTCATCGCCGACCATGACGATGGCGGTGCGCAGCAAATTGGTCAGCTGGCGGCAGTTGCCGGGCCAGTTGTGCCGCTTGAATAACTGCAATACCTCGGCCGACACGGTGCACTGCATGCCATCGGCTTCCGAGACGATCAAGCGCTGGACCACCACTTCCAGGTCGCTGCGCTCGCGCAAGGGCGGCAGTTTCACGACCAAGCCGTTCAGGCGGTAGTACAAGTCTTCGCGAAACACGCCGGCGGATATCAGTTCGCGCAGGTTGCGGTGCGTGGCGCAGATCAGCGCTACGTTGACGGGGATCGAACGGCTGCTGCCCAGCGGCGTCACCATGCGCTCCTGCAGCACGCGCAAGAGGCGCGCCTGCAGGCTCAGGGGCATGTCGCCGATTTCATCCAGGAACAGCGTGCCGCCATTGGCTTGCAGGATCTTGCCGACGCTGCCTTTCTTGCGGGCGCCGGTGAAGGCGCCGTCTTCATAGCCGAACAACTCCGATTCAATCAGCGTCTCGGGAATCGAGGCGCAATTGACGGCAACGAAGGGGCTGTTTGCGCGCGGCGAATCATTGTGGATGGCTTGCGCCAGCAATTCCTTGCCGGTGCCGGTTTCGCCGGTGACCAGGATCGCGATATCGCGTCCGAGCACTTTGTTCACTTTCTCGATCAGGGCGGCGATCTGGGCATCGCCGGTATTGAGGTAATGCAGGCTCGACAGGCGGCGTGTCGCCTGCTGGTCGACGCGCTGTGCAGCCTGTGCCTGCGGCGGTGCGCTGCGCTCGGATGCGCCAGCGGGCAACGGCTCTGCCTGAAAGAACATGTTCGCCCGATGCAATTGTGCACGCGCATAGACCCGAACCCCGCTATGCATGCACAAGTTCAGCAAGCCCGGAGAGGCGGTGCGGTAATGGTCGAACAGGGCTGACACCGGCAAGCCGAACAGCGAACTGAAGGTATGCATCTTCAGCGAGTTGAGAGGCAAGCCGAGCTGGAACAGGCCGCAGCGGTTGGCTGACAAAAAGCGCCCGCCCTGGGTAAAGGCGGCGATGCCCTCCATCAGAGTGCCGATGAATTCCGGCCGGCTATGGAAACGCAGCGTGATAGCGTCCGAAAAGGCGGCGGAAAACATCTGGTTTTCGATCATCTGCGCCGACATGCGCACCAGCCCCATGGTGTGCTTGTGAAAGCTGTTCTGGTCGCCGGTGACGTCGAGTACGCCGATCACGCTGCCTTCCGAATCGAAGATCGGCGCTGCTGAGCAGGTCAGGAAATGATTGGCAATCAGATAATGCTCGTTGGCGTGGACCTGGGCCGGCGCCTGTTCGGCGATGGCAGTGCCGATCGCATTGGTGCCCTTGCTCTGTTCCGACCAGGCCACCCCCGGCTGCAGCGCGACCCGGTTGGCTTTCTCCAGGAAATCGTCATCGCCCAGCGTATGCACGATCAGGCCGTGCGCATCCGTCAGGATGACCATGTTGTGGGTGTTGATGATTTGCTCATACAAGGTTTCCATCACCGGCAGCGCATGCGTGTGCAAGATCCGGTTTTGCTCGATGGCCAGCGTCAGGTCGGTGCGGTTCACCGGGCTGAAGTCGGGAATGGCGCTCTCGGTAAGGCCGTAAGCGATGGAACGTTCGCGGGATTCTTTTATCATGGTGGCGCCTGCTCCAAACACGGTTCATAACAAGCGCTAATTCGCACAAACCATGCCACCCGGTAAAAAAGCGCTGAACCACCAGTGCCGGCGCGATTTTTAGCCTGTCCGGCCGTTTTCGCCGTTGGCTGTTTCATTTTTTGCGATTGTTGTGCTCGCAAATGCAACACCTGTTCCAAAACGAATCAATGCCCGGGTGCCAAGCTGCCTAAAACGCTTGGCATGGCAATTGCACAGATGCCTCCAGTCATTTCAAAACCAATAGGAGGAGTCATCATGAATCTCGCAAAACGCATCATCGCCATCAGTTCCATCTTTGCCGCCCTGGGCGCGGTAACGCTGCCGGCCGCCGCGCATGGCGACGTCACGCCGCAGGCAGTCGACACCAAGTCGTTGCCGAAGCTGGGCGACAAGTGGGCCGCTGAAAATCCCTATCGGGGCAATACCGAAGCAGTCCGGATCGGCACCTCGGCGTACACCCAGAACTGCGCGCGCTGCCACGGGCTGGAGGCGATTTCCGGCGGGATCGCCCCCGACCTGCGCTTGCTCGACCGCGACTGCATGGGACAAAAAAACGAGGCCAAAAAGCAGGCGTGCTTCAAGGAGAACGATGCCTATTTCGCCAGCTCGGTCCGTCAGGGCAAGGTACGCAACGGCGCGGTATACATGCCGCCGTTCGAGGGCACGTTGAGCCAGGAAGCGGTGTGGGCGCTGAAGGCCTACCTGGAAACGCGTCGCGCAACCAAGTAAGCCTGCAAGGCGGGGAAATCCCCCGTCTCAGCAATGTGCCCGCCACAGGCGGGTGCCCAACGCATTGGAGACAAGCATGCCCAAGTTCTTTTTTCGCAGCATGGCTGCGTTGATGGTCATTTTCCTGGCATGGTCGCTGGCACTGCCAGCTCATGCCGACATGGAAAAAATCCGCCAGTCGGGTACCTTGAAAGTGGCGGTCTACGACGACCTGGTGCCATTTTCGGCCGGTGGCCGCGGCATCGATATCGAGCTGGCGGAGGCGCTGGCAAAGAAGCTGGGGTTGAAGCTGGCGCTGCTGCCATTTCCGGCCGGTGAAAATCTCGGCGACGATTTGCGCAACATGGTGTGGAAGGGGCATTACCTTGGCTACGGTCCGGCCGACGTGCTGCTGCATGTGCCGGTGGACCGGCACCTGATTGCAGAAAATCCGAAGGTGGAAATTTTTGCGCCGTATTACCGCGACGCGGTGCAGCTGGTGCGCCGCGTGGCGACCGTGCCCAGCTACGACGGCCTGGCGTCGCTCGCCGGAAAAAAAATCGGCGTCGAAAAGATTTCAATCTCGGCCGTCGTGCTGCTGGGCGAGGATGGCGGCAAGTACCGCGAGCAAGTCCGGATCTATCCGACTGCCGCCGAGGCACTGGCGCAACTCCAGGCCGGCGCCCTTGACGCAGTATTGGCCAACCGTTCGGAAATTGAATCGGCGGTGGGGCGCGACCCGAATTATCAAGTCCACGATGTAAGCTTCCCGCGCTTGCCGCGGCAGGGCTGGGTGGTTGGCATGGCGGTGAAAAAAGACCAGGCCGAGCTGGCCAGGCTGCTGCAGGCCGCAAGCGATGAACTGACGGCGTCCGGCGAACTGGCAAAGATATTTTCGAAGCATGGCGTGGCGGCGATCAGGCCCTGACATTCCACTTCCCTTCCGCAAATGCAGGCACTGTGCGACGCGCGTCGCCGGGCCTGCATTTTTTCTATATGCAATTGCTGGCGTGATTGCGGCATCCCTCGACCTTTGCATGACCAGGGTAGTGGACAGTTGCTACAAATTGGTACACCTGGCCGATCCTGTTGTTCATAAAAAAACAAAACGGCACGCTGCGCGGCTGCGGCCAACAATCGGGCGCTGTCGGCAAGACCTCGGCGCGGCGCGGGTTTGCGGGGGATTTGCAGGGATTTGGCAAGCTGGCACGCCGATTGCGAAAGAGGAAGGTGTTAGCAGCACCTGTTCCAATCAACGTGTAGTTCCAATAAATCTTAGGAGGCAGAAATGAATTTGGCAGACATCAGCAAGCTGGGGATCAAGAACCCGTTCAAGCAACGCTACGACAATTACATCGGCGGCAAATTCGTGGCGCCGGTCAAGGGTGAGTACTTCCCGAACATCACGCCGATCACCGGCCAGCCGTTTTGCGAAATCGCCCGCTCCACCGCCGAGGATATCGAACTGGCGCTGGACGCTGCCCACGCTGCCCGCGCTGCCTGGGGCAAGACTTCGCTCACCGAGCGCGCCAACATCCTCAACAAGATGGCCGACCGCATGGAAGCGAACCTGGAATTGATCGCCACCGCCGAGACCATCGACAATGGCAAGCCCATCCGCGAAACCATGGCGGCCGACATCCCGCTGGCGATCGACCATTTCCGCTACTTCGCCGGCTGCATCCGCGCCCAGGAAGGCAGCGTGGCGCAGATCGATTCGGAAACCTATGCCTACCACTTCCACGAGCCCCTCGGCGTGGTCGGCCAGATCATTCCCTGGAATTTCCCCATCCTGATGGCGGTGTGGAAGCTGGCGCCTGCGCTGGCCGCCGGCAATTGCGTGGTCTTGAAACCGGCCGAGCAAACGCCGGCCTCGATCCTGGTGCTGATCGAACTGATCGGCGACCTGCTGCCGCCGGGCGTGCTCAACATCGTCAACGGCTTTGGCCTGGAAGCGGGCAAGCCGCTGGCCACCAGCAAGCGCATCGCCAAGATCGCCTTCACGGGCGAAACCGGCACCGGCCGCCTGATCATGCAATACGCCGCGCAAAACATCATCCCGGTGACGCTGGAGCTGGGCGGCAAATCGCCCAACATCTTCTTCGCCGACATCATGGATGCCGATGACGATTACTTCGACAAGTGCCTGGAAGGCTTTGCGATGTTTGCCCTGAACCAGGGTGAAGTCTGCACCTGCCCGTCGCGCGTGCTGGTACAGGAATCGATCTACGAGAAATTCATGGAACGCGCCATTGCGCGGGTAGCCGCCATCAAGCAGGGCAACCCGCTCGACAGCAGCACCATGATCGGCGCCCAGGCCTCCAATGAACAGATGGAAAAGATCCTGTCGTACATGGACATCGGCCGCCAGGAAGGCGCCGAGGTGCTGATCGGCGGCGAGCAGAACAAGCTTGCGGGCGACCTGGCCGGCGGCTACTACGTCAAGCCGACGGTCTTTGCCGGCAACAACAAGATGCGCATCTTCCAGGAAGAGATCTTTGGGCCGGTGGTATCGGTGACCACCTTCAAGGATGAAGCCGAGGCGCTGGCGATTGCCAACGATACGCTGTACGGCCTGGGCGCCGGCTTGTGGACCCGTGACGGTTCGCGCGCCTTCCGCGTTGGCCGCGCCATCCAGGCGGGGCGCGTGTGGACCAACTGCTACCACCTGTATCCGGCGCATGCGGCCTTCGGCGGCTACAAGCAATCAGGCATTGGCCGCGAGACGCACAAGATGATGCTGGAACACTATCAGCAAACCAAGAATCTGCTGGTCAGCTATAGCCCGAAGGCGCTGGGCTTTTTCTAAACACTGAAATGGTGTGAAACGGTAGGGCGCGCCTTGTCACAAGCAGGGCGTGCTGCTACTCAATCGCATGAGGTGCCCGCTGCGGCGCGGCGGGATAACTTATTTCGTTCATGTTGCCAAAAATATCATGTCAAGCACACACATTCCACGCGTAATTGCAACGCAGGCTGCGCTCGATTTCATTTCCATGCTGCGGCAAATGCACGGGCCATTGATGTTCTTTCAATCGGGCGGATGCTGCGATGGCAGCGCGCCGCAATGCTATTCGGTTGGTGAATTCAATGTCAGCACGACCGATGTCTATCTCGGAGACCTGGACGGCGCCAAGTTTTACATTGGATCGGACCAGTTCGAATACTGGAAGCACACACAACTCATCATTGACGTCGTCGATGGCAATGGCGGCATGTTTGCGCTCGATAACGGCACCGGCAAACGCTTTTTGACCCGCTCGCGCTTGTTTACCGATCAGGAAAACCGGCAACTGGCGGAAGCGGCGAATCTGATACTGATCGGATGACGGCAAGAAAAATCTGCTCATCCTGGTTTGCCCGGGGGATGAACGTGGATGCCGAGCATGTTTTTTATTTTTACGTATAACAACATAAGTAGTGCAGGAGAAGACGATGCCCCAGATTGACAACGCGCAGCAGGAAAGCCGGGTATTCAACCCGCCGGCGGCGCTGGTAAAAGATGCCGCGATATCCGGCATGGACGCGTACCGCGCCCTGTGCGCCGAGGCCGAGCAGGACTATGCCGGTTTCTGGGGCCGGCTCGCCCGCGAAAACCTCGACTGGCACAAGCCTTTCACGCAAACCCTGGATGAATCGGCTGCGCCGTTCTACAAGTGGTTCGGCGATGGCGAACTGAATGTTTCGTACAATTGCCTCGACCGCAACCTGGCCAATGGCAATGCCGACAAGACCGCGGTGATCTTCGAAGCCGATGGCGGCGACGTCACCCGGGTGACGTACCGCGAATTGCACCAGCGCGTCTGCAAGCTTGCCAATGGCTTGAAGTCGCTGGGCATCCGGAAGGGCGACCGCGTCGTCATCTACATGCCCATGTCGGTCGAAGGCATTGCCGCCATGCAGGCGTGCGCGCGCATCGGCGCCACCCACTCGGTGGTGTTCGGCGGCTTTTCCGCCAAGTCCCTGCAGGAACGCATCATCGATGCCGGCGCAGTGGCCGTGATCACCGCCGACGAGCAGCTGCGCGGCGGCAAGCAACTGCCCCTGAAAGCCATCGTCGATGAAGCGCTGGGCCTGGGCGGTTGCGACTCCATCAAAAATGTCATCGTCTATCGCCGCACCGGCGGCAATATCGCGTTCAACGCCGGGCGCGACCTATGGCTGCACGAGCTGGTGGCCGACCAGGCCGAGGCGTGCGAGCCGGAATGGGTCGATGCCGAGCATCCGCTGTTCATCCTCTATACCTCGGGCTCCACCGGCAAGCCCAAGGGCGTGCAGCATTCTTCCGGCGGCTACCTGCTGTGGGCCGCCTTGTCGATGAAATGGACCTTCGACATCAAGCCGGCCGACATCTTCTGGTGCACCGCCGACATCGGCTGGGTCACCGGCCACACCTACATCACCTATGGCCCCCTGGCCGTGGGCGCCACGCAAGTGGTCTTCGAAGGCGTGCCGACCTTCCCGAACGCCGGGCGTTTCTGGGACATGATCGCGCGCCACAAGGTGAGCATTTTCTATACCGCGCCCACGGCCATCCGCTCGCTGATCAAGGCGGCCGATGCCGATGCCGCTATCCATCCCTCGAAGTACGACTTGTCTTCCCTGCGCATCCTGGGCTCGGTGGGCGAGCCCATCAACCCGGAAGCGTGGATGTGGTACTACAAGCACATCGGCCGCGAGCAATGCCCGATTGTCGACACGTTCTGGCAAACCGAGACTGGCGGCCACATGATTTCGCCCTTGCCGGGGGCAACACCCATGGTGCCGGGTTCCTGCACGCTGCCCTTGCCGGGGATCATGGCGGCCATCGTCGACGAGACGGGCAATGAGCTGCCCAATGGCCAGGGCGGCATCCTGGTGGTCAAGCGGCCCTGGCCCTCGATGATCCGCACGATCTGGAATGACCCGGAACGCTTCAAGAAGAGTTATTTCCCGGAAGAGTTTGCCGGCAAGCTGTACCTGGCGGGCGACGGGGCGATCCGCAACAAGGACACGGGGTATTTCACCATCACCGGGCGCATCGACGATGTGCTGAATGTCTCGGGTCACCGCATGGGGACCATGGAAATCGAGTCGGCCCTGGTGGCGCATCCGCTGGTGGCGGAAGCCGCGGTGGTGGGCAAGCCGGATGAAACCACGGGCGAGGCGATCTGCGCCTTCGTGGTGCTGAAGCGCAGTCGCCCGACCGGTGAAGAGGCCAGGCAGATTGCCAAGGAATTGCGCGACTGGGTGGGCAAGGAAATCGGCCCGATCGCCAAGCCCAAGGAACTGCGGTTTGGCGACAACCTGCCCAAGACGCGCTCGGGCAAGATCATGCGGCGGCTGTTGCGCGTCCTGGCCAAGGGCGACGATATCACCCAGGATATCTCGACCCTGGAGAACCCGGCCATCCTGGAACAGTTGAAGCAGGCCCAGTAAGCAACCCGTGTGTGGAAGAGGATGAACTGATCATGAAATCCTACATCGATGAAGCCGCGGCCTGCCCGAAGCCGGCCCTCGGCAGCAGCGGCGAAATCAAGCGGCCGACCAAAGAACAGGTGCGGAGCTGGATGGCCGAGCGCCTGGCCCGGCCGGTCCCGCTGCCTTCGCTGGAGCAGATCCGGCGCGATCTTGGCTGGACGGTGGCAGAAGCGCTGGAAGCTTAAAAGCCACGGGTGCAATTGAAGCGTTTTGCCTGAGATTTTGCAGATCCATGGCGGCCCGCATTTTTTCAGGAATTAATCATGTCGACGGTATATTCAGGCCTCAATCACGCATTGCGTGAACCACTTGCGGCCGAAGCGCATTCGCGGCCTTCCATGCGCCTGCAGGCGCCGGAGTGCCTGACGCACCTGGCGGTGTATGCCGGCGAAGATGCCGGCGCCACCGGTGGCAACGCGGCTGCGCAACATGCATTGCTGATAGCGCTATGCGGGCATTTTGGCGTGGCAGGGCCCGCCGCCAATGCCAGGCATTATTTTCACGATTTTGGCCACTTTCGGCTCAAGTGGGAATGCCATACCGAGTTTGCGACTTACACTTTCGCAGAACGATTTGACCATGGTCTGCTGCAGGCTGCGGCATTCCAGAAAATGCCGGTAGCCTATGTGCCGAAAAAATGGCTGGCCAGCCTCCAGGGGAAAACCATGGTGGCGGCGCATCTGGTGCTGGCTTCCATGGATTCTTCGGTGGAAGATTGTGCTGCCGAGGCGCCGGACGTATTTGAAGGCGTGCTGCTGGTTGGCAGCCATGTCTTGCAAGGCGCCCGGGTATGGACGGATTTCCTGATTCAGTCAGACGGTTTTTCGCGCTTTGTCGTGCAGGACTTTGGCTTGCGAGAACAGGAGGCTGGGCTATTGGTGCAGCGCGTGCTGGAAATTGAAACCTATCGGATGATGGCCTTGCTCGGACTGCCGCATGCGCAGCGCGCAATTCCAGCCTTGAATGCCATCGAGGGAGAGTTAGCGCAACTCACATCTGCCATGGTTGACACTGACGCGGCGATTGCCGATACTCTCGCCTGTGCGCTATCCGACAGTACTGATGTTGAGCAATCCTTACTTCGTCAAATCACCGGGCTTGCTGCACGCATGGAAAAACTATCGCTCAATAACAGTTATCGTTTTTCTGCCTCGCAGGCTTATGTGCGATTAGTGCATGCCAGAATCGAGGAAATGCGGGAGGCGCGTATCGAAGGCGTGCCCACGCTGGCGGAATTCATGGATCGGCGCCTGGCGCCAGCCATGAATACCTGCGCCTCGACTGCGCAGCGGCAGGAAGCATTGGCTGAACGGATCGCGCATACGAATGACTTGTTGCGCACGCGCGTGGGCATCGTCCAGGAGCAGCAGAACCGGAAGATTTTGCAATCGCTTAACCGGCGCGCCGAGCAGCAATTGCGCCTGCAACAGGCAGTGGAAGGATTGTCCGTCGTGGCAATTACCTATTACCTGGCCGGCTTGTTGAACTATGTTGGCAAGGCAGCCAAGACGGCAGGCTGGCCGGTCAGCCCCGACCTTGCCACGGGGGTCCTGGTACCCGCAATCGCTGCAGGCGTCTGGCTGGGGCTGTGCCGGATGCGCAGGAAGTTGCACGGAACGTGAATTGTGATTTTGAATAGAATGAAATTTGCAAATTTGGGCATCAGCGCCCGTCTTGCCATCAGCTTTGGCATCATGCTGTCGGGCCTTGTTGGCCTGTTGATCTTTTCAGTGAAAAACGTCGCCGTCGCATACGGTGACGTGGCCGCGATGTCGCTGCTTGGCCTGGGGCTCGTCATGCTGCTGGCGGGCGTCGTTGTTGCATGGTGGAGTTACCGCGGCATCGTGCAACCCTTGCGGGATGTCACTGCGGTCGCCAGGCGCATGGCAACCGGCGACTTGAGCTTGTCATTTGCCGCCGGGTCCGACAATGAGCTGGGAGAATTGCAACGCTCCCTGCAAGAGATCAATGAACGCATGTTCAAGATCACGGCGAAAATTCGCAATGGCACGATTGCCGTTGGCGGCACTTCAAACGCCATCACCAGCGACAATAGCGCCTTGTCGGCACGTTCCGAATTACAGGCAAGCGCGCTGCAGCAAACCGTGTCATCGCTTGAAAGAATGACGTTAACCGTCAGTCAGAATGCCGATAATGCCCACAAGGCCGACACGCTGGTAACGACCGCGAAAAATTCTGCGGGCAAGGGCGAACAGGTCGTGGGCGACGTGATCCATACCATGGGCGCGATCAGTGAAAGTGCCAGGACCATCGCGACAATTATTGGCGTGATCGACAGCATCGCCTTCCAGACCAATATCCTCGCATTGAATGCGGCAGTGGAAGCGGCCCGCGCCGGCGAACAGGGGCGTGGTTTCGCGGTCGTGGCCAGCGAGGTGCGCGCCCTGGCACAACGCTCGGCTTCCGCAGCGCGCGAGATTGCCTTGCTGATCAGCGATTCGGTGGAAAAGGTGGAATCCGGCGAGAAGCTGGTGGAAGACGCCGGCCAGACCATGCGCGAAATCGCCGCCAGTGTGAATCGGGTCGCCGCCTTGATGAGCGAAATCAGTGCCGCCAGCGCCGAGCAAAGCGCCGGCATTGTCGAACTCAACAGCGCCGTGGTGCAGATCGGTGGCATGGCCCGGCAAAATGCCGGCCTGGTCGAGGTGGCGACACGTACTGCCGTCAGCTTGCACGAACAGGCAGTGTCGCTGTCGCAGGCGGTATCGATCTATAACCTTGGCGAGCGGGAATATGCCAACGCCGATGAGGCCAGGGAAATGGTCGAATCCGGCGTGGCCTTTGTGCGCAGCCATGGCAGAAATGCCTTTGTCGACGATGTCTGCAAACAGGAAAAGAGCCAGTTCATCGATCGCGACATGTACCTGAGCGTCTATGACCTCGATTACCTATTCGTCGCCAATGGCGCCAATCCGCGCCTGGTCGGGGTCGATGGCAAGGGCCTTAAGGACAGCGACGGCAAGCTGTTTGTCGTCGATATCGTCAATATGGCCAAAAGCAAAGGCAATGGCTGGGTCGACTACAAGTGGCCGCATCCATTGACCAAGGAAATCCAGTCCAAGTCGGTGTATCTGGAAAAGGTGGATGACCTGGTTATCTCCTGCGGCTTTTATCGCCATTGATGGCCCAGGTCGCCGTGTTCCTCGATGTGACAGTCGCTCCAGATTGGAGCAGATGCTTTGTACATTCCTGAAAAAATACTACGTCACCGGCGCTGATTCAGCGGAAAACAAGTGATTCTCATTCTTTTTCCCTTAAACAGCGCCGTATCGTACGACTTGATCGGCTGGCATGCCGATTGCGAATAAACAGTCGAACTCTTGATGGAAGAGTGGGTAAGCCGAAACTCCCGCCAGCATGCAAATGTGAGTAGTGCAGTGGTGTCATGGCATGTCATTAGGTAACAAACATTGAGGCGGGATTCACTGTGGAAAATTCTTCAAATCATCAATGGTCAAGGCGGGATTTGCTGGCAGCAATTCAGGCCAGGCAGTTCGTGCCTTACTTCCAGCCCAAAATCGATCTTGTTACGGGGCGTCCAGTGTCTTGCGAGACGCTGGCGCGCTGGGTACATCCTGTCCTCGGTATCTTGCCTCCCAGCCAGTTCATCGAGTTGATGGAGCAGATGGACCTGATCGATCAATTGACCGATTGCTTGCTGCACCAGTTGCTGGCGTGCGCGCAGGATATCAGCGAATGCAACGCGGATATTGGATTTGCGATCAATATCTCGCCGATCACCCTGGGGAAACCGCATATGGCAAGCCGTATCTGTTCGCTGGTGAATTCCTATGGCGTTGCTTGCGAGCGCATCACGATTGAAGTGACGGAAACCGCCTGCGCAGACGATTTCGCCGGCCTGCTTGCTTCGCTGGTTCGCTTGCGCATGCAAGGGTTTGGTATTTCCGCGGATGATTTTGGCGTCGGTTATTCCTCCTTGCAGGAACTGAACCGCATGCCGTTTACGGAAATTAAGATTGACCGCATGTTTGTGGGCGGCGTGGCGAATAACCGCAAATCGCAAGCCATCCTGGAGTTCGTCGTGCAGCTGGCCGATCGGTTGCATATGCGCACCGTCGCAGAAGGCATCGAAACAAGGGGCGAGCTGGAGTTTGTCCAGTCATTGGGCTGCAGCCAGGGACAGGGATTTTATCTGGGCAGTCCGATGCCGTATGAGGATTTGCAGGATTACCTGGTGACGTTTGCCGCGCCTGAAATGGCAGGCTTCACTGATCTTCAATATTGCCGAGGGTAGCGCTCTTGCGATAGATGGTGTTGCGCGATACGCCCAGTGCGCGGGCAGTGGCCGATACATTGCCGCCATGCGCTTCGAGGGTTTTCTGGATCAGCGACAATTCGACATCTTCCAGCCTGCCTCCTGCTGCACCGAGGATTGGCGCAGCGGCCTGGTTTTGCGCTTGGGCTTCTGCTTGTGCCACCGCGATATCGTCCAGAAAATCGTCCGGCAAATGCTCGTAGCGGATTTCATGATCGTCGTCCGTCATCAGCATTGCCGTGCGCAGCAAATTGATCAACTGGCGCAGGTTGCCTGGCCACTTGTGCTGCTTGAACAACTGCATGATTGGCGGGGCAACGGTGTAACAGGCCCCGCCAGTGTCATGGGAAAGCAGCTTTTGAATTACAAGGTCTAGGTCGGTGCGTTCGCGCAGCGGCGGCAGCTTGACCACAAGGCCGTTCAGGCGGTAATACAGATCTTCGCGAAATGCGTTTCTGGCGATCAGGTCGCGCAGGTTGCGGTGCGTGGCGCAGATCAGCGCCACGTTCACCGGAATGGATTTGCTGCTGCCCAGCGGCGTCACCATGCGCTCCTGCAGCACGCGCAAGAGGCGCGCCTGCAGGCTCAGGGGCATGTCGCCGATTTCATCCAGGAAGAGCGTGCCGCCATTGGCTTGCAGGATCTTGCCGACGCTGCCTTTCTTGCGCGCGCCGGTGAAGGCGCCGTCTTCATAGCCGAACAACTCGGATTCGATCAGCGTCTCGGGAATCGAGGCGCAATTGACGGCGATGAAGGGGCTGTTTGCGCGCGGCGAATCATTGTGGATGGCTTGGGCCAGCAATTCTTTGCCGGTGCCGGTTTCGCCGGTGACCAGGATCGCGATATCGCGCCCAATCACTTTCTGGAGCTTGGCAATCAGCGCCGCAATTTGCGGATCGCCCGTGTTCAGGTCCGCCAGGCCGGAGCGGTGCCGGGCGCCTTGTGCCAGGGCCTGCACGACGGGCATTGGCTGGGGGGCGCGTTCATTACTGGTAACGTGCTGGAACACCGGGTTCGGCACGCGCATTTCTGCCTTTGCATACACGCGTACGCCGCTGTGCAGGCACAAGCTGAGCACGCCCGGTGCGGCGGTGCGGTAATGGTCAAACAGGGCCGACACCGGCAAGCCGAACAGCGAGCTGAAGGTATGGGTCTTTAATGCATTCAGCGAAAGGCCGAGCTGGAACAGGCCGCAGCGATTGGCAGCTAAAAAGCGCCCGCCCGGCGTGAAGGAAGCAATGCCTTCCATCAGGGTGCCGATGAATTCCGGCCGGCTGTGAAAGTGCAGGGTAATGGCGTCCTGGAAAGCACTGGAAAACACCTGGTTTTCGATCATTTGCGCCGACATGCGTACCAGCGCCATTGTGTGCTTATGATAACTATGTTGCTCGCCTGATACGTCCAGTACGCCGATGACCTCGCCGTTCGGATCGAAGATCGGTGCTGCAGAACAGGTCAGAAAGTGATGGGCTGACAAGAAATGCTGATTGGCGTGGACCAATACCGCTGACTGTTCGGCAATCGCGGTGCCGATAGCATTGGTGCCCTTACTTTGCTCCGACCAGGGCACACCTGGCTGCAAGGCGACCTTGTCCGCTTTCTCCAGGAAATCATCATCCCCCAGCGTATGCACGATGACGCCGTTGGCATCCGTCAGGAGCACCATGTTGTGGGTGTTGATGATTTGCTCGTACAAGGTTTCCATGACTGGCAACGCATGCGCGCTCAACACCCGGTTTTTTTCAGTAATCGAGGACAAGTCACCACGGCAGACGGGACTGAAGTCTGGCGTGAGGTTTTCGTTTAATCCATATCCTGCCGAACGCTGATGCGATTCTTCAATGATCTTGTCATAGCTGTTTGGCGAAAACTGGACGCCAGACGGCGCTGTCGATTGTTCAACTAAAACACGGGTTTTCCCGGATGTCTGGTCCGTGAATTTTTGATCACCTTTGGCAATCTGTCTCATATTCAGCCTCTCATCATTCTTGGAAGAATGAAGTGTCTTTTTCAGACAATTTAATAATGTGGCACTGCTTCATAATAGCGCAATGGTGCGCAATTTCGCACTGTTAATGGGCGATCGGCAAAAGAATTTTAGTGCTGTTTTTTGGTAAAGAATTTCGATGGCGCATGGCCAAAAGTCTTCTTGAACATGGCTGAAAATGCTGACTGACTGGCATAACCGAGTTCTGCAGCCACCCGCGACATCGGCACGCCGCGCGTAATCATTGCTGCGGCGTGGGCCAGGCGCATTTGCCGGCGCCATTGCCCGAAGCTCATGCCCAGTTCCTGTTCGAACAGCCTGGCCAGGGTGCGTTCGGATGCGCCCACCCGGCGCGCGCCTTCTTCGAGCGTGGCAAATGCCGACGGCGTATCGATCAGCAGGCGGCACAACGCGCGCAGCCGCTTGTCATTGGGCAGCGCTATGCGTATTGGCAACGTGGTGGCATTGCCCAGTTCATCCAGGAGCAGCGCCGACAACAATGCCTCGCGTGGCGAATTGCCGTCGGTCAGTTCCAGCGCAACGATCAGTTCGCGAAGCAGCGCCGACACGTCGATCACCTGGCATTGCTCCTCTGTAAAAGGCGCGGCTCCGGCATGCACATAGATGGCCCGCAGCTTGGCCATTTCCAGGGTGACGACTTCATGGATGACATCCGGCGGGATCCAGATCGCCCGCAAGGGCGGCACGATCCAGCTGCTGTCGGCAGCCGTGACCCGGATCACGCCTTCCAGGGCATAGGTGACCTGGCCCCAGCCGTGGCGATGCGCGGCCAGCGTTTCCGAGGCTGCCAGGTTGCGCGCGACCATTCTGACCGGACGCCTGGCGCTGGGCGCAATTCCGGGCAAGTGGAGTCGGGTGTGGGTGACGGGCGGGTTGGACATGGTGGAAGGGATGGCTTTAATTCGATAAAAAATGTCATGTTATCTTAAAACAGACGCGCAAAATTTCCCTACACTTGCCCCATCTTCACTTCACTATCTCAACATGACAGCCATTGCCGCTCCCTCGTTGCGCCAGGATGCCCAGGTGATTGCCCTGGTCGGCGTCGCCCACGGCGTATCGCATTTCTTCCACCTGATCCTGGCGCCGCTGTTTCCCTGGCTGAAGCAGGCATTCGACTTGTCGTATGCCGAGCTGGGATTGCTCATGACCGTCTTTTTTGTGGTGTCTGGCATCGGCCAGGCAGTGGCTGGTTTCGTGGTCGACCGGGTGGGGGCCCGCGCCGTCCTGTTTTCCGGCATGGCGCTGCTGGGCCTGTCGGCGCTGGCGCTGGCAACGGCGCAAAACTACCCGATGCTGCTGGCCGGCTCGATGCTGGCCGGGCTGGGCAATAGCGTGTTCCACCCTGCCGACTTTACCCTGCTGAACAAGCGGGTGTCCGCCGGCCGCCTCGGCCATGCATTTTCGGTGCATGGCATTTCGGGCAACCTGGGGTGGGCTGCCGCACCGGTTTTCCTGGCGGGTATTGCCGGCATTGCCGGATGGCGCACGGCGCTGGTGGCCGCTGCCTTCGTGCCATTTGCCTGGCTGGCGGTGCTGTTGGCCTACCGCGGCATCCTCGCAACGGAGCACGGCCAGGCCGCGGCTGCCGGCAAGCATGCCGGCGCGCCGCAGCAAGAGGGCGGGGCGCTCGCCTTTATCCGCCTGCCGGCAGTCTGGATGTGCTTTGCCTTTTTCTTCATTACCGCCATGGCCCTGGGCGGCATCCAGAGTTTTTCCGCCGCCGGCCTGCGCGACCTGTACAACATGTCGCTGGCCTCGGCCACGGCCGGCCAGACTGCCTATATGCTGGCGTCGGCTGCCGGCATGGTGTGGGGCGGCTTCCTGGCGTCGAAGGCGGCGCGCCATGACCGCACCATTGCCATGGCCTTTGCCGCCTCGGGGCTGTTTTCGCTATTGATCGCTTCAGCGCTTGCGCCGGGCTGGATGGCCGTGCTGCTGATGGGCGCGGTCGGTTTCGGCGCTGGCGTCGCCGGGCCATCGCGCGACTTGCTGATCCGCGCGGCAGCGCCCAAGAATGCCACCGGGCGTGTCTATGGCGTCGTCTATTCCGGCCTCGACATCGGCCTGGCCGCCGGCCCGCTGCTGTTCGGGGCGCTGATGGATGCGCACCATCCGGCGCTGGTATTCGTGCTGATCGGCGTGTTCCAGGTCCTGGCGATCCTGACCGCGGTCAATGTCGGCAGCAATACCGCAAGGCGTGCCGCCGCTGCCCAAGCCGCATGAACTCGCTTACAATTCCCGCATGATCATTTTTTCAATGGGAGAAATCAATGAGTTTTGCCACTTGCGATATCTGCGACGCCAATGAAGACAAGCTGGCCGGCGGCACCCTGGCGGTGCTGCCGCCGGTATTCAAGTCCTTTGGCAAGCGGCCGGCTTTTGCCGGCCCGGCAAGGACGCTGAAGGTATTCGAGGATAATGTGCTGGTGCGCGCAGCCCTGGAAACGCCGGGCGAAGGCCATGTGCTGGTGATCGACGGCGGCGGCAGCCTGCGCTGCGCCCTGGTGGGCGGCAACCTGGGCGTGCTGGCCGAGAAAAACGGCTGGGCCGGCATCCTCGTCAATGGCTGCATCCGCGACTCCGAGGAAATCAATGGCTGCGATATCGGCGTGCGCGCGCTGGCCACGCATCCGCAGCGCAGCATCCGCAAGGGCGTGGGCGACAAGGATTTGCAGGTATCGATTGCCGGCGTGACCGTCAAGCCCGGCGACTGGATCTATGCCGATGCCGACGGTGTGCTGGTATCGGCGGCCAAGCTGGCCTGAGCGGCCTTAATTTCCCTGAACTTCAGACGGCGTCGGACTGGGCTTCTGCTTCCAGCGCGGCGACGTCGATCTGGTAATCGCGGCCATGGGATTCAAGCCGCTTGATCTTGCCTTCCCTGAGGAAGGCATTGATGATGCGGCTCGCGGTTTCCACCGTCATGCCCAGCATCGAGCCGATATCCTCCAGCGTAAACAAGACGGAATTTTCCGGATGGTTGGGGTCGCGCATCTTCAGCAGCAAGCGCGCGATGCGCACCCGCGCCGGGCCGTTTGCCAGCTCGGCAAACCAGTGGTCGGCGTCGGAGAGCGCCGCATGCCATTGCTGCAGCACGCGCCGGTGCAGGGTGGGTGATTCGCGGTCAAGCTTGGCCATGACATCCAGCGGAATGCGGCAAGCCACCACCGGCGTGAGGGGAATGGCATCGTGCTCATACTGCGGATGCACCATGGCTTCCAGGCCCACGGTATTGCCGGGCCTGAGCACGCGCACGATGCGCTGGGTGCCGTCAGGATTGATGCGGTTGAGCTTGACCATGCCGCTGCGGATGTAATAGATGCCATTGACGTCATCGCCCTGCAGGAAGAGGGATGTGCCCGCGGGATACTGCAAGTCGTCAAACGGCGTGTGAATCAGGTCCAGCTCATGAGCCGGCAGGTCGCCGAACAGGGCGCACTCGCCGCCACACTTGTTGCAGTCGGAGCGGCCACGCCAGATTTTCGGGGGGGATGGGTTTTTCATCAAGCTTTCGGGATTCGGCAACAGGCCTTTCGGATCACGCCTGTGCAGCCGGTATTGTAATTGTTTGTGAGGAGACTTGTGGGGAAGCCTTGCGCAGATATTCCTGTTTCGCAGCGCGCTGCGCCATCTTTTCTGTCGCCATTTTTCACAATCCGAATTTGCTTTCTTGTATTGTGAAAAATGCCGTCGTTGAGATGGCACTTTGGTGTTGTAAATTGGCGATTTTTGTTCCGCATTCTGAAACAAAAAATATAAGTAATTGAATTTAAATAGAATAAATTTACTTATATGTCTTATATAAGACCTTGTTGCTCCGCAAGAAAAGGAATATGATTTGCCCAATCAGGTTTCACCTTCATTTTGTAACACCGTTCAACTCAGGAGAATGACAATGGCAACTCGTGAACAGCAAATCGCAGCACTGAAAAAAGACTGGGCAGAAAATCCCCGTTGGGCAAGCGTCAAGCGTAACTACACCGCTGAAGACGTCGTCCGTCTGCGCGGCAGCCTGCAACCCGAGTACACCCTGGCCAAGAACGGCGCAGAAAAGCTCTGGGAAAAAGTCAACGGCGGCGCCAAGAAGGGCTATGTGAACGCCTTCGGCGCGATCACTGCCGGTCAAGCCATGCAACAAGCCAAGGCTGGCCTGGAAGCCGTCTACCTGTCGGGCTGGCAAGTCGCTGCCGACGGCAACACTTCCGAAACCATGTACCCGGATCAATCGCTGTACGCTTACGATTCCGTGCCGACCATGGTTCGCCGCATCAACAACACCTTCAAGCGCGCTGACGAAATCCAGTGGTCGCGTAACATCAACCCGGGCGACGAAGGTTTCGTCGACTACTTCCTGCCGATCGTCGCTGACGCGGAAGCCGGTTTCGGCGGCGTGCTGAACGCTTTCGAACTGATGAAGAACATGATCGCTTCCGGCGCTGCCGGCGTGCACTTCGAAGACCAGCTGGCTGCCGTGAAGAAGTGCGGCCATATGGGCGGCAAGGTGCTGGTTCCGACCCAGGAAGCCATCGAAAAGCTGACCGCTGCACGTTTCGCTGCTGACGTCATGGGCGTGTCGACCATCGTTCTGGCCCGTACCGATGCTGAAGCTGCCAACCTGATCACTTCCGATCACGATGCCAACGACAAGCCATTCCTGACCGGCGAGCGCACCCAGGAAGGTTTCTACCGCGTCAAGAACGGCCTGGAACAAGCCATCAGCCGCGGCGTTGCTTATGCACCGTTCGCTGACCTGGTCTGGTGCGAAACCGGCGTGCCTGACATTGGCTTCGCCCGCGAATTCGCCCAAGCCGTGCACGCTGCCGTGCCGGGCAAGCTGTTGTCGTACAACTGCTCGCCTTCCTTCAACTGGAAGAAGAACCTGAACGACAGCCAGATCGCTTCGTTCCAGGAAGAGCTGTCGGCACTGGGCTACAAGTACCAGTTCATCACCCTGGCTGGTATCCATATCAACTGGTTCAACACCTTCCAGTTCGCCCACGCTTACGCCCGCGGCGAAGGCATGAAGCACTACACCAACATGGTGCAGGAGCCGGAATTCGCAGCACGCGAAAAGGGTTACACCTTTGTGTCGCACCAGCAGGAAGTCGGCGCTGGCTACTTCGACGACGTGACCACCGTGATCCAGGGCGGCACCTCTTCCGTGAAAGCCCTGACCGGCTCGACCGAAGAAGAGCAGTTCCACTAATCTTGCCTCGGGCTTTGCAAGGAGCCTGAAGGACAGATGCAAAAGCCGCCCGGTTCGCCGGGCGGCTTTTTTTGTATTTGCGCCCGTATAATGTGCGCACGAGGGGGCAAGTCCCGATAACAAACCACAGGGAGCGCGGCATGACAGGAATCGCCGGCAAGAAAAACAGTGACGCCCGGCGGCGCGCCGCCTTGCGCCGGCTCGGCGCAACGGCGCTGGCTGGCAGCGGGTTTTACGCACTGGCATGCGCTGCCATGGCTGGCAGCGGAAAACAGGGCATCGTGCGCATCAAGGGCGCAGTCAGCGTGGATGGCAAGCCTGCTGCGCCCGGCCAGGCGATCGGCCTGGGCCAGAAGGTGGTCACCGGCGCCGACGGCGAAGTGGTTTTCATTGTTGGTCAGGACGCTTTCCTGCAGCGGCCCGACAGCGAATTCTTGATGGAAGCCGGCACTGGCGTTGCGGTCTTGCGCTACCTCTCCGGGAAAATACTTGCCGTCTTCGGCAAGGGGGCAAAGCAGTTGCGCACGCCAACTGCCGCCATCGGCATTCGCGGCACCGCCTGCTACATCGAGGCGGCGCCGGCGCGCACGTATTTTTGCCTGTGTTATGGCGAGGCAGAGCTGGCGCCGCTGGCTGACCCGGATGCGCGCGAGATCCTGCGCACGCAGCACCACGAGCGCCCCCTGTATATCGGCGACAAGCCCGGACAGACCATGATGGCCAAGGCGCCGGTCATCAACCATACCGATGCCGAACTGACGATGCTGGAGGCCCTGGTCGGCCGCAAGCCGCCGTTCGAAGGTGCTGCTTATCCATTCAAATATTGATGCGGCGGCGGCAGGAAGCGCCGCCAGCTGTCATACTTCCTGCTTTCTCCCTGCTTATCGGATTTTTCTTCTATGCTGAGTTACCGTCACGCCTTCCACGCGGGTAATCACGCCGATGTGCTCAAGCACATGGTGCTCATCCAGTTGCTGCGCTACCTGAACCAGAAAGACACGCCCTACATGGTGATCGACACCCATGCCGGCGCCGGCGTGTATGCGCTCGACAGCACGCAGGCAGCCAAGAATGCCGAGTTTGCTACCGGCATCGGCCGCCTGTGGGAGCGGAACGATTTGCCGGAAGCGGTCGCCGACTATGTCGGCCTGATCAAGGCCATGAACCCCAGCGGCAAGATGCGCTACTACCCGGGTTCGCCTTTTTGCGCCGAGAAGGTGATGCGCGAGCAGGACCGCCTGCGCCTGTTCGAATTGCATCCCAACGAGGTCAAGATCCTGTTCGAGAATTTTCAAAAGCTCGAAGCCCATGCGGCGGCCCAGGGCCAGCGTCCCAGCACCCGCGGCAAGCGCGTGTTGGTGCAGAAGGCCGATGGTTTCGACGGCTTGAAAGCCTTGCTGCCGCCGCCTTCGCGGCGTGGTCTGGTGCTGGTCGATCCGCCTTATGAAGTCAAGCAGGATTACCGGCGCGTGGCCAATACGCTGGACGACGCCCTGAAACGTTTTTCTACCGGCACATATGCGGTCTGGTATCCGGTCCTGCAAAGGCCGGAATCGCGCCAGTTGCCGGAACATTTGAAGCGGCTGCCGGCCAAGGACTGGCTGAACGTGACCCTGTCGGTCGGCACGCCGATGCCCGATGGCCTGGGCTTACGCAGCAGTGGCATGTTCGTGCTCAATCCCCCTTACACGCTGGCGCCGGAATTGCGCAAGCTGATGCCGTGGCTGGTCGAAGCCCTGGCGGAAGACGAGGGCGCCCGCTTTACCCTGGAGACCGGAGAAGGCTCCAGGAACTAACGGTAACTTATTTTCAGAAACTGCCATATCATCGGCATGGTTTGCAAGTACAATAAAGAAGTTCTCTGAGGAAAACTTACGTCCTTCGGGTTCTCTATTCCTACTCTAGCAAAGGCATTTTTCCGATGACTCCGGATGCGTTCAATGGGGGCGCCGCACCGGCGCAGCACGCCAGGGATTTTTTCCTGGCGCGCCAACCCATTTTGAACAGGCAGCAGCATCTTGTGGCCTACGAGTTGCTGTTCCGCGATGCGGCTTCCGGCGCGGCCAATGTCGTCGATCATGTCGCCGCCACGGCAACGGTAATGGCGCACGTTGCCGAACTGGGCCTGGACAACGTGGTGGGTGAATCGCTGGGCTTCGTCAATATCGATGCCGCAGTGCTGATGAGCGATTTCATCGGTTTTCTGCCTGCCGACAAGGTTGTCCTGGAAATCCTCGAAACCGTCAAGGTTACCCCTGCCATCATCGCGCGTATCAAGGAGTTGAGCGAGGCTGGCTACCAGTTTGCGCTGGACGACGTGGTGGTGAAGTCGGAGGACGTGCGCCAGTTGTTGCCGTTGGCGCATGTCATCAAGGTGGATATCCTAGGCGTGCAGCCCGATGCCTTGCGCAGCCTCGTCTTTCAGCTCAAGCAGGGCGGCAAGAAGCTGTTGGCGGAAAAAGTCGAGACCATCGCGGAATTCGAGACTTGCCTGGACTTGGGATTTGACTATTTTCAGGGCTATTACTTTGCCAAGCCGCTGATTTTAAGTGGTAAAAAGCTTGCGCCTTCGCAACTTGCGATTGTCCAGCTGATGAACCAGATTGTTGCGGATGAAGACAGTACCGTGCTGGAACACACCATCAAGCATGATGTGTCGCTATCCCTGAATTTGCTGCGGCTGGTCAATTCCGTCGGCATCAGCGGTGGCAGGCATATCGAATCGGTAGGTCAGGCCCTGATCGTGCTGGGGCGCGTGCAATTACAACGCTGGTTGCAAATCCTCCTGTACGCCGGCGCCGGCCAGGGGGATGGCCTGAAATCGCCCTTGTTGGCACTGGCCACCGCCCGTGGCAAGCTGCTGGAGCTCATGACGCTGAAGCGTTATCCCGATCACCGCAGCTTGAGCGAAAAATCCTTTACGGTCGGCATCATGTCGCTGATGGATGTCCTCTTCGGCTTGCCGATGGAGGCCGTGCTCGGGCAACTGACGGTGGCGCAGGAAGTCCACGATGCCTTGCTGTTCCGGCGCGGCGAGCTGGGCGACATGCTCAAGCTGGCTGAATATATCGAACGCATAGAACAAGCCTGGCCGCTGTTGCTGCCTGTAATGCGCAAGCTCGGATTGTCGGCAGAGGATGTGGCGGAGTTGCAGGTGCACGCTTTCCGCTGGAGTAACAGCATCGCCGACGCCAGCGCCTGACATGCCTGGCCTTTAGGGCACTATAATCACGGTCATGAACAAGGCATTTGTCAAGGAAACCGAAGGCGACGAGGATGATCTCGACGCGGCCATGCCGCCGATCCCGGCCGGCGCAAAAAATTACATCACGCCCGCCGGCTATCGCCGCATCAAGGACGAGTTGCTGCAGCTGATCGATGTCGACCGGCCGGAAGTGGTGCGCGTGGTGCACTGGGCCGCGTCCAATGGCGACCGCTCCGAGAATGGCGACTATATCTATGGCAAGAAGCGCCTGCGCGAGATCGACCGCCGCATCCGTTTCCTGACCAAGCGCATGGACCTGGCCGAGGTGGTGGATCCGAGCGTGCATCACGGCTCCGACCAGGTGTTCTTTGGCGCGACCGTCACTTACCAGAACCAGGCTGGCGCCGAGCACACGGTCACCATTGTCGGCATCGACGAGCTCGATCCCCTGAATGGCAAGATCAGCTGGATATCACCGGTGGCGCGCGCCCTGACCAAGGCGCGCGAAGGCGAGGTGGTGACGCTGCATACCCCCGGCGGCATCGAAGAGCTGGAACTGCTGGAAGTGACTTATCCGGCGGCGAGCTAAGTACGCGCAGGGCGGTACCGGCGGGTAGCGGGTTTTCTCAGCCGCGCTCGCGCATGATGCGCGCGACGTTGGGAATGCGTCGGACGTTGCGCAGCAGGCGCGCCAGGTGCACGCGGTCTTCCACCTGGATGGTGAATTTCAGCTGCATCATCAGCTGGTCCTTTTCGCCATCCATGGCCACATAGGTGATATTGGCATCGGATTCGCCGATTTCTGCGGCGATGCGCGCCAGCATGCCGCGCTCGTTCTTGACCAGCACCATGATGCGGCAATCGAAGCGGCGGTTGAGTTCCTCACCCCAGACGACATCGATCCAGCGGTCCGGCTCCTTGGCGCGGTTGCGCTTGGCCTGGTAGCAGTCGAGCGCATGCACGACCAGGCCCTGGTCGCGCCGCAGCTGCCCTTGCAGGCCGTCGCCGGGGATCGGCATGCAGCACTGCGCCAGTTGCACCGACACGCCTTCGGTGCCGTAAATGACGACTGGCGCCGGCTTGCTCTGGATGGCATCGCCCTGGGGATTTTGCGCGACGGCGGCCGACGTCTCGTTTTCCACCAGCCCGAGGATGTGGCGCGCCACCAGGGCGGCCATGCGCTTGCCCACGCCAATGTCGGCGTACAGCTCGTCCATGGACTTTGCGCTGGATTCGTTCAGGATGCGGTCTACCAGCTGCGGCGGCAGTTCCGGGTCGAGCTTGAGTGTGATCAGCGCCTGGTTCAGGAGGCGCCGGCCCAGTTCGGTCGATTCGGCCAGGTTGATCGTGCGCAGGTAGTGACGGATCGCCGAGCGTGCCTTGCCGGTGCGGACAAACGTCAGCCAGTTCGGGCTCGGCCGCGAGGTGGGCGAGGTGATGATCTCGACGATATCGCCATTGCGCAATTCGGAACGCAGGGGCGCCTGCTCGTGGTTGATCTTCACGGCAATGGCCTGGTCGCCCACATCGGTGTGGATGGTGTAGGCAAAGTCGAGCGCGGTGGCGCCGCGGGGCAGGGCGATGATCCGGGACTTGGGGGTGAATACGTACACCGAGTCCGGGAACAGGTCGACCTTGACGTGTTCGAGGAATTCCGCCGAGTCGCCGGTCTGTTTCTGGATATCCAGAAGCGACTGCAGCCAGGCATGGGTGCGCTGCTGCAGGTCGGTCAGGCTGTCTTCCTCGCTCTTGTAGAGCCAGTGGGCAGCCACGCCGGACTCCGCCACGCGGTGCATTTCCTGGGTGCGGATCTGGAATTCCACCGGCGTGCCGTAGGGGCCGATGAGGGTCGTGTGCAGCGACTGGTAGCCGTTCAGCTTGGGGATCGCGATGTAATCCTTGAACTTGCCCGGCATCGGCTTGTACAGCGCATGCAGGGTGCCCAGCGCCACATAGCAGTTGGCGAAGCTGTCGACGACGATGCGAAAGCCGTAGACGTCCAGCACCTGCGAAAACGACAGGTGCTTGCTGCGCATCTTGCGATAGATGCCGTACAGCGTCTTTTCGCGGCCATATACCTGCACTTCCAGGCCGGCGGCGGCCAGGGTGCTTTTCACCGATTCGAGGATCTTGCTGACCACTTCGCGGCGGTTGCCGCGCGCGGATTTTACCGCCTTGGACAGGGTGCGGTAGCGCAGCGGATGCAGGTGCGCGAACGACAGGTCCTGCAGCTCGCGGTAGATATTGTTCAGGCCTAGCCGGTGCGCAATGGGCACATAGACTTCCATGGTCTCGCGGGCGATGCGGCGCTTCTTTTCCGGCGCCATGAAGCCCAGCGTGCGCATGTTGTGCAGGCGGTCGGCCAGCTTGACCAAAATTACGCGCACATCGCGCGCCATGGCCAGCAGCATCTTGCGGAAGTTCTCGGCCTGGATCTCGATCTGGCTCTGGAATTCGAGCTTGTCGAGTTTGGACAGGCCATCCACCAGCGAGGCGACCTGGGCGCCGAAGCGCTCGATCAACTCTTCCTTCTTGACGTCCTGGTCTTCCATGACGTCGTGCAGTAGCGCCGCCATGATTGCCTGCGCATCGAGCTTCCAGTCGGCGCAGATTTCGGCGACGGCAATCGGGTGCGAAATGTAGGGTTCGCCCGATTTGCGCATCTGCCCCAGGTGCATCTCGTCGGAAAAGCGATACGCTTCCTTGACCTTTTTCAGGTCGGACGGGCTGAGGTAGGCGGAGAGCTTGGTGGAGAGTTCGGTGATGGATGCCACGCCGGCGGCAGATGCCGCCTCGGCTGGCGAGCCTGCAGGATTCGCGGCCGTGCGTTTTCCTGCTGCGCGCTTGGCGGCAGCAGGCGACGGCGAATCTGCAGGTAGGATGCTCATGGCAGGGCCTTAGCCCATGACGGGCAACAGCATGGCGCTGTCAGCGCCTCAGGTCGGAACCTTTTTCAGCATTTCGATGCCGACTTTGCCGGCGGCGATTTCACGCAGGGCCAGCACGGTCGGCTTGTCCTTGGCATCGACTTTCGGGGTGTGGCCTTGCAGCAGTTGGCGTGCACGATAGGTGGCAGCCAGGGTCAGCTGGAAACGGTTAGGGATCTGCTTGAGGCAATCTTCGATGGTAATACGGGCCATTTGTGCTCCTGGATCGGGTTAGGTCAAGTTGGCATGGATGCCAAGCTGGGTGAACAGGGACGCGTTGCGTGCCGCCTGTTGCGCGAAGCGGCAACGTGCCGCCTTGATAATTGCGGTCAACTCTGACAAAGCAGTTGCAAAGTCTTGATTAATAATAACATATTCAGACTCTGGCGCGTGGGCGATTTCCCCGCCGGCCGCCAGGATCCGGCGTGTAATGACGTGCGGCTCATCCTGGCCGCGCTTGTGCAGGCGCTCTTCGAGGGCCGCAATCGACGGCGGCAGGATAAAGATGCCGGTCGCTTGCGGAAACTGTTTTTTGACCTGTTGTGCGCCTTGCCAGTCAATTTCCAGAAGGATATCGGTGCCGGCCTTCATTTGTTCGGCAATCTGGATGCGCGACGTGCCATAGTAATTCCCATGGACTTCGGCCGATTCCAGGAATTCCCCGGCATCGCGCTTGACGAGAAAATCGTCCGCAGACGTGAAAAAGTATTCGCGGCCGTGCTGTTCGCCCGGGCGCGGCTGCCGGGTGGTGTAGGAAATCGACAGCTTGATGGCCGGTTCCCGCTCCAGCAGGGCGTTGACCAGGCTGGATTTGCCGGCGCCGGAAGGGGCGACGACCATGAACAGGCTACCGGCAGTGGCGGGTGCGTGGGGCATGGGTTTCCTCTAGTAAAATATTTATCCAGAATAATACTTGGCAGTGATTATTCCAAATTTTGCACTTGTTCGCGCATCTGGTCGATCAGGAGTTTCAGCTCCATCGAGGCGTCCGCCAGTTCCTTCAGGGCGGCCTTGGAGCCAAGCGTATTGGCTTCGCGGTTCAATTCCTGCATCATGAAATCCAGGCGCTTGCCCACCGGGCCGCCCTTTTTCAGGATGTGGCGGGTTTCCTCCAGGTGCGCACCCAGTCGCGCCAGTTCTTCGGCGACATCGATGCGGATGCCGTACAGCGTCACTTCCTGGCGGATGCGGTCGAGCGCATCCTCGCGCGACACGGACGGTGCAGCCAGTGTGCCGGCATTGCCTTGCAATGACACGCCAAGCGCGTCTTCCATGCGTTCGACAGCTTTTTGCAGAAACTGCGCAATTACTACCGGCACCAGCGGGGTAATGCGCTGGACGATGGCTTGCATGGCGTCGACCCGGGCCAGGATGACATTCTGCATGGCTGCGCCTTCGCGGGCGCGCGTTTCCATGAAGGCGTCCAGCGCCGTGGCCAGCGTGGCCTGGATATCGGCCAACAAGGCTTCCTGGGAAAACTGCGCTTCTTCGATCACGCCCGGCCAGCGCAGCAATTCATTGACGCTCAAGGGGGCGGCTGCGGGAAATTGCTGGCGCACGCTGTCCTGCAATTGCGCCAGCGTTGCCAGAACGGCCTGGTTCAAGGCCTGGACATCCCCTTCTGCATGCCGGCGGCCAAAGCTCAGCCGGCACTCAAGCTTGCCGCGGGCGACGCGGGCCATGATGGCTTCGCGCAACGCCGGCTCGGCGGCGCGCAAGTCGTCATTGAGCTTGAATTGCAAGTCGAGAAAGCGTGAATTGACGCTCTTGAGTTCAACGGTGACAGTGCCGGCAGCGGTTTCGCGCGTGGCGACCGCATAACCGGTCATGCTATGGATAGTCAAAATGGAAACCTCGGTTTATCTTTACAAAACAGTGATTTATCCACACAATCAATGTCATTGTGTTTAGGTAAGGAACTCGTCGGCGCTAGCGCGCCGCAGCTGATGGATTCCACGCCATTTTATCGCTTTATCATGGAGTCACTACTTGGCAGCCCAGAATAATGCTCCCTTGCCAGACGGCCTGGAAATTGCCGGATACCGCATTGTAAAGAAGATCGCATCCGGCGGCTTCAGTATTGTCTATCTTGCATACGATGAAGACGGCAACGCTGTCGCCATCAAGGAATATTTGCCCAGTTCGCTGGCGCTGCGCGAGCCTGGTGAGCTGGTGCCGATCATCGCCGCGGAAAACCTGCCCATCTTCCGCATTGGCCTGAAGTGCTTTTTCGAGGAAGGCCGGGCGCTGGCGCGCATCGCCCATCCCAACGTGGTCAGCGTGCTGAATTTTTTCCGAGCCAACGATACGGTCTACATGGTGATGGCCTACGAGTCCGGCCGGTCCCTGCAGGAGTACATCCTGCGCCGGCGCGACAAGGGCGAGCGGCCCATCGTTTCCGAGCGCTTCATTCGCAAGATGTTTTCGCACGTGATGATGGGCCTGCGTGAAGTGCACACCAACAAGCTGCTGCATCTCGACCTGAAGCCGGCCAATATCTACCTGCGCGTCGATGGCACGCCCATCCTGCTGGATTTCGGCGCGGCCCGCCAGACCCTGAAGACCGACCAGCCCAAGCTGTATCCGATGTATACGCCGGGCTTTGCGCCGCCGGAACTCTACGAGAAAAGCGGCAATCTCGGCCCCTGGACCGATATCTACAGCATCGGCGCCTCGATGTTCGCCTGCATGGTGGGCGCGCCGCCGCAGCCTGCGGACCAGCGCAAGGTCTCGGACAAGATGGAAGGCCACTTGCGCAAGCTGGAGGGCATCTATTCGAGCGAATTGCTCGACGTGATTCGCTGGAGCCTCAAGCTCGATTCCCTGGAGCGGCCGCAAAGCGTGTTTGCACTGCAAAAGGCCTTGCGTGAACCGATCCCGGAAAAGAAGGGCACTGAAAGCCTGCAGAACCTGTCGCGCAAAGTGCGCGGCCTGTTCAGCCGGTTCGGCAAGGACAAGGACGCGCTCGATACCCTCCAGGAAACCACCCAGTATCAATAAGCCGAATAAGTCATGCGATTTTCCGTCTACCAAGAAAGCAATATCGGCGGCCGCAAGGTCAACCAGGACCGCATGGGGTACAGCTTTACGCGGGATGCCCTGCTGTTGCTGCTGGCCGACGGCATGGGCGGACATATCCAGGGTGATGCGGCGGCGACGATTGCCATGCAAACCATCGCCTCGCTATTCCAGCGCAATGCCAACCCCTATGTCAAAAAGCCGGAGCGCTTCCTGGAAGAGAGTTTCTTTGCCGCGCACCGCGAAATTCACCGTTATCGTGCCATCAACAACTTGCCGGAAACGCCGCGCACCACCATCGTCGCCTGCCTGATCCAGCATAACACTGCCTTCTGGGCTCACTGCGGCGATTCGCGGCTGTACTGGATGCGCAATGGCCAGATCCTCATGCGCACGCGCGACCATTCGCGCATCGAAACCCTGATCGCCCAGGGCAAGGTCGATCCTTCCGAGCGCGATACGCACCCGGAGCGCAACAAGCTGTTCAATTGCCTGGGGGCGCCCAACATGCCGATCGTCGAGATCTCGCGCAACGCCAGCCTGCAGGCCGGCGACGTGATGCTGCTGTGTTCGGATGGCCTGTGGTCGATCCTGCCCGACCACCAGCTCGCCCATGCGCTGCAAAACAACACCATCGTGCGCGCCGTGCCGCAACTGGTCAATTCCGCCGCCAGCATCGCCGGCAAGACCAGTGACAACGTGACCGCCCTGGCCATGATGTGGGAAGGCGGCGATGGCAGCGACGATGTCAATTCGATCACGACCAATGTGCTGCCGATCGGCGCCGTCACGACCACCATCGAGGCGCCGCGCCATGCCGACCTCGAAAGCGCCGATCTGTACGATGATAACGACATCGAAAGGGCAATCGAGGAAATCCGCAACGCCATCGAAAAATCCTCGAAGGTCACGGGCAAGGGGTAAACTGCGGGGTTCGTTGCACTGAATTATTTAACCCACTCTGACCCCATGATGATTTCTGCCGAGATTCGCCCGAGCGGCCGCGCCGCCGACATATTGCGCCCAGTGCGCCTGACCCGCCAGTACACCAAGCATGCCGAAGGTTCGGTGCTGATCGAATTCGGCGACACCAAGGTCATTTGCACGGCCAGCATCGAAGACAAGGTGCCCGGCTTTTTAAAGGGCAAGGGGCAAGGCTGGCTAACTGCCGAATATGGCATGCTGCCGCGTTCCACCCATAGCCGCATGGACCGCGAAGCCGCCAAGGGCAAGCAGTCCGGCCGCACCCAGGAAATCCAGCGCCTGATCGGCCGCTCCCTGCGCGCCGCGTTCGACCTCAACGGCTTCGGCGAGCGCACCCTGCATCTTGATTGCGACGTCATCCAGGCCGATGGCGGCACGCGCACTGCCTCGATCACCGGCGCCATGGTGGCCGCCTACGACGCCTTCGCGCAACTGGCCGCGCGCCAGCTGATCGCAGCCATTCCGTTGCGGCATTTTGTCGCGGCGATCTCGGTCGGCGTGTATCGCGGCACCCCGGTGCTGGACCTGGATTACCTCGAAGATTCGGCCTGCGACACCGACATGAACGTGGTGATGACCGATGCCGGGCATTTTATTGAGGTGCAGGGCACCGCCGAGGGCGAAGCCTTCGACCGCAACACCATGGACCGTTTGCTGGACCTGGCGCAGGCCGGCATCGTCCAGTTGAACCGCCTGCAGAAAGAGGCGCTGGGCCTGGCAGGCTGAACCCGGCGTGCAGGCAGACAAACATGCGCAACTGGCCACAGGAATCGAAACAGGCGCTGCGCCTGCTGGCGGCAGCGCGCTACTTTTTGCCGGAAGCGCTTGATTGTCCGGCCGACCTTGAGCGCGGCTATCACACAGCGCTGCGCCTGGGCGAATGCCCGGCCGCGCTGGATGCCCTGGAGCAGATTGGCTACCTGCACAGCGGCCATGAAACAGAAGCGCATTTCTGGAAAGAGCTGTACTACGCCGCCCAGCAGATGGGTTTGCCCGAGCATGCCTTGCGCTACCAGGAGCAGATCAGGATCATCTCGGCAATGCTGCGCATGCAAGGCTGATGCGCAGCTGGCGTGATAGAATTTCGGCATGACTTCCTCCCGGTTCACCAGACGCATCACCGCGGCCTTCGCATGCCTGGCGATCCTGATGGCTGCGCTCGCGCCGTCGATTTCGCATGCACTGTCCGATTCCGGCAAGTCACGTTTCCTGTGGTCCGAAATCTGTTCCTCGGCAGGCCTGAAACTGATCAAGCTGGACCTGGGGCCGGCGTCGCCCACACATGGCGAACCTGCCAGCGCCTTTGATCATTGCCCATTCTGCCAGACCCATGGCGGCATGCCTGCCTTGCCGTCATCTGTTGCGTTTGTCTTGCCTGCCTATCAGGGCAGTTTTCCCTTCCCCTCGCTGTTTTATCAGGCGCCACGCCCGCTGTTCGTGTGGGCCAGTCCGCAATCCCGTGCGCCACCTGCGCAATCCTGATTTCAACTGATAACGGCTGGCCTTGTCCATGCGCGGGCATGCCTGCCGTTTCACGTCATCCTGAGAAAAAGCCCGTCTGTACGGAGCGACGTTCTTTCTGTCCCTGCCGGCTTTCGCAAGCCGGGCAAAGGCCCGGGCTTGCAAAGACCTGATTCACATCAAGGTCATGAAAGGCCGGTCTGGGAAAGAATGGCTTCAGCGAAATACCTCAGGCTTGTCTTAACGAAATGGAAGTAATCATGGTCACGCAGAAAAAAAACAGCAGCTTGCCGCTGACGACGCCTACCGTAATGGCATTGGTCATTGCACAACTTTTCATGACGAACGCTTTCGCCCAGGGCGTGGCAACCGACGCGCCCGTCAAAGAGCTTGGCACCGTTACCGTTTACGGCGGACGGCCGACGTCGTTGCCGACGCAAATCCCGACGACGATGGAAGGCACGACGAAGGAACAGATCGAAGCGACCGTCAATGCAACCGACAGCCAGGATGCGCTGAAGTATTTTCCCAGCCTGCTGGTGCGCAAACGCTATATCGGCGACTATAACCATGCCATTTTGTCCAGCCGTGCTTCAGGCACCGGCAACAGCGCGCGTTCGGCCGTCTATGCAGACGGCATCTTGTTATCCAATTATCTGGGCAATGGCGTCGGGGGGTTGAGTTTTCCGCCGCGCTGGGGAATGGTTACCCCCGAAGAAATCGAGCGAGCCGACGTAATGTATGGCCCGTTCTCTGCAGCTTATCCTGGCAACTCCGTCGGTGCGGTGGTGGATTATGTCACCCGCATGCCGACAAAATTCGAGGCCCATGCCAAGGCCAACTATGTCTCGCAACCCTTCAAGCTTTACAACACCGATACGACGTATAACGCGTGGCAGACCAGCGCCTCGGTCGGCGACAGGAGTGGCGACTGGTCGTGGTTCTTTAACTACAATCACACTGACAGTCATGGCCAGCCGTTGACCTTTCCGACGCGTTTTCTCAGTAACGGGATTGCCAGCGCAGCCGGAACTCCCGTGACCGGGATGCTAGTGGATAGAAACAATGCTAATGCGCCGATCTATGTTCTTGGCACTGGCACCGAATACCACACGATTCAGGATCACGCCAAGATCAAGCTGGCCTACGATATTACGCCGACCATTCGCGCCAGCTACCTGCTAGGCATTTGGCAAAATTCGTCGGAGGGTCGACCCGTTTCGTATTTGCGCGATGCGGCCGGCCAGCCGGTATACAGCGGTCCCATCAATATCAATGGGCTCGCGTACACCGGTGCCCAAGCCTTAACCGGGGGCGACTTTGCATTGACCAATGAAAAATTGACTCACGTCATGCACGGCCTCTCGGTGAAAAGTAATACGAAAGGCGCATGGGATTGGGAGGTCGCCGCCAGCCTCTACGACTACGACAAAGACCAGAAGCGCCAGAACGCGGGGAGCAATCCTATGGCGAGCGCCGCGACCGGTGGTGCCGGCACGATCGCCGATGGCGACGGTACCGGCTGGAATACACTGGCATTCAAAGGCACCTGGCGTCCTCAAGGGATCAAGGGTGCGCATATTGTCGATTTTGGCATGCAACAAGATAGCTACACGCTGAATTACCTCACTTCCAATATCGCCGGAAACTGGCAGGCCGACGCTGCCGGCGCGCTGGCCAATGAGGTTGGCGGCAAGGCGACATTGCGCAGCTTATGGGCGCAAGATGCCTGGAAATTTGATCCGAAGTGGAAAGCCGTACTTGGCGCAAGGCTTGAAAACTGGACTGCTTCTAGCGGTTTCACCAGGACTGGCGGCCTTGCCCCGGCCGAAGCACGCTATGCCGACCGCAGCGAAAACTTCATTTCGCCTAAAGCGGCGCTGTCTTATCAATGGCGGAGCGACACCGTGCTGAAGGCGTCAATTGGCCGTGCGGTGCGTATGCCAACCGTATCGGAACTCTATGGCGCCACGACCACCGTCAATGCGCAGTTCATCAATGATCCGAACCTCAAGCCGGAAAAATCATGGACAACGGAACTCACGGCTGAAAAGGACTTGGGCAGCGGCATACTGCGCCTGACGTTCTTCACGGAAGATACCCGCGATTCGATCTATTCGCAGACGGCTTTAAACCCGCTGACCAACACCAACGTCACCCGCGTGCAAAACGTCGGCCGCATCCATACCAATGGCCTGGAAATGGCATTTAACGGCAACGATGTCTTCAAGAAGGGACTGGACTTGTCGGGCAGCATTACCTATGCCGATTCCATCATCAAGGAAAACAGCGGTTTTGTGGCAGCGCCGGGCGATACCATCGGCAAACGGCAACCCAACATTCCGGAATGGCGCGCCACTGCGTTGATCAGCTACCGCTTCGACGAGCGCTGGACTGCTGCACTGGGTGCGCGCTATAGCGGCCCGCAGTATCGCACTCTGAACAACGCGGATGTGAATGGATTCACCTACCAAGGGGTGAGCAAGTACTTCACGACAGATTTGCGCGTGCGGTACCGGGTTGCCAAGCAATGGACAGCGGCCTTTGGCATCGACAATCTCAACAATTACAAATATTGGAATTTCCATCCTTATCCGCAGCGCAGCTACACCGCGGAGCTGAAATTCGACATGTAAGTGATTGAAGGGAAAGGGCTTCCAGGAGAAATGCAGTGAGCCGCAGTTTGAACCTGGAGCGCCAATTGAACAAATTATCAAATGGAGGAAATGATGAGCCGAGTAAGGTATGAAGCACGCACTGCGCTGGCGATGCTTTATTGCGTGCTTGCCTTCGCGGCCGGTTCGGCGCAAAGCGCTCATGCGCACGAGGAACACGCCGCGCCCAGGGTCGCCGGACGCACCGAGCTCGGCACTTCCGCCGCAGTGGACAGGGAAGGGCACCTCTGGGTCGCGACAAAAGAATCGCTCGACGGCGGCGACTTCGTGGTGCTGCGCCAGTCCGCCGACCTGGGTAAGACCTGGTCGGCGCCGAGGAAAGTACAGCAGGCGCCGGAGCCGGTCGCCGCGGGCGGTGATGATCGTCCAAAGCTTGCGTTCGGCAGCAAGGGCGAAATCTATGTTGCCTACACGCGGCCGATCGCCAAGCCGCACGTGGGTGAAATCCGTTTCGCCCGTTCGCTGGACGGCGGCCGGAGTTTTTCTGATCCTGTCACGGTGCATGCCAATCGTGACAGGATTGCCCATGCCTTCGGCTCCATGATCGTTGATGGTGCTGGCAGGATCTATATCGCCTGGATCGATGGGCGCGGCGCAGCGGATGCAAAGGCCCAAGGTATGCCTTATCGCGGCTCCGCCGTGTATTACGCCGTGTCGGACGATGCCGGCAACAGCTTCAGGGGCGATTACAGGCTGGCGGACCATAGCTGCGAATGCTGCCGCATCGCCATGGCGCTGACGCCGGACGGCAAGCCGGTGGCGCTGTGGCGGCATGTGTTCGAGCCGAACGCCCGCGACCATGCCATTGCGGTGCTGGCGCCGGATGGCAAAGGGACGGCGCCGGCGCGCGCGACCTTCGACGACTGGCGCATCGATGCCTGCCCCCATCATGGCCCGGGGCTGGCCTATGCCGACGATGGCACGCGCCACCAGGTATGGTTCAACCTGAAGGGCGACGAGGGCGGGGTGTTCCATGCCAGCGTCAGTCCGGCCGGCGTCATGGGCACGCCGCAGCGTCTCGGCACGGCGCAGGCCGCGCATGCCGATGTGGCTGTTCTCGGCAAGCATGTCGTGCTGGCGTGGCGCCAGTTCGATGGCAAGGGCACGGCTATCCTCGGCAAGCATTCCGGCGATGGCGGCCTGACCTGGCGCGATATGGAACTGGCGCGCACGTCCCAGGGTTCGGACCAACCCCGCCTGCTGAAGACCCCGGACGGCATCGTGCTGGCCTGGCGCACTCAACAAGAAGGCATGCGCATCGTGCCTGTCATTGCGAACGCAGCGGTCAATGCGGAGAAGTAAACATGAAGACAGTATCAGCAAGAATTGTTGCCGCAATTGGTATGGCGGTTTTTCTGGGCGCCGGTGTGGCCGCGGCGCCTGCCGCCGCAACTGGGCCGGCAGCGCAAACCCTGCGGGCATTTGAGCCGGACAGTTTCGAGCGCCTGGTCGCGCAGCAGCAAGGCAAGCCCTTTGTCCTGGTGCTCTGGTCGCTGGATTGCCAGTATTGCATCGCCAGTTTGAAAACGCTTGGCCAGGAACAGCGCAAGCGCAAGGCCTTGCGCGTGGTGACGCTCTCGACCGATGCCGCTGCCGACCCTGAGCTGGGGCCGATGATGCGCCAGCGGCTGGCCGCCTTCGGCTTGCCCGGCAACGCCTGGGCGTACGGGGAAGCACCCGCGGAGCAATTGCGGTATATGATAGACCCCAAATGGCATGGGGAAAAACCGCGCAGCTACTGGTTTAATGCGCGCGGTGAGCGCATCGCCCATTCCGGTTTGATCACGCCAGCCACGATCGACCAGCTGACCAGTGGCTGGTAATTTTATACAATCCATTCATGACCCAAACCCTCGTTCTCGCTTCCAATAATGCAGGCAAGCTAAAAGAATTTTCCCAGCTGCTGGCGCCGCTGGGCTTTGACTTGCAGCCGCAGGGCGCTTTCCAGGTGCCCGAAGCGGATGAGCCGCACCAGACTTTTGTCGAAAATGCCCTGGCCAAGGCACGCCATGCGTCGCGCCTGACCGGTTTGCCGGCACTGGCGGACGATTCGGGTATTTGTGTGCAGGCATTGCAGGGCGCGCCCGGGGTCTGGTCGGCGCGCTATGCGGGCGAACCGAAGTCGGATACCCGCAACAGTGAAAAGCTGGTGGCCGAACTGGCCGACCAGGCCGACAAGCGCGCTTATTATTATTGTGTGCTGGTATTCGTGCGCCATGCCGACGATCCGCAGCCGCTGATTGCCGACGGGCGCTGGGATGGCGAAGTCATTGCGGCGCCGCGTGGCGCCGGCGGATTCGGCTACGATCCGCATTTCTGGCTGCCCACCCTGGACAAGACGGTTGCCGAGTTGACCTCGGAAGAAAAGAATCGCCTGTCGCACCGCGGCCAGGCCATGCGCCTGCTGGTTGAAAAACTCCGATGATTCCAATCAAGCCTGTTGGCATGGCGCCGGCCTCGGGTGCCGGCCCATCCGCCGCGGCCCAGGCAGCCAATGCCTACCTGAAGCCCGGCATCCTCAATTTGCAAAGCCTGCCGCCGCTGGCCCTGTACGTGCACTTTCCCTGGTGCGTACGCAAGTGCCCGTATTGCGATTTCAATTCGCATGAAGCGCAGGGCGGTTTTCCAGAGCAGGAATACCTTGACGCCATGCGCGCGGACCTGGAAAGCGCCTTGCCGCTGGTCTGGGGGCGGCGCATCCATACGGTTTTCATCGGCGGCGGCACGCCCAGCCTGATGTCGGCCGCAGGCCTGGAGCGGCTGCTGTCGGATATCCGCACGCTGTTGCCGCTCGACGGCCGGGCGGAAATCACCATGGAAGCCAACCCGGGTACCTTCGAAGCAGAAAAATTCAAGTCGTATCGCGACAGCGGCATCAATCGTCTGTCGATCGGCATCCAGAGTTTCAATTCGCGCCATCTCGAAGCGCTGGGACGTATCCATGACGGCGACCAGGCACGCCGCGCCATCGAGATTGCCCACGCCAGCTTTGACAATTTCAACCTCGACCTGATGTATGCCCTGCCACAGCAGACCATGGCCGAAGCGCGCGCCGACCTCGCCCTGGCCATCGCCGCGGCAGCGCCGCACCTGTCGCTCTACCACCTGACGCTGGAGCCGAACACCTATTTCGCCAAGTATCCGCCGGCCTTGCCGGACGACGACGCCAGCGCCGAAATGCAGGACATGATCGAAGAGGCGACTGCCGCGGCCGGCTACACCCATTACGAAGTCTCGGCCTATGCCCAGGCCGGCAGGCAGGCGCGCCACAACCTGAATTACTGGGAGTTCGGCGATTACCTGGGCATCGGCGCCGGCGCCCATTCCAAGCTGTCTTTCCCGCACCGCATCGTGCGCCAGGCGCGCTACAAGCAACCCAGGGCGTACATGCAGCAAGTTGCCGCCGGCAATTCCGTGCAAGAGGAAAGGGAAATCGGCCGGGGCGAACTAGGCTTTGAATTCATGCTGAACGCCCTGCGTTTGCGCGACGGCTTTGCCGTCAACCTGTTTGCCGAACGCACCGGGCTGACCGTGAACACGATCGAGGCCGAGCTGAATGCCGCCGAAGCCAAGGGATTGCTGTACCGCGACCACCAGGTCATCATGCCAACGGCGCTTGGGCAGCGCTTCTTGAATGATTTGCAAGAAATGTTCTTGCAAGACTAGAAAATCTTGTGGCACCGCCGAGCGCCTTGGGTATAATTAGGCCCCCGAAGGAGGTTTGGGTGAGTGGTTTAAACCAGCAGTCTTGAAAACTGCCGACGGGGTGACCCGTCCGTGAGTTCGAATCTCACAGCCTCCGCCAGAAATGCAAAACGGCCCATGATGGGCCGTTTTTTTCGCCTGCGCTAACGTTGCCGCTGCGAGAAGGGGCGTCGCTCATTTTCGGCGGCGAACCGGGGTGCCGTGCGCGCCCACTTTTTCTTTCTCTTCCAGGCCTGGCAGGGCCAATTGCGCCAGGACTTCCAGCTTGGTCCTTTGCGCCGGTACGCGCGGTTTCAAGATCGGCAATGGGCCGGTCAGTTTCCTGACGTTGGCCTTGATCTCCATGAATTGCTCCGATTTGGCCAGACGAACCAAGGCAAGCAAGGTTTGCTCGTAAACATGCTTCTGTCGCAAACTGGCGTTTTGCGCGCTATAAGCGTCGACCAGCGATTTCACCATTTGAAGGCTTGTCAGATCTTGCATGTTTGTCTCCTTGTAAATAATTTCTTTAAGCTATTATTCCTCGTTGAAATTTGACAACGTTGAGTAAAATCAATTTCCTTTGAGAGACATTTGTGTAGTTGATTAGGAGAAACAGAAGCCGTTAAAAATCTCGGAGGAAACCTAATCTCGTTTCAGAATCGTTGTATTTTCGAAGAAATAGAAAAGGGAAACCCCAAGAAGCGGTTTCCCTTAGGGGAATTAGCCCTGCTCGCGAAAATCGCAAGCGCAGTATTTAATCGCGGCCAGCCAGATAACGCAGTTCAGCTGCCTGATTGGGCATGAACGCATCAAATTCGCGCGCCAGGCGGCTCAACTCGGCAGCAGTAGCCGCTTTGTCTTCCGTGGCTTTCGCAAGAACCGGTGCGGCTTCGACACGCGCGGGATCAATCGCCAGCAAGGCGGCAATGAAGCTGCGTGCGGCGCGGCCCAGATTTTCGCTATAGGAATGAACCGGGCTGACATACGGATAAGTTGCAAAATTAGAGTTGAACATGATGTCCTCCTGTGAAATTTGATACTTTCATTATGGCCTCTCCAAGCTATAAATCAAATTACGAGTTTTGATTATTGATATTCAGAAGTTGAATGACATGGCGGCGTGCTTCATTCCTGATAACGCTGGAAACGGACGCGCGTAGTGACGAAAATTCTTTCTAAAAAAGAATTTTTCAAAAATTTATTCTTATAAATCAGTGGCTTGAGAGTTTTCTTGAAGTAATCTTTGCTGCGTCATGGCCGCTGGCGGTGGCGTGGCGCTGGCAAGCGGCCATGAAACACACATGATGAATTTATTGCATCGTAGAAATACTGTTTGACGAAAAAGCATGAAAATAGTGGGTAATCCGGCAGGCCAACGCCTCGCCTAGCCTGCCCGGCCATGCCTGGCGGTCTCGTGCCGGGTGTGGCCACGGCGGGATTTTTTGGTGGTGGCGCCACTTGCGGCATGAGAGGCTACCTCCGGAGGCGCCATCTCTGCTCCTGGCGCTTTTGCCGATTGGGCAGGTTCCAGGGTTTCGAGCGCTGCTGCGGCGTCCGCGTCCTCTGGAGGGGTATGGCTTTCGCGCTGGGCGATGAATTGCTGTTCCTCGGTTACCTGCAGCAGCGAGCCGCCATCCATGGGGTGCTCCTGTTGCCGGACCTGCTCCTGCTGCTCGCGCAGATGCTCGGTATCTTTCTGGTCGGCCAATTCGGTCGGCGTCTTTTCGCCGGAACCAATATCAGCTTCGTCCATGAAGTGCTCGATTTTAGGTTTCATTGCAGTCTCCGATTTTGTGAGTCCTGTCCGCCGGCGGAATAGCCTTGCCGATCATGTCACTGAGATACGTCCAGTGATTCTTAGTTCGAGGACAATCGGCTCCGGGCGAAAGAATATGCGGCAGGATTTCCAATTGGAACCTTCACTCGCTGGCGGTGCATTTGTGCTATCGCAAATGCAAAGTGATCCAAGTGAGTAATTTGGATCTTGGCGTGTCCATGTGAACAACCGCCTTGCAGAAAGGTACGGCATGATCAAACGTCCTCAGCTCGTTTTGCCGACGGTCGTCTATCCGGACGTAATCGGATTGCTGACGCTCGACCATCGTAAGGTGCAGGCCCTGTTTGCGGAATTGCAGGCAAAAAAGGGACGGATGCGCACGCACGAGAAGTTTGAACTTGTGCGCAAGGCCTGCGCCGAGTTGCTGATTCATTTCGCAATCGAGGAAGGCATTTTTTATCCGAGGGTGCGCGAGGAAATACACGACGACGCCGCAATGGACGAAGCCTGGGATCAGCACGACTCCGCTAAAAGCCTGATTATCTTATTGGGCAAGATACCGCCGGATGAACCCATGTTCGATTCGAAGGTGCGCATCCTGGCGGAGCAGGTCGAGCACCATATCCAGGACGAGGAAGGCGTCATGTTTCCGCAGGTTCTGGTGTCCAACGTCGACCTGATTGCCTTGGGAAGGGAATTGTTGGACGCTAAAAATGCCATGCGTGCCCGCTATGGGATGCCGATTGAGGAAATCGCGGATGAACAATTTCCCGAAGAAGATGTCTATCTATCGTCCTCGCATGCGCATCGCGCGGCTGCCAGGATGAGACATTTGTGAACTGGAAATCAGACAGGAACCACGACGTACACGGCGGGCGCGCCGGAAAAACCCCATAGCGGGAATACCATGGCCTTTGGCCTTAGCCTGCATGAAGCGAATGCTTTTTGTCACTCGCTGAAGAAGAAAGCGCCATGCCTTTCGTCACGCCCGCCGTGTGCGCCGTGGTTTTCCTTGGTATCTGTGCTATATCAGGGGCCAGCGGGCCCGCTCAGGGCCAAGGCGTTGGATTGGTATCGAGGTAAGGGGCATTTTCCTGTGCAGTGGTCGATGCTGGCGCAGATGTGCCTTCATGCAACTTGCGGCCCAAAATCTGGCTGACTTCGCGACGTGATTCCGCAAAATCCGATGACATCAGGGGATAATTTTTTTCCGGCCAATTGGCGATTGCCCAGCTGGTGAATTCGTCAAAACGACGTACCAGTTCGCTTGCATAATCTTCCGCTGCATCGGCCATCGCTGCCTCCTGTTTGCCTGGATGTGCTGGTTGTGGCTATGTGAGCGGGTCAACCTTTGCCCCAACATGCGGTGCATCGCGCTGCGCCGCCGACGGATCGGGGTGCGGCGGTTGCTCTTCCTCGTCCGGCGTCGGTTCCTCGCCGGGCAAGGGTTCTTCTTCCGGGATCGGCGCGCGATGCAGGCGCAGGACTATGTTGCCGCAAAGTGAGGCGTTGCCCGGCATGGCCCGGGAATGCGGAAAGGCAGCAGATGACATGGTTGATCCCGGTGACCGTGTTATTTCTATGAGCGGCAGGGCGCAAAGCGGTTCCCCCATTGCCTGCCCCATCCTTGTCATTTCTTGTGCCGGCGCCGCTTCTCTGCCTTGGATTCCAGGGTGTGCAGCACCGTGCCTTCGGGATTGACGGTTTCCAGGTGGACGTCGAAGTTCCAAAGGCGCGTTACATGCCGCAAGACTTCCTCGGCACTCTGGTGGAGCGGCCGCCGCTGGAACTGCGTATGGCGCAGGGTCAGCGTACGGTCGCCGTGGGTATTGACTGACCAAACCTGGATGTTCGGCTCCCGGTTGCCGAGGTTGTATTGGGCGGCCAGTTGCTCGCGCACGTGACGGTAGCCGCTGTCGTCATGGATCGCCGACACATACAGGTTTTCATTACGGTCATCATCGAGCACCGAAAAGAAATGGAATTCGCGGATCAGCTTGGGCGACAGGTATTGCGCGATGAAGCTTTCATCCTTGAAGTTGCGCATGGCGAAATCCAGCGTCTTGACCCAGTCGCTGCCGGCAATTTCCGGGAACCAGGCGCGGTCTTCCTCGGTGGGCGCTTCGCAAATGCGGCGGATGTCGCGCATCATGGCAAAGCCCAGGGCGTACGGGTTGATGCCGCTGTAGTAGGGGCTGGAAATGGGCGGCTGGTACACCACGTTGGTGTGGCTTTGCAAAAATTCCATCATGAAGCCATTGCCGACGATGCCTTCCTCGTACAACTGGTTGAGGATGGTGTAGTGCCAGAAGGTGGCCCAGCCTTCGTTCATGACTTGCGTCTGCCGCTGCGGATAGAAATACTGGGAAATCTTGCGTACGATGCGCACGATTTCGCGCTGCCAGGGTTCCAGCAGCGGCGCGTATTTTTCGATGAAGTACAGCAAGTTTTCCTGCGGTTCTTCAGGGAAACGATGATGGGCTTCCTCGTGCGCTTCCTCTTCGCGCCGCGGCAGCGTGCGCCAGAGGTCGTTGACTTGCGACTGCAGGTATTGCTCGCGTTCCTTCTGGCGCGCGTATTCCTTTTCCAGCGACAGCTTGGCGGGGCGCTTGTAGCGGTCAACGCCGTAATTTTGCAGGGCATGGCAGGAATCGAGCAGCAATTCGACTTCCTCGATGCCGTGGCGCTCCTCACACTGGCTGATGTACTTTCTGGCAAACACCATGTAATCCACAATGGCTTCGGCATCGGTCCAGGTACGGAAAAGGTAGTTTCCCTTGAAGAAAGAATTATGGCCGTAGGCGGCATGCGCGATCACCAGCGTCTGCATCATCAGACTGTTTTCTTCCATCAGGTAGGCGATGCACGGATTCGAATTGATGACGATCTCGTACGCCAGGCCCATCTGGCCGCGCTTGTAACTCTTTTCCGTCGCCAGGAAGTGCTTGCCGAATGACCAGTGATGATATGACACCGGCAAGCCGACCGAGGCATAGGCATCCATCATCTGCTCGGCGCTGATGATTTCGAGCTGGTTCGGATAGGTGTCCAGGCCAAATTTTTCAGCCACGCGGCGCACTTCTTCGTGCGCCTGTTCGATCAGGTCGAAAGTCCATTCCGACTGCTCGGGCAGGCGGCGCGGGTTTTCGGGTTCAGGCAGGGCATGCACGGCATTCATGGACAACATCCTTTACTTATTTCACCTGCTTTTTGAACAACTCGCGGAACACCGGGTAAATGTCGGCGGGCGATTCGATTTTTTGCATGGCGAAGTTCGGATGGACTGCAGGAATTTGTGAATACTCTTCCCACAGGTTTTGCGGCGGGCCATCGGTGATTTCAATGTAGGCATAGTACTGCACCATCGGCATGATCGCATTCACCAGCAGGTCATGGCAGGTCAGCGAATCGCTGTCCCAGTTGTCGCCATCGGAGGCTTGCGCGACATAGGCATTCCAGTCATTGGTCGGGTAGCGTTCGGCGATAATGTCCTTCAAGAGGTGCAAGGCTGAAGAAACCACCGTGCCGCCGGATTCTCGCGAATGGAAAAAATCCTGTTCATCGACTTCGGTCGCCGAAGTATGGTGGCGGATGAAGACGACTTCGATTTTTTCATAGGCGCGCGTCAGGAACAGGTAGAGCAGGATGAAGAAGCGCTTGGCCATGTCCTTGCGCGCTTCATCCATCGAGCCGGAGACATCCATGACGCAAAACATCACCGCCTGGCTGGCTGGCTTGGGCACCTTGATGCGGTTGCTGTAGCGCAGATCGAACGGATCGATGAAGGGGATTGCCAGGATGCGCGTGCGCAAGTGATGAATTTCGCGGCGCAATTCAATGACGCGCAGGTCGTCTTCTTCGGCTGTCTTCAGGAGTGCCTGCAATTCCTCCTCCGCCTCTTTCAGGCGTTTGCGCGGCGCGCCGCCCACGGCGATGCGGCGTCCCAGCGCGCCGCGCAGGGAACGCAGCACGTGGATATTGGACGGCGTGCCTGAGACATTGTAGCCGGCACGCTGGTTCTTGAATTCCGGAACGGCAGTCAACTGGGTCTTGACCAGGTTGGGCAATTCGAGATCTTCGAAGAAAACATTCAGGAATTCCTCACGCGACAATTCGAAGGAAAAATCGTCTTCACCGGTCTCGTCGCTATTGCCAGCCTTGCCTTTGCCCGAGCCGCCGCGGCCGCCCTTGGGGCGTTCGATCTGGTCGCCCTTGGCGTATTCCTTGTTGCCGGGGTGGACGTTTTCCCAAATGCCGCCATGAGCATGGCCGAACACCGGTTCATTGATGTCCTTGACGGGAATGGAGATTTTCTCGCCGCTTTCAATATCCGTGATCGAGCGTCCCTTGACGGCGCGCGCCACGGCCTCCTTGATCTGTCCCTTGTAGCGCCGGATGAAGCGCTCCCGGTTGATCGCGGACTTGTTCTTGCCCTGCAGACGACGGTCAATGAGATGCACCAAAACCTTCTCCTGCTGATATTGCTTCCCTCCCCATGACAGGGAGGGAACGGGTTACGACGATTTCCGCACGCGCAGATACCATTCGCACAAGAGGCGTACCTGCTTGGCAGTATAGCCTTTGTCCACCATGCGCTTGACGAATTCCTCATGCTTGTGAGCATCGTCGGCACTGGCCTTGGCATTGAAGGAAATCACCGGCAGCAAGTCTTCGGTATTCGAGAACATTTTCTTCTCGATTACCGTGCGCAGTTTTTCATAACTGGTCCAGAGCGGGTTCTTGCCGGCATTGTGCGCGCGGGCGCGCAAGACGAAGTTGACGATTTCGTTGCGGAAATCCTTCGGGTTGGAAATGCCGGCCGGCTTCTCGATCTTTTCCAGTTCATTGTTCAGCGCATTGCGGTCGAAACTTTCGCCGGTGTCCGGATCGCGGAATTCCTGGTCCTGGATCCAGAAATCGGCGAACAGCACGTAGCGGTCGAAGATGTTCTGGCCATACTCGGAATAACTCTCCAGGTAAGCGGTCTGGATTTCCTTGCCGATGAAATCCACATAGCGTTGCGCCAGGTGCTCCTTGATGTACGTAAGGTACTTTTGCTCGATTTCGGGCGGGAACTGTTCGCGCGCCACCTGCTGTTCCAGCACGTACAGCAGGTGCACCGGATTGGCCGCCACCTCGGTGGTATCGAAGTTGAAGACCTTGGACAGGATCTTGAAGGCAAAGCGGGTGGACAAGCCATCCATGCCTTCATCGACGCCGGCGTAATCAATGTATTCATGGATCGACTTGGCCTTGGGGTCGGTATCCTTGAGGTTTTCGCCATCATAGACCAGCATCTTGGAATAGATGCTGGAATTTTCCGGTTCCCTCAGGCGCGACAGCACGGCAAACTGCGCCATCATCTTGAGCGTGCCCGGTGCGCAGGGCGCCTGCGACAGCGAGGAATTGCGCATCAGCTTGTCGTAGATCTTTACTTCCTCCGACACGCGCAGGCAATACGGCACCTTGACGATATAGATACGGTCGAGGAAGGCCTCGTTGTTCTTATTGTTGCGGAAGGCTTTCCATTCGGATTCGTTGGAGTGCGCCAGGATCACGCCGTCAAAGGGGATCGCGCCGAAACCTTCGGTGCCCTTGAAGTTGCCTTCCTGGGTAGCGGTCAGCAAGGGGTGCAGCACCTTGATGGGCGCCTTGAACATTTCGACGAATTCCATCAAGCCCTGGTTGGCCAGGCACAGGCCGCCGGAGTAGCTGTAGGCATCCGGATCATCCTGGGAGTATTCTTCCAGCTTGCGGATATCGACCTTGCCGACCAGCGAGGAGATATCCTGGTTGTTTTCATCGCCTGGCTCGGTCTTGGAGATGGCGACCTGCTTCAGGACCGATGGATAACGCTTGACCACCCGAAACTGGTTGATGTCGCCATTGAATTCGGCCAGGCGCTTGACTGCCCATGGGCTGGGGATGGTGCGCAGGTAGCGGCGCGGGATGCCGAAGTCCTCTTCCAGGATGGCGCCATCCTCGAGTTCATCGAACAGTCCGAGCGGTGATTCATTCACCGGCGAACCCTTGATGGCGTAGAAGGGGACATGTTCCATCAATTGCTTGAGCTTTTCCGCAATCGACGACTTGCCGCCGCCGACCGGGCCCAGCAGGTAAAGGATCTGCTTGCGTTCTTCCAGCCCCTGGGCAGCATGGCGGAAATAGGAAACGACTTGTTCGATGACTTCTTCCGTGCCGTAAAACTCGCGGAACGCCGGATAAATCTTGACCACCTTGTTGGCGAAGATGCGCGAGAGGCGCTGGTCATGGCGGGTATCGACCAGTTCCGGCTCGCCAATCGCCTGCAGCATGCGCTCGGCGGCGGAGGCATACGCCATCCGGTCGCGCTTGCAGATCTCCAGGTATTCCTTCAGGGAATATTCTTCTTCTTTGGTGCGCTCGTAACGCGAAGCATAATTCTCGAAGACTTTCATGGGTGATCCTTTGTGCAAAAAGTATCCGCTACAACCAGAACGGGTGCCTCTGTTTCCCAGATGAGTTTGCGTCTGGCAACGATTTAATAATACGCCGATATTTCATTTTGTGTCTCTTAGTTTCCGTGGTTTTTGGGAGAAATGTCACACCTTGTTTGCAATGGTTTTAAAGCATGCAAGCAAGGGGAGAGAAAGGCGTCTCTGCCACATTGAATTGCCTGCCATGTAAGACATTTGAGACAAATCAATTGTTCAGCCCATGCGAAAAAAAACGGTGCACCAGTCAGTGCATTCCTACATCAAAATCGGAGAAACACGGATGCGTCAATTTTTCAAATTATGTAAATATTATCAACACATCCATGCAGTAAACCAAGGAGTGTCCCGTGCTAAACGAATTTCAGAGTACTGAGACGGCTCAGACTGCAATCCATTGCCTTGCCTATGAACCGCCTGCAGCGCTGGCGACTCCCCCGGTTGTAGAAGAAGCCCCCAGGCACATGGTGCAGGCGCAAGCGAGGTTTGGCGATCTCTTCGGCGCGTCGCGGCCGATGCGCCAGTTGTTTCGCATGATTGCCCGCGTTGCGCCGACCCATGCCAATGTCTTGATCGAAGGAGAAAGCGGCACCGGCAAGGAGCTCGTTGCCAATACGATTTACCTGATGAGCGGGCGTGCCGGCCAACCCCTCGTGGCGGTCAACTGCGGCGCGATCTCGCCGCACCTGATCGAGGCCGAGTTGTTCGGACACGAGCGCGGCAGTTTTACGGGTGCGGTAAAAAGCCGCAAGGGCTGTTTCGAACGGGCCGATGGCGGCATCCTTTTTCTGGATGAAGTGACCGAGATGCCGATGGATATGCAAATCAAGCTGTTGCGCATCCTCGAAACCGGCCGTTTTTGCCGTATTGGCGCCGACACCGAGACACAGGTCAAGGTGCGGGTGATTGCCGCGACTAATCGCTGCCCGAGGCAGGCTGTGCAAGATGGGTTATTGCGGAGCGACCTTTACTATCGGCTGTCGGTATTTCCCTTGCAAGTGCCATCCTTGCGTGAGCGCGGTGACGATGTCCAGTTGATGGCAAGTGTCTTTCTTGATCGGCTCAACCAGGATGACGGGACGGCCAAGGTGTTTTCGCCAGCCTCCCGGGAATTCATGCAAACCTACACTTGGCCCGGTAATGTGCGCGAACTCAAAAACGCCGTTCATCGCGCATTCATACTGGCAGACCATGAACTCGATCTGACGGCCGCCATGACGGCGCATGCACCGGTCGAAAATGAGCCTGTCGCCCCGGACGGCGCGAGCGACTGCATCACCTTGCAAGTTGGCAGTACGCTGGAAGATGCGCAGCGCCGGTTGATCTGTGCCACAATCGGCCATTATCATGGCAACAAGACGCTTGCCGCAGCGGTTCTCGGCGTAAGCCTGAAAACCTTGTACAACCGATTAAAAGAATATGATTCGCAGGTGAAGCCAGCATGATAGATATTCTGGTCGTTGATGACCATGCCGTGGTGCGCGCGGGCGTGCATCACATTATTGGCAGTTTGCCCGATTTGCGCATTGGTGGCGAAGCTGCCAGCGCTGAGGAAGCAATCCGCATGATCCGTGCCCAGGACTGGGATATCGTGTTACTGGATATCGTCATGCCGGACAAGAGCGGCCTCGAGGTCTTGCGGCAAATAAAGCGCGAGAAGCCGGCGTTGCCGGTGCTGATCCTGAGCATGCATCCGGAAAGCCGGTACGCCGTCCACATGCTGCGTAGCGGCGCGGCAGGCTATGTACAAAAGGAAGCGCTTGCCACCGACCTGCTGAATGCCATCCACACCGTGCGAGGGGGGCATAAGTACATCAGCTATGGTGTCGCTGAATTGCTGACGACCGAAAAAGAAAGCAATAGTGACAAGGCATTGCATGAAACACTTTCACGCCGGGAATACGAAATTTTTTGCAAATTGAGCCAGGGCGAGGGGGTGACGCGTATTGCCGAAGCCTTGTGCCTGAGCGTCAAGACCGTCAGCACTTATCGCACCCGCATCTTGCAAAAGATGAATATGAGCACGAATGCTGACCTGATTTACTATGCCATCAAGGAAAAATTGATCGATTGAGTCGATTTGTTGACTTGGGATCGATCTTTGCAACGGGGCTTACACTCACCTTCACAGGAAATAGCGGTTATTTTCCCTGCATTATGGATCATCCATTCCCATCCTCCTCCGGTCCGCCAACGTCCCGCTGCTTGCGGATTTTCCTGGTCGAGGATTCAGCTGAAGTACGCGAACTGCTGATCCAGAACCTGACGAATATTCCCGGTATCGAACTTGCCGGTGTTGCCGAAGCGGAGGAGGATGCGCTGGATCAATTGTCACGCGCCTCATGCGACATTCTGATCCTGGATATTCGCCTCAAGCAAGGCAATGGCATGAGCCTGTTGCGTACGCTGTCCCGAGGCCCGAACCCTGGTGCGGGCGTCAAGATCGTATTTACCAATAATGCCAGCGATACCTATCGTCGGGCCGGGGAACAGTATGGCGCGGGGTTTTTTTTCGATAAGTCGACCGACTTCCTTCAGCTACGTTCTGTAGTGCAAGAGCTTGCAAGTGCCGCAATGGCATCCTGAATCTTCGCATCGTCCTGAAATTCCACCGTACCGATAAGCGCTTGCGCAACTTCTGGTTGTCGGCGGAATCCCACAGCAGAATCGGAGAAACACGGATGCAGCAATATTTTGCTTTCGCAGATGATGTATCGGAAAGCGGGATAACCAAGGAGGGTGGCATGGGTCAAAAAGCCGGTTCATTTACAGATACCAATATCGTCGCAGGTCGCTTGCGCACTGTTAATTCGCATGTCTTCTCGGCTTTGCGACAGGCGGAGCCAGAATTCCAGTCCGCATCACAATCCTTTCTTAATGCCAAGCCTGTGCGTATCGCCGGCTTGTATGGTCATAACCCGCAGCAAAACCATATTCTGGCAGCCTTGCCCGATGCTGAATATGGACGCTTCGCCGCAGAGCTGGAACTGGTCTCCATGCCTACAGGAATGGTATTAAGCGAACCCAGTCGTACACTCCAGCATGTTTACTTTCCTACAAGCAGTATCGTATCGATCCTGCACGATACCCGGGACGGCGCGACTGCCGAAACGGCCGTGATCGGCAATGAAGGCCTGGTCGGTGTCGGGGTCTGGTTGGGCGGGGGCGGCACGTCCTGCCGTGCTGTGGTGACGAGTGCCGGATTTGGCTTTCGTCTTGGCGCAGGGCTCTTGCAAGACGAGTTTGAGCGTGGCGAGGCGCTTCACAAGCATTTGCTGCGGTTCACCCAGGCGCTGCTGACGCAAATGTCGCAGGCGGCGGTATGCAACCGGCATCATAACGTGGCGCAACAGCTATGCCTGTGGCTTCTGTTGCGCCTGGACCGGCTGCCTTCCAATGAACTGATCATGACGCAAGAAATGATTGCCAACATGCTTGGCGTGCGCCGCGAAAGCGTGGCGGAGGCGGCCGGCCGCCTGCAGGAAGACAACGTCATTCATTACAGCCGGGGCCACATCACGGTACTGGACCGGGAGGCGCTCGAGCGCCGGGTCTGCGAATGCTATGGCGATGTCAGGCATGAATACGCCCGCTTGTTGCCCATCCGGGTCGACACGGCCTCCCTGGCGGGATAAACGATTCCAATCGCCGGTCAGCCTTGGCCCGGAGCGGGATTTCAGGCAGGGTGCCCGGTTTTTTCCAGGGCAGCGGTTGCGCTGCCATCTCCTTGCGGAAATTTCGGCAGCTTGATCTTGATGCGGGTACCTGATCCGGGAGCGCTTTCAATTGCGATCGTGCCGCCAAGATAGACCACCCGCTCTCGCATGCCCCGCAGTCCATGGGTCGAATTAGAGGGCAGCTTCTGCGAGGAAATCCCGATACCATTATCGCGGATCGTCAGGTAGATTTCTTCGTCGTTATCGTCCAGGATGATATCAACATGAGTTGCCTTCGCGTGCTTGGCGATATTGTTCAGCGTTTCCTGGACCATGCGAAAAAGTGAAATCTCGACCTGGCTGGAGTACTGGATATCTTCGTCTGGCAGGCTGACCGAGCACGTCACCCCCGTATAGGTTTCAAACTCCTGGGCCTGATCGCTGATCGCGGTCTTGATGCCGAAGATGTCGAGTTTATCTGGCCGCAATCCACTCTGGATGCGGCGCTTGGTGGCGGTAATCGACTGCAGCAATGCCTTGATCTGCACAATGCGTTCGGTAATGCCGACATCGTTCGGCATTTGCTGAAACAGGATCGCCAGGTGCATATTCAATGCTGTAAGGGAAGATCCAAGGTCGTCATGCAATTCGCGGGCGATCGCCCGTTTTTCTTCTTCACGCATGGTTTGCAGATGGCCAATCAACTCCCTTACTTCCAGAGTCCGGGATTCCACCAGGTTTTCCAGCCGTGTTTCATGGGCCTTCATGGCTTCTTCAATGCGCTTGCGATCGGTGATATCGGTGGTGATCCCGACCGATCCCAATACTTCGCTGTTCTGGCCAAACCAGGGGGCTTCGGTCAGGTAATAGGTACGCTGGCCGCGTGGCAGGTCGATAGGAAATTCGACGGACTTGGCTTTGCCTTCTTTCAAAACATCGAGATTGTTTTCCTCGATGCGGGTCGCCACATCGGGGTCGGGAAATACTTCGGCGCTGGTATGGCCGATCACCGATGCCTGGTCTTTTCCCAGAATACTCAGTGCGGCCGGGTTGGCGAAGATGTAACAACCTTTCTGGTCCTTGACGCAAATCCCCTCGGTCGTGAAGTCGCTGACGATGCGCAGCAATTCATGGGTTCTTGCCAGTTCGGCTTCTCCTTTCAGACGGCTGCCATACTCATGGTTGAGCATGAGAGCGGCACGCCAGAACAGTACGAGCAGCAGTGCGCTGCCAACCAAAAGCGCCAAAGGAGAAATCATGTCATGGTCGTAAAAGCCTCTGCCGGCCCCCCACTTGGCAAGCAAGTCCAGGGTCACCAGCAACACCAGCGTTACTGGCAGCACGCTGCGCAAAAGGCGCCCGCCGGGAGCGGGGCTGAGCAGTATCGACATCATCGGGTGCGCCGGCCTTGAAAACAGGATGCCGATGGCGAGCATGACGAAGGCCGGGGGCGCCTGCCTGGAGATTGCCGGTACCGGTGCAAATTCTGTCAGGGCCTGGACATTGAACAGATATCCCATCATCGGGATGCACATGACGGCGGCCATCGTTAAAGCACAATATTCGGCAGGGTAGCGTCCCGATCGTGTTGGACGATCCAGGAGAAGCAGGCTTGCTCCTGCCAGAATAAATCCCAGCGCGCCCAGCAAGGAAACGGCATTGGTTTTCAGCAAATAAGCTTGCCAGTTCATCGTCAGCAAATAGGGATCAATGAATTGGTCCAGCCCCCAGAATATATTTGCCAGTGATAACAACCCGCCGATAATTACCAGCACAGCCAGGCCTTGTGCCAGCCCGCGAAAAGCGCGGTTGGCAAGCCGATGCCGAAATGGCGCGGGATAACACTGCAACCACAAGGTGATGCTGGCCAGCATCATGATAACTACCGTGTGGGAACGCGGGAAAAACGCGGCATGCTGGTTTATGTCATGTGGAAACAACGGGCTGACATGCCATCCAATGATCAGCGTGATGCTGCACAAGGTCAGCAATGCAGCCGCCAGGACGGCCATCCAGTGGGGTTTGTGCACCATGGTGGTAGGCGAATTCATCGGGGCGTCATGAAACAAGTCGGTATTAAGCAAAATCAGAAATTCCGGGTAAATATTGTAGAGGTCTCACATGAAGATAAGGCGTACTTGGATTGATGCACGTCATGTGTTGAATCGATAGCGAAGCCATTCTGGCACCCGGCATCGTTGCCCCTATGTGCTGCAACGTACAGATAGGGATGTTCCTCCACCTTATAGTAAAACTGCTTGATTTTCTTTTAATTCATTCAGAAAGAGAAGGTGAAATCATGAACAAGGACCAGATCAAAGGCAGGGCACGCACCGTTGCCGGAAAAACCCAGGAACAGGCAGGCAAGGTCATGGGTGATACAAGTCAGCAAGCAAAAGGCTTGGCCAAGCAGGCAGCAGGCAAAATCCAGGAAACCTACGGCAATGCCAAGGAAACAGTGCGCAAGACAACACCCAGAGGACATTGATTTTCCGATGGCAGCGGAAGTGATTATTTTTTCAGAATCAATATCGGTTGATGTTGGTTAAATTGATGAAAGGTAATACGTATGGTCGATACCCAATACACTACCCAGTCTTCCACGCAGAATTCCGGCCTGGTCACTGCCTTGTTTCCGGATCGCGATAGCGCAGAGCGCGCCTATCAGTCAGTGACCGAGCGGGGCTATACCAATAATGATGTCAATTTGGTCATGTCCGACGATACCCGCAAACGTCACTTCACGGGCAGCGGTGCGACGCAGACCGAATTGGGGAGCAAGGCAGCCGAAGGCGCCAGCATGGGGGGCGCCATTGGCGGTACGCTGGGCGCAATTGCTGCGGCAATTGCCGCAGTAGGCACCTCCATTGCGATTCCCGGACTCGGCATCGTCATTGCCGGGCCGCTTGCGGCAGCATTGGCTGGCGCCGGTGCCGGCGGCTTGACCGGTGGCTTGGTCGGTGCCCTGGTCGGCGCCGGGATCCCGGAAGAACGGGTAAAACATTATGAGGCAGGAATCAAGGAAGGCGGCATCCTGATGGGAGTCAAGCCACGGTCCCGCGAAGACGCTGATTACCTTGCGCAATCCTGGAAGCAGCACAAGGGCGAACATATTTACTCCTGACGATAAATAAGCTTGCTCCCGCAAGTGAAATAAAAAAGGGCGCATTTTTGCGCCCTTTTTTATTTCAAACCACTGCTGCGGACATGCCCGCAGCGCGCTTGCTTCATTCCTGACGGACGAAAGTCCCGTGCCCCTATCGGATTCTCTTTCGATTAATTTCTACCGGAATGCCCCAGATGCCGAATCCGCGTGCGCGGGCAATTTTTTCCAGGGCTTCATAGGAAAAGGGCGCGTCGGGCCGGGCAATTGCCCAGCCTTTTTGCAGCATCCATTCACTCAGGTCATCCTCGCCGGAAGTGCAACTTGCTATCAGGCTTCCATCGGCATTGACGAATCTCGGCATGCAGCGCACGAAGTCGCCGCTGATCTTGAACTCCAGTGCGAGGGCCGCCCGACTGTTGCAACGGACTGGCCGCAGGGACGTATTGCAGCTCTTGTCCGTAGGCGGAATGTAAATCCCGTAAAGATAAACCAGGCGCCCGTCGATCTGCAGCGCACCGTCTTCTCGTACGAATGCAAAGCTTGAAATTGCATCGTTCGCCCTGCCGGACAGAATTACCGCACCAAGGACAAATGCTGTCAAAAATTTCAGGAAGGTGCCAAGTGACATGACCGTTATCCTTTATTTCGACGAATTGACGACGTGAAGACAATCAAGAATAGCCGGTACTGCGAAACCGTGCATTCCTGTCGGAGCGTGAAACCCAATTTTCGCGATGGTAAGGGCTTGATGTTTTCCAAGGCAGGAAATCGCTTGTGACGCAAAATCTCCAGCAATGCGCAATCACACAAGGACTTGTGTCGCAAAAGAAGTTGCCCGAAAAAACAGGCTTGCCAATCCACGCGCCACGGGAGAAGAAAATGCGTCCGCCCATCAGGAACTGTTTTTTTTCCACCCTCATATCTGCTGCGTTGGCAGGGCTTTTATTGCTGCCATTGCCGGGCCTGGCGGAAGAGGCGATAAAGCTGTCTACCACGACCAGCACGGAAAATTCCGGCTTGCTCGCCTTTCTGTTGCCAGCCTTTGAAGCCGAGTCCGGAATCAAGGTCCATGTGATTGCGGTCGGTACCGGCAAAGCGCTGGAATTGGCAAGAAATGGCGATGTCGACGTTACCCTCGTGCATGCGCGTGCTTCGGAAGACAAGTTCGTTGCTGAAGGCGGCGGCATTAATCGTCGCGACGTGATGTACAACGATTTCATTATTGTGGGGCCGGACAGCGATCCCGCAGGCGTTCGCAAAGCGGGCAAGGATGTCTTGACAGGGCTGCAGCGCATTGTCGACAGCAAAAGCCGGTTCATTTCACGCGGTGACAATTCCGGCACGGACCAGATGGAACAAGGGTACTGGAAACTGCTGGGCGTCCGTCCTGCCGGAAAAGCCTATGTTTCCGCCGGCCTGGGCATGGGCGAAGTGCTGAATATGGCGGCCGAGATGCAAGCCTATACGCTGACTGACCGCGCCACCTACCTTGCTTACCGCGCCAGGACGGGGCTGACGATCTTGCTGGAAGGTGACCCACGGATGTTCAATCCTTACGGCATTGTCGCCGTCAATCCAGGCAGGCACAAAGATGTTAATTACAAGGGGGCGATGCGCCTGATTGAATGGATCACGTCGCCGCAAGGCCAGGAAAAAATTGCCAGCTTTCGGGTAGATGGGCAACAAGTGTTCTTTCCCTACTCCGGGGCGGCTAGATAGCGATCCTGGCGCGCGATGGCCATTCGCTGCCAACTCATGCCAGCCGGATGCGGTTCTGCCTGGCTTGCAAGCGGCCATCCTGCAGCTTCAGCCGCTGAGCGCCGCGCATGGCAATCAGGTCGCGGTCATGACAGGCCATGACCACACTGTTGCCGGCAGCCGTCAAGGTGGGAATCAACCGGATAACCTGCTCGCGCGCGGCGCCATCCAGATTGGCCGTCGGTTCATCCAGCAATAGCAGCCTGGGATCCAGCACCTTTGCCCGCGCCAGGGCGATGCGCTGCCGTTCTCCGCCGGATAATTCCAGGGGATTGCGATTGCGTAAGTGGCTAACTCCGGCCCAGTCCATCGCTTCTGCCACAAGCAGGTCGATGTCGCGTGGGCGGCACCCGCGGGCAGCCAGGCCATAGCCGATATTGGCGGCAACGCTGATGCCAAACATGACCGGATGCTGGTGCACGTAAACGATCGCCGCGCGCATTTCGGCAGGGTAGGGGGCCAGGCGCACGCTTTTTCCCATGAAGCAGGCTTCGCACCCTGCCGCAGACTCCAGCCCTGCCAGCATGCGCAGCAGGGTGGACTTGCCGCTGCCGTTTATGCCAGTCAATACATAGGCGCTGCCAGCCTGCAGGCGCAGGGTGTCGATGTCGAACAGCTGGCGAGCGCCATAACACTTGCTTAAATGATGAATTTCCAGCAGGGCCGTCATGACGTGCCTCGCACTGCCTGCATGTCCCCTTGCAACAAGACCAGCACGGCGTTGATTGCCAGGGCGATTGCCACCAGCACCAGGCCAAGAGCGATGCCTTGGGCGAATTCGCCCTTGCTGGTTTGTAGCGCAATGGCGGTGGTAATGGTACGCGTCTCACCTTCAATATTGCCGCCGACCATGATGGCGCAGCCCACTTCAGCAATCACCCGCCCAAATCCGCTGATGACAGCGGCCATCACGCCAAAGCGCACGTCATGCAGCACCGTGCGCATCACGCCCAGGCGCGTCGCACCCAGCGTAATGGCGGTCTCCGCCAGCCGCGGGTCGGCTGCCTGAATGGCCGCCAGCGAAAAGGCAATCAACACCGGCAAGGCGATCAGCACCTGGCCGGCAACAATCCCGGGCTGGGAAAACAGCCAGCGAAATTCGCCCAGCGGCCCCTGCCGCGACAGCCCCAGGTACAGCAACAATCCAATCAGCACGGTGGGCAGTGCCATGGCTGCCTGGATCAGCCAGATGGCGATGCGCCGGCCAGGAAAGGCATGCTGCGCAACCAGGTAGCCTGCGGCAATCGCAACGGGGGTGGCAATGGCCAGGGCAATCAGCGAAGTTTTCAGCGAAATCCAGATGATCTGCAGGAGTGCTGCATCGCCCTGGGCAAGCAGACCGAAAGCATCACGGGTGGCTTCAAGGATCGGCATGGCGGCGGGGCATTCTCGACGTCGGCAGGGATGTGCGGCTCAGGCAAGCCGCACGGTATCCGCCAGTGAAGGTTGCGCAATCAGGCGCTCGCAGGACGTCAGCAGCAGGAAGTGTTTGCCGGTACAGCGCGTCAGCAGCGTCATGCCGAGCTGCTCGGCCACCATGTGCCCCATCTGCGTGGTGCCGGAGCGCGACAGCAAGAACGGGATGCCCATCTGGCCACCCTTGATCACCATTTCCGATGTCAGCCGCCCGGTCGTGTAAAACACCTTGTCGGCGCCCTCGACGCCATCCAGCCACATCTTGCCGGCGATGGCATCGACAGCATTGTGCCGCCCCACGTCTTCGACAAAATACAGCATCTCGCCCTCAGCGGAAAAAAGCGCGCAGCCATGCACCGACCCGGCCTGTTTATAGATCGAGGGCTGGGTGCGGATGGTGTCGACGATCGCATACAGCACCGATTGATGCAGGCGCGCCTCGGCCGGCAGGGTGATTTGGGCGATTTCATCCATCAATCCGCCAAAGACCGAGCCCTGGCCGCAACCGGTCGTTACGACTTTTTTTTGCGTACGCTCGGCGAGGTCGGCAATGCCATGGCGGGTGGTGACGGCAACGGCATCGACTTCCCAGTCGACCTGGATGGCTGTCACGTCCGCGACCGAGCGCACCAGCCGCTGGTTGCGCAGGTAGCCGAGCGTCAGGGCTTCGGGCGCCGCGCCCAGTGTCATCAGCGTTACCAGTTCCTGCCGATCCACGTACACGGTCAATGGCCGCTCCGCCGGAATGGCGATGACGGAAGCCCGCCCGCGTTCGTCGATGGCCCGCACTTCGCGGGTCAGGGCAACGCTGGCGGTCGACATTTGCGGACGATAGGGCATGGCTAAGATTTGCGCTGCATTGCAGAGGCGGACGAGGCCACTTGATTCGATGCGCGCGGCCGCTTGTCGTTCAACAAGTCTAGCCAGTTTATGACGTCTCACGACGGGCGCCGGCCTGTCGGTGCTTGAGCGTCATCAATTTCCCTGCCGTTTCCCTTGCGAGATTCAATTTATACTGCAGCCATGGAAATCGACATTTCAACTGTGACGGGCTTGATCCTGGCCGGCGGCCGCGGTTCGCGCATGGGCAGCATCGACAAGGGATTGCAACTTCTCGACGGCAAGCCGATGGTGGCGCATGTGATCGAGCGGCTCGGCCCGCAAGTGGGCGGCCTGATCATCAATGCCAACCAGAACCTCGATGTGTACGGCCGCTTCGGCTATCCAGTCTGGCCGGACGTACTGGCCGGATTTGCAGGCCCCCTGGCGGGCTTGCAGAGCGGGATGATGCATTGCGCCACGCCATTGCTGGTGACGGCGCCCTGCGATTCGCCTTTCCTGCCGGCCGACCTGGTCAAGCGCTTAGGCAGCGCGCTGAAGACAGCCCGGGCGGATCTGGCCGTTGCCGTCACACTGGAGGCTGGCCGCCGCCAGCCGCAGCCGGTATTTTGCCTGCTGAAGACGGCATTGCTGCCGCGGCTGGACGATTACCTGCAACAGGGAGGGCGCAAGGTGGATGCCTGGTATCGTTCGCTCGCCGTAGTGGAGGTGGAATTCCCCGACGAGATAGCATTTCGCAACATCAATACGCTGGATGAATTGCAGCAACATCAGGCAAAATAGCGGTTGTCGACCCACCCGCGCCCCAGGCGATAACAATAAAACCTTTATGCCGTCACCCTCTGTTTCAGAAATCATCAGTTGCCTGTCCGGTTACGATCCGGATGCATTGACCGTCGAGCAGGCGCAGCAGATCGTGCGGCAATGCGTCGCGCCAGTGGACAGCGTCGAAAGGCTGGCCTTGCGTACTGCCCTGGGTCGTGTGCTGGCCGAGGACATCATTTCGCCCATTAATGTCCCGGCGCAGGATAATTCGGCCATGGATGGCTATGCCGTGCGCGCCGTCGACCTGCTGGGCGAGGGCCCGGTTGACTTGCGCGTGGTCGGCCATACCCATGCAGGCATGGTGCATGAATCAGCGGTGAAGGCTGGCGAGTGCGTGCGCATCATGACCGGCGCGCCAATGCCGGAAGGCTGCGATACCGTGGTGCCGCAGGAATTTGTCCTGACGGTGACCGAAACGACGGTCACGATGCCCGCCGCTGTCGCGAAAGTGGGGGATAACCGCCGTTTGCAAGGCGAAGACTTGCGTGAAGGTACACCTGCCTTGCTGAAAGGACGGATTCTGCGGCCGGCGGACCTCGGCCTGATTGCCTCGCTGGGCATCGCTGAAGTCCCGGTGCGGCGGCGCTTGCGGGTAGCTTTTTTTTCGACCGGCAATGAGCTGCGCTCGCTCGGCGAGCCGCTCGATCCAGGCTGTGTCTACGACAGCAACCGCTATACCTTGTACGGCATGCTGCAACGCCTGGGATGCGACATACTCGACATGGGTGTGGTCAGGGATGACGAGGCCGCGCTGGAGGCGGCATTGCGCAGCGCCTGTGAAAACGCCGACGTTGTGGTGACGTCCGGCGGCGTGTCAGTGGGTGAGGCCGATTACACCAAACAAGTCATGGCGCGCCTGGGCGACGTGAAATTCTGGAAAATCGCCATGCGCCCCGGGCGTCCCATGGCATTTGGCAGGATTGCCTCGAACGGCAAGGCGGCATGGCTGTTCGGCCTGCCTGGCAATCCCGTGGCGGTCATGGTGACCTTTTATTTTTTTGCGCGCGTGGCCCTGCTGCGCATGATGGGGGCGCAGAGCGACCAGTTGCCCGTGCTGCGGGCAGCTTCGCAATCGGATATTCGCAAAAAGCCGGGCCGCACCGAATACCAGCGCGGCATCCTGTCACAGGACAGCAGCGGCGTTCCCCAGGTGCGCATCACCGGCGCACAGGGCTCCGGCATTCTACGGTCGATGTCGGAAGCCAATTGCATCGTCATCCTGTCGCATCAGCAAGACAGCGTAAAGGCAGGCGACGCGGTCGATGTATTAGCCCTCGAAGGCTTGATTTAAAGTTCCCGTAAAAAACGCTTTACCTCATTTTATTGATTCAAGTCCAATACATATGGATGGTTGCCTGACCACCAACTGACTTCACGCCTATTCTGTCAAATAGGGCAGGAAATGCCCAGGAAAGACACCAAAAGGGTGGAGACAGATGCAAGCCATTCCTGCACAAGAATGCGGCCGCGCCACGCCACTGGGTGCGGCTGTGCTATTGCCGCTCGCGCGTGAAGAGCAGGCCCGCGCCGATCTGTATGCCCTCATTGCCCGCCTGCTGATCACCCCGCCCGAGTCCGGCCTGCTGGACGCGCTTGCCGCGGCGGATTCCCTGGATTCGCTCGCGACTGACCATCCGCTCGACCGGGCCTGGGAAAGCCTCGTACTGGCTGCCGGCGTCCTCGATGCCGCAGCGGTTCACGAAGAATTCAACGATTTATTCATCAGTGCCGGCACGCCGCAAATCAATCCTTATGCCTCCCTCTATCTGGGAGGCTTCCTGCATGAAAAACCCTTGGTTGCCTTGCGCACTGAGCTGGCGCAACTTGGTCTCGCCCGCATCGATGGTGCCGGCGAGACGGAAGACCACCTGGCGGCGCTCTGCGAAGCCATGCGGCTCATGATTGCCGGCGGCGCCGGCGTCGGTGCGCTGCGTCAGCCGCTTGACCGTCAAAAACAGTTTTTCGAGAAGCATATCGCCTCCTGGAGCAGCCGCTGCCTGGATGAGATCTGCGCCTTGCAGGAAGCGAATTTCTACCGGCGCGTGGCGGAATTTTCCAGGGAATTCTTTTTGGTCGAAGCCCAGGCATTCGACATGGCAGACGAGCTCAACAGTCACTGAACTGGCAGTATCGGCAAGAATCTGAGGAGGTCCTATGGCACAGCATGAATCCGGCAAGTTGGATGGCAGCAGACGCTGGTTTTTGGGCGCAGCGGGCGGTGCAGGCGCGCTCGGCACATTCGCCATCCTGTTCGGCAAGGGCGTGGCATCGGCGCCGGTGCTGCCGCCTGCTTCAGTGGCGGCGCAGGAAGCGTCCGGGCGCGGGTATCGTGAAACCGAACATGTGCGCCAGTATTATCGCAGCGCGCGCTACTGGTAATTTCCTGCAGGAGCCGGTCCATGTCACTTGTGAAGATTTCCGGAGGCAGCGGGGCATCCGCACCTTCATCGTTGCATGAAGGCACTGCGCACGCCATTGGCGCGACCATGAACCGCCGTGCTTTCCTGATGCGGGCTGGCGTGACTGCCGGCGCAGGCGTGCTGGCCCGCCACCTGCCGCTGAATGTGATCGCGCCGGCCCACGCGGCCGCGCCGAAGGCAGCCGCGGCTGCCGCCGCGGTCGAGGTCAAGCACACCATCTGCACCCATTGTTCGGTCGGCTGTTCCGTCGAGGCCGTGGTGCAGAACGGTGTCTGGATCCGCCAGGACGCCGCCTTCGATTCGCCGCTAAACATGGGCGCGCATTGCGCCAAGGGCGCCTCGGTGCGCGAGCACGGCCATGGCGAGCATCGCCTGCGCTACCCGATGAAGCTGGTCGATGGCAAATACCAGCGCATCTCCTGGACACAGGCAATCAATGAAATCGGCGACCGCCTGCTGCAACTGCGCCAGCAAGCCGGGCCGGATGCCATGATGATGATTGGTGGCAGCAAGCATAGCAATGAACAATCTTACCTGATGCGCAAGTTCATCTCGATGTGGGGATCGAACAATTGCGACCACCAGGCCCGCATCTGCCATTCGACCACTGTCGCCGGCGTCGCCCAGACCTATGGATACGGGGCGATGACCAATTCCTTCAATGACCTGCACCACAGCAAGGCGGTCATGTTCATCGGCTCGAACCCGGCCGAGGCGCACCCGGTCTCCATGCTACATTTTTTGCATGCCAAGGAACTGGGCGCAAAAATGATCGTGGTCGATCCGCGCTTTACCCGCACGGCGCGTTTTGCGCACCATTACGTGCGCATCCGTCCCGGCACCGACATTGCCCTAGTGTGGGGCATGCTCTGGCATATCTTCCAGAATGGCTGGGAAGACCAGAAATATATCGCCGAGCGCACCCATGGCATGGACGAGGTGCGCAAGGAAGTTGCCAAGTGGACGCCGGACAAGGTCGCCGATGTCACGGGCGTGTCGGAGGCGCATGTGCGGCTGGCAGCCGAATTGCTGGCGAAAAACCGCCCCTCGTCCGTGGTCTGGTGCATGGGCATCACGCAGCACCATGTCGGCACCGCCAATGTGCGCGCGCTATCGATCCTGCAGCTGGCGCTGGGCAATATCGGTGTCTCCGGCGGCGGCGCCAATATCTACCGGGGCCATGACAATGTGCAGGGGGCGACCGACGTCGGGCCCAACCCCGATTCGCTGCCAGGCTACTACGGCATTGCCGAAGGCGCATGGAAGCACTTCGCCACGGCCTGGGGTGTCGACTACAACTGGCTGCTCGCGCGCTTCGGTTCGAAGCAATTGATGGAAAAACCGGGACTGACGGTGTCGCGCTGGTTCGACGGCGTGCTGGAAAAGAAGGAGTACGTGGACCAGCCCGGCAACCTGCGCGCCGTGATCTACTGGGGGCATGCGCCCAACAGCCAGACGCGCCTGCCGGACATGAAGGCCGCCATGCAAAAGCTGGACATGCTGGTGGTGATCGATCCCTATCCCACCATGACCGCGGCCATGCATGGCCGCAAGGATGGCGTCTACCTGCTGCCGGCCACGACCCAGTTCGAGACGTCCGGCTCCGTCACCGCCAGCAACCGCAGCATCCAGTGGCGCGAGCGGGTGATTGCGCCGCTATTCGAGTGCAAGACCGACCAGGAAATCATGTACCTGTTCGCGCAGAAGTTCGGCTTTGCCAATGAGCTCTGCAAGAACATCAAGGTCGTCAACAATGAACCGGTGATCGAGGACATCCTGCGCGAGATCAACCGCTCATGCTGGACCATTGGCTATACAGGCTGTTCGCCGGAGCGCCTGAAGCTGCACATGCAAAACAAGCATACGTTTAACCCCACCACGCTGCGTGCCGAGTCCGGACCCTGCAAGGGCGATTACTATGGCTTGCCCTGGCCCTGCTGGGGCACGCCGGAACTGAAGCATCCCGGCACGCCCCTGCTGTATGACCTTTCCAAGCCGGTTATCGAAGGCGGCTTGCCATTTCGCGCCAACTGGGGCGTCGACCGCAATGGCGAAAGCCTGCTGGCGGCGGACGGCTCCACCACCAAGGACAGCGAACTCGATACCGGCTACCCGGAGTTCGACCACGTATTCCTGAAAAAGCTGGGCTGGTGGAGCGAGCTGACGCCGCAGGAGCAGGCGCAGGCGGAAGGCAAGAACTGGAAGACCGACAACTCGGGCGGCATCATCCGCGTGGTTATCGGCCATGGCTGCGCGCCGTTCGGCAATGCCCGCGCGCGCTGCAATGTCTGGAATTTCCCCGACCCCGTGCCGGTGCACCGCGAACCCCTGATGACGCCGCGCCGCGACCTCGTGGCGAAATACCCGACCTACGACGACAAGGCGGCTTTCTGGCGCCTGCCGACCCTGTACAAATCGGTGCAGGCAGCGGATTTTTCCAAGGAATATCCGCTGATCATGACTTCCGGCCGCCTGGTGGAATACGAAGGCGGCGGCGATGAAACGCGTTCCAACCCCTGGCTGGCAGAACTGCAGCAAAACATGTTCGTCGAGGTCAATCCACGCGATGCTGCGCAGGTCGGCGCGGCCACCGGCAAGTACCTCTGGGTGGAGACGCCGACCGGCGCGCGCCTGAAGATGATGGCGATGGTGACCGAGCGGGTGCCTCCCGGCATCGTCTGGATGCCATTCCATTTTGGCGGATGGTGGATGGGCGAGGACTTGCTGGAGCACTACCCGAAAGGCGCGGCGCCGCTTGCGCGCGGTGAGGCGGTCAACACCGGCTGGACCTATGGTTATGACGCGGTGACGATGATGCAGGAGACCAAGGTGTCGATATGCCGATTGGCCCGGGCTTGACGTAGCGATCCGGCGCAGCCGGCAAGGAGAATCCGATGGCAGCAAGAATGAAGTTCATTTGCGATACCGAGCGCTGCATCGATTGCAATGGCTGCGTGACGGCTTGCAAGAGCGAGCATGAAACGCCCTGGGGCGTAAACCGCCGGCGGGTCGTGACGATCAATGACGGCGTGCCGGGAGAGCATTCCATTTCGGTTGCCTGCATGCATTGCACGGACGCGCCCTGCATGGCGGTCTGCCCGGTCGAGTGCATCTATCACACTGAAGACGGCATCGTCTTGCACGACAAGGACCAGTGCATCGGCTGCGGCTACTGTTCCTATGCCTGTCCGTTCGGCGCGCCGCAGTTTCCGGAAACCGGCGCGTTCAACCACCGCGGCAAGATGGACAAGTGCACCTTCTGCGCCGGCGGGCCGGAAGCCGATACCTCCGAAGCCGAATTCAGGAAATACGGCCGCAACCGCATCGCCGAAGGCAAGCTGCCCGCTTGCGCAGAGCAATGCGCGACCAAGGCCTTGCTGGGCGGCGACTCCAGCATCATTGCCGCCATTTATCGCGAGCGCGTTGAAATCCGCGGGTATGGGCCGGAACTGTGGGGCTGGAAAATCGCCTACGGCCAGCCGCGGCGCGGTGGCGAAATGGGTGTCCGGGGCGAGGGGGCGCGGCCCAACCAGGTGCCGGACGATTTCCAGAACAATCCGAAGAAATTTCCATCATGACGCTCAATCGCTTACTTGCAGCGGCGCTGCCGCTCCTGCTCTTGTCCGGCTGCCTCGAGGTGGAGCAGCACCCGCACTGGGTCGACGGCTACTACAACGGCAAGCGCGACCAGTTGCATGCAGACGTCTATTTTCACAACGACAGGCTGGCGTGGTCGGCCGCGATCGCCGACCGCAACCGGCTGCAAAACGAGTATGGCCGTGCCCGTCCGTAATGCAGGCGGCCGCGCAGCCCCGTCACCAAACTGGAGGCCTACCATGAATGCATTCCTGACCTTGCAGCGCTTGCGGGCGATGCTGGCGGCATTGCTGCTGCTGGCGCTGCTGCCGCGCATGGCGCCTGCCGCCGTGCCGAACAAGGATGCCGTGCCGGCGTATGCCGAGGAACAGACCATCTTGCAGACGGAAAAGGATGTGCGGGAGCCCGGCTGGGGCACGGCGGCATCCGGCAAGGTGCATATCGACCGCCATTTCCTTGGCCAGTATGGTTCATCCGAAGGCAACGTGATCCTGCAGCGCGGCGGCAATACCTGGCGCACCTTGCGCAATGGCCCGATCGCGACGGTTTCCGGCGTCCTGCTGCTGGTGGTGCCGCTGCTGATCCTGGGTTTTTACCTGACCGCGGGACCGGCGCGCCTGGCCGAGCCGGAATCCGGCCGCAGCGTGACGCGCTTCAGTTCCTGGGAGCGCACGGTGCACTGGGCGACCGCCATCAGTTTCCTGGTGCTGGCCTTTACCGGCCTGGTCATCCTTTTCGGCAAGAAGTTGCTCCTGCCATGGATGGGTGCCGAAGTGTTTTCGTGGATTGCGATCATTTCCAAGTATCTGCACAACTTTGTCGGCCCGCTGTTCATCCTGTGCTCGGTGCTGATGTTCTTCACTTTCCTCGACCGGAATTTCTTCAACCGGCGCGACTGGCAATGGGTGAAGGCAGGCGGCGGCCTGGCGTCGCACAAGCATGTCCCCGCCGGATTTTTCAATGCCGGCGAAAAGCTGTGGTTCTGGGGCGGGGTGACCCTGCTTGGCCTGGTCATGTCGATCAGCGGATTGATACTGGACTTTGTCACGTTTGGCCAGACCCGCTTCGTGCTGCAGATGGCCAATTTCCTGCATCTCGGCGGCGCGACGCTGTATATGCTTGCGGCAATGGGGCATATCTACATGGGCACGCTGGGCGATCCGCACGCCTACCGTGCCATGCGCTACGGCTCTGTCGACGAGACATGGGCGCGCGAGCACCACGAGTACTGGCTCGCCGAACGCAAAGATACGCAAGGATGACGCGATGAGCAAAGCAAAAGTTATCTTGTATGTCGTAGCGGCAGGCATGCTGCTTGGCTTGCCGGGATGCGACCGGCGCCAGCAGCCTGCTGTGGGCGCGACGCAGACCAAGTTTCCCGGCCAGGTGAGTTCTGGCGGTGGCAGCAGCGGCGAAGTGATGGGGCGCGTTGGGCCAACGAAGGACGGCACGTATGCCGGCGGTACGCCGGGTATTGCCGGCGGCAGCGGCGGCAATACCGGCGGCGCCGCCACCGGAGGCAGCGTACAGGAAACGGGGCGCGGGCCTTCGCACGGCGTGACGGCGCCTGCCGCGACGCCGCAGGACGCGGCTGCCGCGAAAAAGGCCCAGGCAGCAGCCCAGGCGGAAAAGGACAAGCAGGCCTTGCTTGCCTCGATGGATACCGTCGCAGGTCGCTGGCGCAGCAATGCCACGACCCACGGCAGGCAAGTGCATGCGCCTACGCCCATTGCAGCGCCGGCCGCCGCGGTTGCCGCGCCCACGACACAGGCGGGCGCATCGGGACAGCCTGGCGGGCAGATGGGAAGCGCGGCCAAGGCAGCCCCGGTGACAAGCGAAAAAGCCGGGACGGCGCCGCCAGCGCCGGCCGGGCGCTAGGAGAAAATCCTGATGCGCATGGCCAGCATGCCGGTTGCCGTCATCATGGAGCACCGCATCGTCCATCACCGCTGGGCAGATGACGCCTGGGCTGCGGTCGGCGTGGTGCCGGACTGCGGCGGCCTGCCGCCACTGCAGGAACTGGAAAGCGCCGGCGACAGCAAGCATTACCTCGTCTCCGGCCTGCAGCTGGAACTCTATCCCGACGAAAACGATGGCTACTTCGAGAACTGCATTGCGCCCGAACCCAAGGTGTTTGTCTTGTGGCGCATGCTGCATGGACAGGCCATGCCGGTGCAGGCATCGGTCAGCTATGCCGAGGGAACACGCATGCTGGATTCGGGCGAGTCCGCGGACGGTGTCGCCATGCCTGGCGAAATCCATGCCTGGCTCGCAGGCTACTTGCAGGCGCATTATCAGCCGCCAGCACAGGGACGTCGCGGCAGGCAGCATGGATAAACTGCTTTTTCCGGATACCGGGGCAAGGGGAGGCTAGACGATGGATAACGAAGGATTTCTGCAGCGCTGGACGCGACTGAAAAGCGGCAGCCAGGCGCAGTCGCTGCCACCGGCCGGCAGGGATGCCGCTATTGCCGAAGACACCGGTCCGGAAAGTGCCGTGCCGGACGTTTCCGCCGCCGCAACGGCGCAGTCCAGATTGCCCACCATGGAAGACGCTGTACGCCTGACGCCTGAGTCGGACTACTCGGCCTTTGTGGCGCAAGGCGTCGACAAGGCCGTGCGGCGCGTAGCGCTTAAACGCCTTTTTTCAGACCCGCATTTCAATCTGGTCGATGGCCTCGATATTTACATGGGCGACTACAACCGCCCAGACCCTGTGTCGGCGGCGATGCTGGCTGCGCTGCATCAGGCGCAGGGCTTCCTGCAGCAGGTAGCGGCGGAGGCCGAGAAGGGCGCCGGCGCCGGCCAGGACAAGGAAAATGACCAGCACATGCTGGGTGACGCCTCGCGGCAAAACCCTGGAGACGCCGTATGAGTACCCCTCTTGATGCGGCCAGCATGCAATTGCAGAACTTGGCGAGGACCGCCGCATTGCTGGCCGATGGCGCCTTGCCGCCGCCCGATCCGGTGTCCGGCGTCACCTATGCATCGAGCGGCCGCACGCTCGTCATCGGCCGGGCCGCCGATGCAATGCCGCTGGCAGCGCTGCTGAGTCCGCAGCTTGCCGTGAGCGTGTTGCTGGTTGCGGATGCTGACGGCGCCGTGGCGGGCATCTCACCGCCGGCATATGGTTTTCCGGTCCATGCGGGGCGCGACGTGCGTATCACGGGCTGGCTGGGGGCATTCAAGGCAAGCTGGCAGAGTGCCGATGCGCTGGCCGGCAATACGCCGGCTCACGATGGGGGCGGTGCCGGTGGCACATTCGACCTGATCCTGGACCTGTCGCCGACACCGTTATTGACCCAGCACCAGCCGCCGCAGGGCTATTTTGCCCCAGGAGGCGCTCCTGCCGCGCAGATAGACGCTGCCTTGCAGCTGGCGCACATGGTCGGCGAATTCGAGAAGCCCAAATACTTTCATTACAAGGAGCGGCTGTGCGCACACAGCCGCAATCATATCACCGGCTGCAGTGCCTGCATCGACGTCTGCTCGACCCGGGCGATCACCGGCGCCGGCGACCGTATTCGCGTCGAGCCGCACCTGTGCATGGGATGCGGCGCCTGCACCACGGTGTGCCCGTCGGGGGCGCTTGCCTATGCGTGGCCAGATGCGCCCCATGCGGGGCGGCGCCTCAAGACGATGCTCTCGGCATTCGCCACCGCAGGGGGCAGTGAGCCAGTCATCCTGGTCCACAGTGCCGGGCGCGGCAGCATGCTGCTGCGGGAAGCGGCGCATTTGGCCCGAAGCGGCGGGCATCCGGAAATCCCCGCCAGGCTTTTACCGCTGGAGGTGCACCACACGGCGTCCGTGGGCATGGACTTGTGGCTGGCGGCCATCGCCTATGGCGCCAGTGGTATTGCAGTGCTGGCCACCGATGAAGAAGCGCCGCAATATCTTGAGGCGCTGGAACGCCAGATGGCAATCGCACAAACCATATTGTCGGGGCTAGGCTATGGCGGCATGCATTGCCGCCTTTTACAGGTTGCCACGGCGCAAGAGCTGCAGGCCGCATTCCAGTGCATGCCGCTGGGCGAATCACCGGCGCGGGCGGCCAGCTTTCATGTGGCAGCCGACAAGCGCAATGCGCTCGATTTTGCGCTCGAGCATCTGCATCGCCATGCCCCCGTTCCGCAAGAGCAGGTGGCGTTGCCCGTGGGCGCTCCCTTCGGTGCGGTTGTCGTCGACACGGCGGCCTGTACCCTGTGCATGTCCTGCGTGGGAGCCTGCCCTGAATCTGCCTTGATGGATAGCCAGAACGCGCCGCAGCTGCGATTCGTGGAAAAGAATTGCGTGCAGTGCGGCTTATGCGAAAAGACCTGCCCGGAACAGGCTATTTCGCTGGCGCCCCGCATTTCCTTTGCGGCGACGGCGAAAGCGGCCATCGTGCTGAACGAATCACAGCCGTTCTGCTGCATCCGATGCGGAAAGCCATTTGGCACCTTGCAAATGATTAATTCGATGCTGGCCAAGCTGTCGGAACATGGGGCCTTTTCTGGCAATCCGGATCGGCTGAAAATGTGCGGCGACTGCCGCGTGATCGACATGATGACGAACCAGGCGCAAACCCGGGTTATCGAATTGCAGCCGCCAGCGCCGCAACCGGCGCCCTGAGGGCGCCGGCGGGAGCGGCGGTGCCGCGTTGCCTAGCGGTTGCGAAAATGGTCGCGTGACTGCCCGGACGGGTCGTCCCGCCGCCATTCAGGTCGGCCACCTTGCCTGCCGCCATCACGCCGCTGCCAGTCTGGACGTTCGCCGTCGCGCCGGCGTTGACCATCCTCTGCGCCTTCCTGGCGCTGATGGTGGCGTTCTTGCACACCCGGCCTGACATTCCTGTTGTAATTAAATTGTACCGGGGGCGCGACGATGACCGGCGCCGGGGTTACATACGCTGGCGGCTGGTAATAAGGATAGGGGCGGTAATACGGATTGGGCGCAGGATAGCCGTGATAATAGCCGCTTGAAATAGTCGCGCTGACAGCCGGCGCCGGGTAATACACGGTGTCAGCGTCATAGGGGACTGCCACGCAGCCGGCCAGCAGGGCGCTTAAACCAAAAAGGGCAATAATGTGTTTCATATCAGCACCGGATTAAATTTTTACCTGTACATTGGATAACGGAATTCATTGCCGGTTGGCGCTTATTACGTTCCCTTACAAATTTGCAGCTGTCGTCCGGCGGGAGGGCGTAAATGGAGGAGCGCGGCAATGGGAAGGGCAACTGAAGGCTAAGCATAAACTGCGGTATAATGTTACGTTCCTTCGGATAAGTCCTGGGTTTGGTCCAGGGGCTGACTGAAGCCTCAAGCAAGGCGCAGCAGCTGGATCGATGGTGGCGCACCACCCCTTTCACTTTTTGTCGTTGGTAGCTTGGGCGACAGCTTCACAGTATTTTCACGGCAATTTGCATTTGCGCCCTTTATTCGGCACTGCGGCCAGTACGCGTGCCTTTCGGCGGTACTTGCCGGGGTTGCCCTGACAAATAACTGCACGTAATACAACGTAATACATGTCGCCAGCCTTGGCCGGCGCATTTTTAAAAGGAAACCGTATGGCGAAAGAAGAACTGCTTGAAATGAATGGCAAGGTTGCCGAAGTGCTGCCCGATTCCCGTTATCGTGTCGACCTGGAAAATGGCCATCAACTGATCGCCTACACTTCCGGCAAGATGCGTCAGCATCACATCCGCATTCTGGCGGGTGACAAGGTAACCCTCGAATTATCTCCTTACGATCTCAGCAAGGGTCGTATCACGTTCCGTCATCTGGAAACGCGTGGCCCTGCCGGTCCGCGTCCGCAGCACCGCCGTCGCTAAGCACGGCACCCAGACTCCCACCAGCGCGTTTTTACTGTTGCGCTGGTGTTGCGGGCAAGCCAAAATTGCTACACTAGCTAGCATTGGCCTTGGCCGTTTCCAAAAGGAAGGAGTTTGTTCTGTTTCCCTTCGTTCAAGTCGATGACGTTACGCACGTCATTCAACTGGCAGTTGCCCCCGTATTCCTTCTTACAGCCGTAGGTACGATTATCGGCGTACTGACCAATCGCCTGGTGCGCATCGTTGATCGCATCCGCGTCCTGGAAAGAAAACCGGAAACGCCCGTCACGGACGACGAAGCCGCTTTCAAGCAGCTTGAACTCGGCTTGCTTGGGCGCCGGCTGCGCATGATTTACATCGCCCTCACCAGCGAGGTTATTTGCGGCCTGATAGTCGGTGTCATGATTGCCAGTGCATTTATTGATGCATTTTTGGCAATTAAACTGTCTGCAGTCATTGCCGGCCTGTTCATCCTTGCCATGCTGGCCTTTATCTGCGGCCTGACCGCATTTCTGCGCGAGATTTTCCTTGCTGTGCAAAGCACCCGGGCCAGCCTGCGAGTGGGTTTTTAAAAGACTTCCAGTTCCGCCAGTCCGACCCAGCCCGTTGCCTGATCGACCCGGAATTTCACCCAGCTGACGTTCTTGCTGGTGAAGTTGATGCTGAGCGGACTGCCATCATTGGGCAGGGCGCCGACCGGGATGCTGGAGCCATCGCTGAACAGCAGGGTGCCGCCGAGGATCTGGTCATACAGGTTGGGGCGGTCATACAGGATCACTTGCTTGACCGGCGTGGCCACAGCCCACTTCAACTGGATCCAGGCGCCGACATTTTCGCCATTGGTAGTCCATTCGCGCGTCTGGTCGACCGGGAAACCGGTGGCGCTGCCGTCGATCGCCTTGATGCCGGTCTGGCTGGAGACAGGGTTTTCGCTGGAGACTGTGACGGTCGACGTGCGCGCCTTGTTGGCAAACGGCGTAAATTTTTCCGTGGTGCCGGCGAAATAGGCGCTGCATTTCAGGTCCAGGGTGCCATAGCTGGCAACAGTCAGGTAGCGTCCGCCGCTGCTCTTGTACGACACCTTGCCGGACGCAAGGGTCTCGGTGAATGTTTCATTCGTCGAGACGGTCCTGGCGGAGGCCGCGACTGTGCTTCCGCCACCGCCGGCGCAGCTGAGGTAATTGCCGTTTTCCGCCTGCAGGGCGACCTTGCCGCCAGCCAGGGGTACACGAACCAGGCCGGTACAGGCCGCAATTGTTCCCGTATCCGCTTTCAGTCCGGCGCCGCCGCAAGCCTCGTTGGTCGTGGCCTGGTTGACGTATTTGTTGGTCGAATTGGTCAGGTGCTGCCGGGTGCTTGCGCCGGGATTGCCGCCTTCCATGATGTAATCGGCGCCGCTGCTGAAGACTGCCGCGTTCTTGCAATAAGGCGTTTCAGCGTATTGCATGGTTGGCTGCGCAGCCAGGATGGCACCGTCATTGCCTTTCGGGCGTGACCACTGCGCCTTGATATAGGGATAGTCGGCGCAATTGGCAGGAAACTGCGAATAGAATTCGGCCCACTGGACACTGCCGCGAGCAAAGGTAACGGAACCAGCGGGCGCCTGGATCTGGCCAATGTAGGTGGCAGTTGGTGTGGTCGTGCTCATGTCAATGATGTAGCCGTTGAAGGTGCTGCCGCGCTCATTGACCACACGCAGCCGGTAAGTCTTGCCGGCGACCCAGGGATAGGCCTTGTAGCATTGCATGCCGACGCCTTCGCCGCCGAAAGGCTGGCAGGTCGCGCCCGGTCCCGGGGTTGCCACAGTGGCATCCCAGATGGAAAAAATCACGCCTTTGGCATTGATGTTCAACGTATTCGTTTGCAGTCCAATGTAGCCGCCGCTCTTGTTGATGCCGTTGGCGTCGTCCAGTCCGAACTGGTGGGCCAAAAACCAGCCGGCAGTGGTAGCCGGATCTGCCAGAAATTTCAGGTCGGTTTCCAGCGTGGTGGGCGCGGTCGGGTAAGACCATCCCAGGTAAGGCAGGGAAAGGTTATGCAGTTTTGCCGTGCTCTGGGCTGCGGCGGTGCCGCCGTACAGGCAGAGACTGGCACCCAGCATGGCAGCCAGTAAATGAAATGTTCGGGTTAAATTCATTGTCAAACTCCCTGGAATTCATGGTTTTTTGTGCGCTGCGATTCATGCATAAACTGGCGATCCGATAGGTCGCTTATGCTGCATCGCAGTAATTGCAATGAAATATAGACTTTATGGCAACTTTCGTATGCTTTCTTGTTGTGATATCAGTTATGCAACTTTTTAATATCTCAACCCGTTAGATACCCGGATCTGGCGTTTAAGGTGAGCGTGCTTGGGGCCGCTAGCCCAGAAAATCAGGGTCATTCACGCAGCAAGGACGCGGCTGGCGGGGCCGCGCCATGCGGGATGCAGGCAGGCGAACCGGGTGCAGGGAGCGGAAAAAAAACAACATCAGGCGCGGTGAAAGCCAGAAAATCTGCACGAATTGACGCCAGGCGGGACACTCTTGTATCCTGCGCGGGCTTCAATCTGGCAATATCCATGACCGGTTCCTGGCGCATCGATCATGCGGTACTTACTTTTCCAACCTGGCGCTTCGCGCCGCCATCATGACGCAAGTAAATAATGTAAATGTGGTTGTCGAAACCCCCGCTGTACAGGATCGCCTGGCGTTTCTGGACGGATTGCGGGGATGGGCAGCCCTGATGGTGGTACTGAGCCACTTGCTGGTATTTTTCGTATCGGGAAGTTCTACGACTTACGCCGGGTGGTACTGGGCGTTTCCTACCGATGGCAACCTGGCGGTGTTCATTTTTTTCGTGCTGTCCGGCTTTGCCTTATCCATCGGCTATATCCAGACACATCGCCTGAGCCTGCTGACGGCGCTGTGCGCGCGCCGCTACCTGCGCTTGGCCATTCCCATCCTGTTTGCCTCGCTATTCGCTTACCTCTTGCTGGCTGCACGGCTGTTTTACAACATCGACGCAGGCAAGGTGACAGGGAATAACTGGCTGACCAATTTCTACGGCTTTGCGCCGGACCTGCTGGAGAGCATGAAGTTCGGCCTGTACGGGGTATTTGTCACGAGCGATGTGACGCGCTCGTACAATCCCATCCTGTGGACGATGCCGGTCGAGCTGTTTGGCTCGTTTATCGTGTTTGCAGTGTGCGCTCTGTTTTTGCACCTGAAAAAACGCCTGTTTTTTATCGCGGCGATCCTGGTCTATTTTTTCCTGACCAAGAATATTTATTACTTCTCTTTCATGACTGGCATGTGCATCGCGCTGTGTTACCACCATCGCGACAAGGTGGTATTCCAGAAGCTGCGTTTTGCCGTGCCCCTGCTGCTGGCCGGGGCGGTCTACTACTCGACCGTCAGCCTGCGCGGGCGCGGGCTGCCGGTGCCGCAAATCATGCGCAGCGATTTCCTGTCCATCCTGGCCGCCAGCGCCATGGTCTTCGCTGCCGCGTTCCATGGGCCGTTTCGGCGCTTCCTCGAAAACCCCCTGTCGCGCTACCTCGGCAGCATTTCATTCCCGATTTATCTGACGCACTTCATTGTGATCTGTACCTTTTCGAGCGGCATGATGTTATACCTGCGGGGAACGGAACAAGGCTATACGGAAGGGAATGTCCAGTTCAATGTGGCAGCCAGCCTGCTGGTATGTTTCGGGGTTGCGCACGTTTTCCGCCACGTTGAAAGTTTCGCCATTTTCGTCGCCAGGAAGTTTTCCGCTTATATGCAAAAGTAAGGGCGATCAGTGGTAGCGTGATTCGATCAAGTCGATTTCGCGCACCAGCTTGCGCGAGGTGGCGTCGGATATGCGCGATTGCCGTGCCAGGTGGAAGATGGCCTCCCTTTCAGCTTCCAGTCCTGCCAGGCGCAGGGCGCGCTCGGCCTGGTCTGCTTTGCGCAATTGCCCGGCTTCGCGTTCGCCGCCGGCACTGCCGCTCAGCCGGCGCTGGTACAGTGCCGTCACCCGCGCCGCCGCCTGGGCATGGATATCCGATTCGGCGGTATCGTGCTGGACGCCTTGCCGTGATTTTTCGACAGCGGCAATGGCCGCGCTGGCGGCATGCTGGCGCGCCAGGTCTTCTTCCTGCAACTCCGTCGTTTCTTCGGGCAGTTCCAGGCCGCGCAGCAGGCGCGGCAGCCCGATGCTTGCCGTCACCATGGTTACCAGGATCACCGCGGTGGCAAGAAAGATCGCCAGGTCCCGCGCCGGGAAGGCCGTGCCGTCAGGAAGCAGCAAGGGCAAGCTCATCACGCCTGCCAGCGTGATGGCGCCGCGCACTCCGGCCAGCGATGTCGCCAGCACCAGGCGCCAATGCAGCTTGAGCGGCTGTTCCACGCTTGCGCCCCGGCGAAACAGGGTCAGGCGCAGCGATGCCCAGACCCAGAGAAATCGCAAGACGATCAGGCCGATGCTGATTGCCAGGCCATAGCCGGCCAGCCACCAGGGGCCAAGGTGTTCGCCCTGCTCGACGGTGTGCATGGCGCCCCGCAGGATCCCGGGGAGTTGTTCGCCCAAAAGCACGAACATGATGCCGTTCAGGGTGAATTGCACGGTATCCCAGACCGCCGCCCGTTGCAGGCGTGTGGTCGCCAGCGCGCGGCCGCTCAATTCGACGTAGCTCATAGTGATGCCGGCGGCCACAGCCGCCAGGATGCCGGAGGCATGCACCAGTTCGGCCGTCATGTAGGCAGCGAAAGGCGTCAGCAGGCTGATCAGGATCGGCGAGCCCGCGTCTTCGCCGAAGTGGCGCGACAGCCAGCGCTGGGCGAAGCTGATTGCCGCGGTAATGCCGGCACCGATCCCCAGGCCCGCGCAGGCGACCCAAAGGAAGGTCAGCGATGCCCCCGCCAGCGAAAAGCCGCCCGTCAGCATTGCCGCGACCGCGAAGCGGAAGCACACCAGGCCCGATGCGTCATTCAGCAGGGATTCGCCTTCCAGGATGTGCATCAGCCGCTTGGGGATCGGCACGCGCGCGGCGATCGATGAAACCGCCACCGGGTCGGTCGGCGAAACGATCGCGGCCAGCGCGAAGGCCACCGGCAGCGGCATGGAAGGAATCATCCAGTGCACCAGCAGGCCGATGCCCAGGACGGTAAAGATCACCAGGCCCAGCGCCAGTTCCAGGATTGTCGCCTTGTCGCGGAACAGGCCATCCTTCGGAATGCGCCAGCCGTCGAGAAACAGCAGCGGCGGCAAGAACAGCAGAAAGAATATATGCGGATCCAGCATGACGCCTTGCTTGAATACGCCAGAAATGACTGCGCCCAGGGCAATTTGCACCAGCGGCAAAGGCAACGAGACTGGCAACGCGCGAACCAGATAACCGCTCGCAACAACCGCCAGCAGCATTGCCAAGACGACTTCGATGGAATCCATGCCTGTTTTTGTTTCGGTGGGTTAAATAATTGGCATTTTAAAGGATGCACTACTGGGTGCGGCATGAATCAGGGCCTGGAATTTTCATGCCGATCGGCTAGCGGCGGCTGGCAATTTAAAAAGCAGGAAGCAGCACAAGCGATCAGGCAGTTGCGCATTCTCCAATTTACTTGCCGCTGCCTGAACCGCAGGCTTGGGCATACCGTCTAAATCTGGTTGCGAGAATTCAAAATATTTCATCACGCCATACTGAATTTCATCCTGTAAACGCGTGGTTGCCGTTATGGGAATGCATTCGGGGCAAGGAGCACAGGATATGACAGCAATCGTGCGGATCGACGATGAAGTCGTGGAAGTCGACGATTTCATCAAGATTTTGAAACTGACAGGACAGTTCCAGGGGCTGATCGAGCAACTGGTACGAGACAAGCTCACTGTTCGGGCGGCAAAGAGGGCGGGTATCGCAGTTGTTGCCGATGACATCCAGGAGCGCGCCGACCAGTTCCGCCGGATCCAGGGATTACACCGCGCGGCCGACACCAATCACTATTTCGATGCGCTTGGCATCAGCCTCGACGATTTTGAAGCCTTCATTACCGACAGCCTCTATCAGGAAAAAATGATGGAGAAAGTCTGCAACGAGCGCGCAGTGGAAGAGTATTTCCAGCTGCATTCGCCCAAGTTCGACAGCATCGAAGTCAGCCACATCGTCCTGGACACGGAGGGCAAGGCCAGGGAAATGATTTCCTTTTTGCAGGAAGACCCGGAGAGTTTTGCCGAAATGGCGCGCGAGCATTCGATTGCCGATACGCGCGAACACGGTGGCGTGATCGGCAAGGTCTTGCGCGGCTCGCTCAAGACCGATGTCGAGGCCAAGGTGTTCAATGCCGCCGTGGGCGACCTGCTGGGGCCGTTTCCCGCGGCCGATGGCGAGTTTTATGAAATTTTTGCGGTCAACGCCAAGTATCCCGCCACGCTGGATGAGGATACATCGACCGAAGTGCGCCGTCTTCTGCGCGAGGAATGGCTGCAGGCGCGTTCCCAGGAGCACATCATCGAGACGCATTGAGCGGGCGCCGTCATCCCATGGACGCATCTTCCGATAATCCCGCCAGCGCCGCCGTCAGCACGCATTCCCTGGCCGACTTCCTTGGCACGGTCGAGCTTCTTGCGCCGTTTTCCCGTGCTGCCCTGGAAAGCCTGGCGGCGCAGGCGCAATCGCGCTTTTTTGCCTTTGGCGACAGTGTCTGCCATGCCGGCGAAGCAGCCGAGGGCCTTTTTATTGTGAAGTCCGGATCGGTGCGGGTATTTACCGAAGAACGGGGCAAGGAGAGCAGCCTGGGCGTACGCAAGACCGGCGAGGTGATTTCCGAGCTGGCCATGCTGCGCGAACACCGGCATGAATATTCGGTGCGCTCGTCCGGCAAGTCCGAACTGCTGTTCATTCCGCGCGCGGCAATTGCGCCGCTGCTGGCGCAAAATCCCGCGGCGCAAGACTATATCGCCAGCTATGTGGCGATCAGTTCGGCCGGCGGCCTGGTGGCGCGCCTGTTCGACCTGAAAGGCAAGGTGGACAGGGGCGAGCTGGAAGAGTTCGTGCGCAGCGTCGGCGCCAAGCGCGTTACCGCCGGGCGCGAAATCCTCAAGCAGGATGCGCGCGAAGACCGCCGCCTGTACGTGGTGCGTCACGGCCAGGTGAAGATCCTGCGCAGCGAGGGCGGCGATGATTATGTACTGGCCACGCTCGGACCCGGCGATATCTTCGGCGAGAAGGCCTGCCTCATGCGCCAGGAGCAGCTAGCGACGGTCGTCGCCGTCACGGATGCGACGCTCCTGGTCATCCCGGAAAAAACCGTGCACCAGATCCTGGAGCGCAATCCCAAGCTGCGCGAAGTGCTTGAAGAGCGCATGCGCTACATCGAGCGCGAGCTGGAGCGCCAAAAGAAACTGGCGGAACGCCGCAAGCGCCCCGTCGTGCTGGACCTGCAATCGAAACCGCAATTCGGCGAAAAGCTGATCCGCCGTTTTGCCTGGGTCGAGCAGGCGGAGGAAATGGACTGCGGCGCTGCCTGCCTGGCAATGATTTGCAAGCATTACGGCATTTCCATGACCTTGGGCAAGCTGCGCGAACTCGCCAATGTCACGACCCAGGGGGCAACACTCGACAGCCTGGCGCGCGCCGGCGAATCCCTCGGCTTTACGGCGCGCGGCGTGCAATGCACCTTCGAGGCGTTGCAGGGGTTCGAGTTGCCCTTCATCGTGCACTGGGAAGGCTATCACTACGTCGTGGTCTATGGCGTCTCCAAGGACCAGGTATGGCTGGCCGACCCGGCGCTGGGCTTTCGCAAGCTGGACGTGGCCGAGTTCGAGCGCGGCTGGAGCGGCACCTGCCTGCTCTTTACGCCTGGCCAGAATATGGCGCAACTGGCAGCAGCACGCTCGCCCTGGGTGCGCTTCGTCGCCTACCTGCAGCCTTACCGCAAGATCCTGGCGCATCTGTTCCTGGCGACCTTCGTGATCCAGGTGCTGGGCCTGGTGCCGCCAATAATCATCCAGAATATTCTCGATGGCGTCATCGTGCACCAGAATGTCAGCCTGCTGCACCTGCTGATCCTGGGCCTGGTGATATCGAACCTGTTTACCCAGTTGATGACGACGATCCGCGCCTTCCTGGCCAATTTCATGGTGCGCAACATGGATTTCGCCATGATGTCGCACTTCTTCAAGCATGCCATGTCACTGCCGTTTTCGTTTTTCGCCAAGCGCAAGACCGGCGACATTCTGGCGCGATTCCAGGAAAACCACACCATCCGCGCCTTCCTGACCGAATCGACGGTCACGACCGTGCTGAATCTCTTGATGGTGTTTATTTATTTCACCATCATGTTTTTCTATAACGTCAAGATGACGCTGCTGCTGATCGCATTCATCATCCCGATCATCGCGCTGACGGTATTGGCGACGCCGAAGCTGAAGAATTACGCCCGAGAAGTGTTCAATGTTTCCACCGATTCCCAGTCCTTCCTGATGGAAGCGCTGGGCGGCGTCGAAACCATCAAGGGCATGGGCATCGAGCGCCCGGTCCGGCTGAAATGGGAACGCAAGTATGCCAAGGCGCTGGACGTCCAGTACCGCGCGCAAACCTTCCATATCTTCGTCTCGCTGATCAGCCAGATTCTCAATGCCGCCACCACCATCGCCATCCTGTGGATGGGCGCGAGCCTGGTGCTGGCGCGCGAACTCACCATCGGCCAGCTGATCGCTTTCAATGCCCTGATGGGCAGCGTGCTGTCGCCGCTGATGGGGCTGGTCGGCCTGTGGAACCAGTTGAACGATGCCGGCGTGGCCATGGAGCGGCTGGGCGACGTGCTCGACATGGAGCCTGAGCAAAAGCCGGAAGACCTGGCTTCGCGGGTCTTGCTGCCCGACCTGCAGGGCGACATCCGCCTCGAAGGGCTTTATTTCCGCTATGGCGGCGAAGAAACCGCCTATGTGCTGGAAAACATCAACCTGGAAATCAAGCCGGGCGAGCTGGTTGCCATTGTCGGGCGCAGCGGCTCCGGCAAGACGACGCTGGCCAAGCTGCTGGTGGGCTTTTATCCGCCCACCGAAGGCAAGATGACGGTGGATGGCTATGAAATGAGCCTGATCGACAAGGAGTATTACCGCGCCCAGGTGGGCTATGTCATGCAGAGCAACCTGCTGTTTTCCGGGACGGTCGCGGAAAATATCGCCAGCGGCGACGACAGCCCGGACCGCCGCCGTATCGAGGAAGTGGCCAAGATGGCCGATGCCCACGCCTTCATCAGCAAGCTGCCCTTGCGCTACGAACAAGTCGTGGGCGAACGCGGGGTGGGTCTTTCGGGCGGACAGATCCAGCGCCTGTGCATTGCCCGCGCGCTGTACCACGACCCGCGCCTGTTGATCTTTGACGAAGCCACGTCGGCGCTGGACACCCAGTCCGAGAGCAATATCATTGGCAACATGAGTGAAATCCTGAAAGGGCGCACGGCGGTCATCATTGCGCACCGCCTTTCCACCATCATGCGCGCTGACAAAATTCTCGTGCTGTACGAAGGTGCCATTGTCGAGCAGGGGCGGCATGACGAACTCGTGGCAAGAAAGGGCATGTATTACCAGCTAGTGCAGAAACAACTGAGCGCGGGGTAAGCCATGAAAATACTCGACCAGGAAGTGCAGGGGACTTCGGCCCTGTCCTACGCCGGCTTGCTGGAGAAAATCGAGATCCTGCGTTCCCGGCTGCGCTGGGCTTCGCGCCTGGAGCGCGCGGAAATCGAAAAGCTGCTGCGCCAGGCAAATGCCTTGCGCGACGAAGTCATGCAGATGTCGCACAAGGAACGCTTCGTGCAGGCGGCCACCGGCGAAGGCGCACGCGTGGTGCAGTCGCCTGGCGAGCGCCGCCGGGCACTGCTTGCGCGCAGTTTCGTCTTCGAGGGCACCTTTGGCGACAACCCGCAGCTGCTGGATGCGCTCGAGGTGGCAGAAAAGGCCGCGCCTACCGACTTGCCGGTGTTGATCGATGGCGAGTCCGGCACCGGCAAGGAATTGATGGCTAAGGTCATTCATGCCAATGGCGCGCGCGCCGACAAGCCCTACATTTCGGTCAATTGCGGCGCGATTCCGGAAAACCTGCTGGAGTCGGAATTGTTCGGTCACCGCAAGGGCGCATTCACCGGTGCCGTCAATGACCGCAAGGGCAAGTTCGAGAGCGCCCATCGCGGCACCATCTTCCTCGATGAAATCGGCGAACTGCCGCTGCCAGGGCAGGTAAAACTCTTGCGTGTCCTGCAGTCGCATGAAATCCAGCGCGTCGGCGCCGACGAGGCCATTTCGGTGGATGCGCGCATCGTCGCTGCCACCAACAAGAATTTGCGCAAGCTGTGCGCGGAAGGCAGCTTTCGGGAAGACCTGTTCTATCGCCTCAGCGTCATCCACGTCAGCCTGCCGCCACTGCGCGAGCGCAAGGATGAAATCCCGCTATTGTTTTCCTATTTCTGCGACGAGGCGGCAGAAGCCCTGAAGCGCCGGCCAGTGAAAATGACGCCGCGCCTGCGCGATTTCCTGATGAATTATCCTTATCCAGGCAATATCCGCGAGCTGCGCAACCTGCTTTACCGGATTTCCTGCCTGGCGGGGGATACGGCAGGCATCGAACACTTGCCGGTGGACATACGGCCGCAGCAGCCGATATCGACTGAGGCGGTGGCTACCGGCACGGCCGCAGGCATCCTTGCAGCCAGCAGTGCGGTGTCGCTCAGCGATGCCAAGCGCGCCGCCAGCGACGAGGCCGAGCGCGCATTCCTCGAGCGCGGCCTGCGTGAAGTCGGCGGCACGGTGACCGAGCTGGCGCGTCGTTGCGACATGAACCGCTCGCACTTGCAGATGCTGCTGAAAAAGCATGGCATCCATTCGAAGGACTTTCGTCACCGGGAGCCGCCTTCGGGCGATGAAAAGCGGGCATGACGTTATCCCGATGTAGGGCCTTTACCGGCCCTGCATCATAATCACACCGCCACCATCACACCGCCACCAGCACCTTGCGGTTTTCAACCCGCACCGGATAAGCCGCCACGGAATTCTCCGGGGCTTCGAGGCATTCGCCGCTGAGCAAATCAAAGTGATGTTTGTAGATTGGGGAGGCGACCACGATGCGCTTGCCGAGGTTGCCGACTAGTCCGCGGGAAAGTACGCTGGCGTTGGAATTCGGGTCGTAGTTATCGATGGCAAACAGTTGCGCTTCATCGCCCTTCACGTGGAATACGGCGACATGCTTGTCCTTTACCAGGGCACAGATACCTGTATTCGGCACGATATCGTCCAGTGAACACACGGCATTCCAGGAGGCTTTTTCGTTGTCTTGAATCATGGTTGTTTCACCTTATGCGGCTTTGGCAATAATCGGGATGATGTTCTTGCGTTCTTCCTGCGTCGCGGGGCGAATCTGGCCGCGTTCCTCGACAAAGACGACATTCTGGTCGGACTGGTCGCTGTTGACAAACTGACGGAAGCGCTTGCGGGTCTCGGGGTCGGTTACGGCGTTCTTCCATTCGCACTCATACGTATCGACCACATGCTGCATCTCGCTTTCGAGCTCTGCCGCCAGGGCAAGCTTGTCGTCGACGATGACTGCTTTCAGATAGTCGAGGCCGCCTTCCAGGTTGTCGCGCCAGACGCTGGTGCGCTGCAGGCGGTCGGCAGTACGGATATAGAACATCAGGAAACGGTCGATATACTTGATCAGGTCTTGCCTGGAAAGGTCGGATGCCAGCAACTCGGCATGGCGCGGCTTCATGCCGCCGTTGCCGCAGACGTACAGGTTCCAGCCTTTTTCCGTGGCGATGATGCCCACATCCTTGCCCTGGGCTTCCGCACATTCGCGCGTGCAGCCGGAGACGCCAAACTTGATCTTGTGCGGTGCGCGCAAGCCCTTGTAGCGGTTTTCCAGTTCGATGGCCAGGCCGACGCTGTCGTCAACGCCATAACGGCACCAGGTCGAGCCCACGCAGGATTTGACGGTGCGCAGGGACTTGCCATAGGCATGGCCCGACTCGAAGCCCGCCGCGATCAATTCTTCCCAGATTTCCGGCAATTGCTCGACGCGCGCGCCGAACAGGTCGACCCGCTGGCCGCCGGTAATCTTGGTATAGAGGCCGTATTTCTTCGCCACCTGGCCGACGGCGATCAATCCGTCCGGCGTGACTTCGCCGCCCGCCATGCGCGGCACGACCGAATAGGTGCCATCCTTCTGGATATTGCCGAGGAAGTAGTCGTTGGAATCCTGCAGGCTGGCGTGGTCCTTCTTGAGGACGAAGTCGTTCCAGCACGAGGCGAAGATGCTGGCAGCAACCGGCTTGCAAATGTCGCAGCCGAGCCCCGTGCCATGCTGGGCCAGCAATGCCTCGAATGTCGTGATCTTTTCGACGCGGATCAGATGGTAGAGCTCCTGGCGGGAGTAGGCGAAGTGCTCGCACAGATGGTTGTTGACCGCCATGCCCTGCTTTTTCATCTCGGCTTTCATGACCTGGGTCACCAGCGGTACGCAGCCGCCGCAGGCGGTCCCTGCCTTGGTGCAGGCCTTGAGGTCGCCGATGGTGGTCACGCCGTTACCAACGGCTTCGCACAACTGGCCCTTCGAGACGTTGTTGCACGAGCAGATTTGCGCGGTTGCCGGCAGTGCGTCGACGCCCAGTCCGGGCTTTGCCTTGCCATCGCTTTGCGGCAGGATCAGGAATTCCGGATCTTTCGGCAGCTCGATCCGGTTCAGCATCATTTGCAGCAGGGTGCCATATTCGTTCGCGTCGCCGATCAGGACGGCGCCCAGAAGTTGCGTGCCGCACTCGGATACGACGATCTTCTTGTACACCTGCTTGCGCTCGTCGGTGAACTGGTAGGCGCGGCTGCCGGCCGTAGTGCCCATGGCGTCGCCAATGCTCGCAACATCGACGCCCATCAGCTTGAGCTTGGTGCTCATGTCGGCGCCGGCAAACTCGGCTGCTTCGCCGGCCAGGTGCTTGGCGGTGATGCGTGCCATGTCGTATCCGGGGGCGACCAGGCCGAAGATCTGGCCGCTCCAGAGCGCGCATTCGCCGATGGCATAAATGTCAGGGTCCGAGGTCAGGCAATTGTTGTCGATGACAATGCCGCCGCGCTGACCGACGTCGAGGCCACTCTGGCGCGCGAGTTCATCGCGCGGACGAATGCCGGCGGAGAATACGATCATGTCGGTGTCGAGGTGGGTGCCGTCGGCGAACACCATGCAGTGGCGCGCCGTTTCGCCATCCACGATCTCGAGCGTGTTTTTCTGCGTATGGACGCTGACGCCCAGCTCCTCGATCTTCTTGCGCAGCATGCGGCCGCCGGCGTCGTCCACCTGCACGGCCATCAGGCGCGGCGCGAATTCCACCACATGGGTTTGCAGGTTCATGTCGCGCAGCGCCTTGGCGCATTCCAGCCCCAGCAGGCCACCGCCGATGACAACCCCGCTCTTCGAGCGGCTGCCGCATTCCAGCATGGCTTCCAGGTCTTCGATGGTGCGGTAGACAAAGCAGTCCTTGCGTTCTTTGCCCGGCACGGGCGGCACGAAAGGATAGGAGCCAGTGGCGATGACCAGCTTGTCATAGCTGAGCACTTCGCCACTGTTGACGGTAACGGTCTTGTTGCTGCGATCAATCGAGACCGCACGGGTATTCAGATTGAGCAGCAGGTTGTCGCGGTCGAAGAACCCTGGCGACACCAGGGACAGATCGTCCGCCGATTTGCCCGCGAAGAATTCCGACAGATGCACGCGGTCATAGGCAGCGCGGGGCTCTTCGCACAATACGGTAACCTCCGCATCGCGAATGCCGGTGTCATTCAGGCTTTCGAGGAATTTGTGACCCACCATGCCGTGGCCAATAACGAGAATTTTCATAGGTATCTTGTGCGGTAATGTCAAAGGACGTTATCGGAGCTGCGTCGAGTTTTTTTGCTTTTGCAGAACTTTAGCAATCGGCATGCCAAGGGAAATGCCTGTTTGAGGGGCGTAATTACGCCTATTTCTGCATCAAAGTGGGCTTGTCTGCATTGCATTGAGGCGCTTTTGAAATGCGGCGCACCGGGAAAGTGCGTGGCTGGACGCTGTCCCGCTGGTGGTGCAGGCGGTTTTGCCTGTTTATTTTTTTGCACTATTCCGGCTTGCGCCAGTGCCCGGATTTAGTGCGTCCGGTTTGTTACCGGTGGCCGGTGGTGGCCCGCGCCAGGTCGGCTTGCTTTTCTTCGAGATATTCGTTTAGATCCAATTCGTGCAGTTGCGCCGGATAGCGCTCGGTGAGTGCGAACCACTTGCGCAGCCGCCCTGCCATTTTTTCCTGCGGCGATCCTGCATTGATGCTGTTGTAGGCGAGCAGTGCGAGATAGTAGCGCATGACATTGCGCTCCAGCGATCCACGCTCGCCCCTGACGTAGAGTGGTTTGCCGTCGGGCTGCTTTCCCACCACGGTGAAGCCGATCTTGGCGCGTCCAGCCGTCGACAGGTACAGGTTCATCGCAAGTTTTGCCATGGTGCCGTAGCTATAGGCATAGCCCAGATGGATGAAGGTGTGACTGCCGCTGATCGGCATTGCTTCAAAGACGATGCGGTAGTCCCGGGTTGATAAAGGTCCTTCCGCGGCACTCAGCGTTGCCCTGAAGTAGCTCGCTTCGGCAGACTCGATGCGCAGCGCATAAGTGATGTCATATACCTGGCCGGATACGCGTGCGCGCTTTGGCCCGACCGACAGGACCAGTGTTTCGCGATTGCCGGCGCTCTCAGGCTCGCATCGGCGCACGTTCAAATGCAGGAAAAGCAATTCGCAGAGTCTGGCGGCGGATTTGAATGTCGCAGCGACCGCATCGATCGGATACGCCATTTCGGCATAGACATCGCCCTCGACCCGGCTCTGACCCTCGCGCGAGCTCAGATGCAGGGGTTCGCCGAAAATATTGTCGCGCAGTTGCGGCTGCAATTCGATGTGTTTGGCCTGGAGCGCCGCAGCGGCGCTTGCCGGCGGTTCAAGCGCGTGGCTGGGGACAAGCAGGCAGGGCAGGGCCAGGAGGCCTGCTGCCCATGCCCTGATGATGCGCCGGTGCATGTTGCCACGCCGTTGGCGCCACGTATGCCCCATGTATGCCGTCATAGAGCATCAATTTAACTGCCTCAAGGCCCAAGGAGTTGAGGCGCATCAGTTGTCAACGCCCCCTGATGGCGGCGCCTGCCTATCGTTTGCCCTTGTCGCGCAGTGCTGCCGCCGCTTCCCGAACCGCATTCACGGTATCTTCCCAGCCGATACACGCATCCGTGACGGATTGGCCGTACACCAGCGCTGCAAGGTCGGCCTGGATTTTCTGCGCGCCCTCGACGATATTGGATTCGACCATCATGCCAACCAGGCTCTGGTTGCCCGCGCCGATTTGCGCCACGACGTCCTGCAGCACGCCCACCTGACGCTTGTGGTCCTTGTTTGAATTGCCGTGGCTGCAATCGACCACGATGGAGGAGGGCAGGCCGGCTTTTTGCAGCAGGAGTTCGGCTTGCGCGACCGCTTCGGCGCCGTAATTGGGCGCCTGGCCGCCACGCAGGATCAGGTGCCCGTGCGGATTGCCTGCGGTGCGGATCACCGAAGTCAGGCCCTCGGCATCGATGCCGAGGAAGGCATGCGGCGTGCGGGCTGATTGCATGGCATTGATGGCGACGGTCAGTCCGCCGTCGGTGCCGTTCTTCAGCCCGACCGGGGTCGACAGGCCGCTGGCCATTTCCCGGTGCGTCTGGGATTCCGTGGTGCGCGCGCCGATGGCATTCCAGCTGACAAGATCTCCCAGGTATTGCGGCATCAGCGGGTCCAGTGCCTCGGTGCCGATGGCCAGGCCCATTTCGCTGATGTCGCGCAGCAGCGTACGGGCGATCCGGATGCCCTTGACCATGTTGAAGGAGTCATCCCGGTCCGGATCGTTGATGAGGCCTTTCCAGCCGACCGTGGTGCGCGGCTTTTCGAAGTAGACCCGCATCACCAGCACCAGCACGTCGGCCACTTCATCTGCCAGCGGTTTGAGCCTGCGGGCATAATCGAGCGCCGCCTCCGGGTCATGAATGGAGCAGGGGCCGACCACAATGAAGCGCCTGGCATCCTTGCGTTCCAGGATGTCTTCCAGCGTTGCACGGCCGTTCAGCACCGTCGCCAGTGATTTTTTCGTGTGCGGAATCTCCTTCTGAATCAGGGAAGGCGGCGGCAGGTTTTCCTGGGCAAGGATGCGGGCGTTGATCAGTTGTGTCATGAAAATGTGTTTGAAAAATAGCGGTGGCGCCTATTCTAGCCGGTTGTGCAAGAAAAAAATAAAGCTAGGTAAATGTGGGCCCGTGCTGTATATTGACCTCTGCACGTACATCAAGCCGTTTTCTTGTTGGTCTCATTTCTGTCTCGCTCTTCCGCAGAGCTGCCTGTCTGAATCCCTCGGTTATATTTCTTGGTTTCCCGTGTGTCCCGGGCTAGTCCCTATTTTGTTTAAAGGAAATAACATGAGCACTCAAACTGGTATTGTCAAATGGTTCAACGATTCCAAAGGCTTCGGCTTCATCACCCCTGATGGCGGCGGTGCTGACCTGTTCGCCCACTTTCAGGACATTCAGTCCACCGGCTTCAAGAGCCTGGCTGAAAACCAGCGCGTGTCGTTTGATCGCGGCACTGGCCCAAAAGGCGAAAAAGCGACCAATATCCGTCCGCTGTAATCGTTTGCCAAGTTAAATTATCGGTGCTGCGCCGATAATGCGAGAAAGCCCGCTTTAGCGGGCTTTTGTTTTTCTTGCCTCACCTATTCGCCGCGACATCTCCGTCATCGTGGCGCATAGCCTGTGCTGACAGAATTGACCAGAACGCCATCGACATAGACAGCAACCGGGTCGCCCTGCGGTGACGTCAGCAAGTTGTCGACGCTTGCACGCTGGAACGGCAGTTTCATCCTGCCGCCGTGCACTGCCGCCATCGCTTCCTGCTCCAGTTCTTGGCTAAAAGATGACAGGTCCTTGATGATCAGGATTTTCATGGCATTTCTCCTTCATCGGCGCGGCAGACGGCGGGAGCCTTCGCGAGTCCCGCCGCCTTGTCCGCGATAATCAACCGAAGTTGATGGTGTTGTCGGCGGTCTGCTTTGGCTTCACGGTCGACGTGATGCCGGAGGCAAAGGCGACATTGTTGCCGTTGTTGACCAGGGTGTTTTGTTCCTGGCCGATGGATTGCTTGGCCTCGAACGAGAAGCTGTGCTGGGATGCATCGATGGATGTCATCGAGAATGCAGGCAACCAGCCTTTGTACATGCCGCCGGAAACGCCAGCCATGGCTTGGCGGTCGAGTTCGGTGGTGCGGGACAGGTCTTTGATGGTCAGTGCTTTCATGGTAAATCTCCTTAAGTGTCATCGGTTGGATTTTGCTGCTTGAGGCAATCTGTTGCGCTCACAGGGGATATTGCAGGGACCGTGCCAGGCCATGGAGAATGCGCCGATTATTTTTTAAGTCATTGAAACATAAGGAAAAAATCTTAAAATCTGCCGCGCTGGCTACGGCAGGGCGGATTGGCCATGACGCTTGGTGGCGGAGAAGTCCCAACACTTTTCAGGCGCATGTCGGTCGCATTGCAACAGGCGGGTTCGAATGATGTGTCTTGTTTTTCGGCATGGGTATAATCGAACGACGCAAACCTGTCCTGATGAGCATGAATTTTCGCCTGTGCGTTTTTTTTAGCGTGTTGATGTTGGCTGCCTTGCCGGCGCAAGCTGCCAAACCGCTGTCCGTGATACATCCGGACCGCCCGTCCGCCATTGATGGGCGTTATGACTTCCAGATCAGGTTGCTGAAACTGGCGCTCGATAAATCGGGTGTGGCATATCACATGCGTCCCAGTAATATCAAAATGGAGCAGGGACGCAGCTTGCTGCAACTGGAAAAGGGCGCGGACATCGATGTCTTGTGGTCGATGACGTCGCGCGAGCGTGAACAGAAACTGCGGCCAATACGGATTCCGATCGACAAGGGATTGACGGGCTATCGCGTTTTCCTGATCAAGCGGGAAAACCTGCAGAAATTTGCCAGGGTACGCACGCTCGACCAGTTGCGGCACTATGAAGCCGGGCAGGGCAGCCATTGGCCCGATACCCGCATCCTGCAGGCGAATGGCCTGAACGTCTATGGCGCCACCGTGTACGAAAATCTGTTCAGCATGCTCGATGCGGCGCGCTTTGATTACTTCCCGCGTTCGATAACGGAAGTGTGGGATGAGATCGAGGCGCACCCCGAGCGCAGTCTCGTGATCGAGCCAACCATCCTGCTGACCTATCCCGCCGCCGCATACTATTTTGTGAACAAGGACAATCAGGCACTGGCCAGCGCCATCGAGACCGGGTTGCTGCGGGCAATCCGCGACGGCAGTTTCGATCTTCTGTTCGACGAGTACTACGGGGAGTTCATTCGTAAGGCGGACCTTCGCAACCGGAAAGTGATCCGCTTGCAAAACCCTTTATTGTCAGAGCAAACGCCATTTTCGCAGCGGCATTTATGGTTTCGGAACGCTGAATGACGGGGATTATTTTTCGCCCGTGCTTGCGCTTGCGGCCATGTTCTCAACCTCCTGCCTGACATCCGTGGCAGGCGCGGCGCCGCTCAGTTCCCTAGTGTTTTTGCTTGGAAAATGCATTTTTCCATTGTCCGTTTTTTTGTCGTCGCGAAACTCGCCTTCCCAATAGCTGCCGTCGGTCCAGATGTAGCGGCCATGGCCATGACTTTTCCCGCGCACCCAATCTCCCGTATAGACGATGCCGTTCTTGAAGCGGGTGCTACCCTGGCCATGCGGCAGACCGTCTTTGACTTCGCCCTCGTAACGGCTGCCATCGGGGAAAATAAAAGTCCCTTTACCATTGGGCATGTCACGGATCCACTCGCCGTTATAGCGTTGTCCACTGCTCCAGGTAAATTTGCCTTTTCCTTCCTTGCTTCCTTGCACCAACGTGCCTTCAAACTGGTTGCCATTACTCCAGGAAATTTTTACCTTGCCGGACACGAGTCCGGAGCGTCGATCCACCGAGAAGTCACCGGTAATGGTCTGGTCGTCAAACCGCAGGGCGCTCTTGCCGCTGCTGCTGGCCATCGGCTCGGCAGGCACTGGTTCCTGGGGTTTGAGCGCGGCCTGCGGCGCAGGCGCTTCTTGCGCCGGCGGGCTGGCGGCGGCACTGCCGCTAGCGGGTGGGGTGGCAACCGGTGGACTAACCGTTGACGAATCGGAAGACGCCGCAGCAGGCGTTGGCGGGCTTGCCTCCGGCGACTTTCCTGCAACCGGCGCGCTCTCCGCTGCGGGCGGCTGCTGTGGGCCGGCATTCTTTGCCGACGGTATCGAGCTCGCCGCAGCACCTGCCTGCATGGTCGCCAGCCGGTCCCTTGCCAGAGCCGCGTAGCCGCCCTTGGGATACTTGTGCAAGTAGTCCCGATAAGCTGCTGTGCTGTGGATGGCACTGGCTGTGGTCCAGGCCGCTTCTTCCCGCCTGCCTGTAATGACTTTGGCATCTTTGGCTGCGGTCGCCGGCGCAGCTGGCATCTCCGCCGTGGGCGGGGCCGCACGGGGAGGTGTCGCAGCAGGGGGCTTGACAGGCAAGGGCGCCGGCGTTGCCGCCACAACCTCTGCTGGCTGGCTTGGCGGGGCTGCCGCTGCCTGCAGGCGTTGCAGCCGCAGCCTGGCAATCGCTGCGTAACGCCCCTGCGGATATTCACGCAAATAATCTTCGTAAGCGCTGGCAGCGTTGCTTTTGCTGGCGACTTTCCATTGGTCGATTTCTGACACCAGGCGCCCTGGTTGCGCATGGTCCGCTGTTTCAGGCGACGCGGTGGTGCCGACAGCTTCCGAGGGGCCGGACGGGCCTGATGAGCCTTCCCCTGCGGGTGTCGGCGGCGGCAGGCCAGTAACGCTCTCCTTGCCGGAGCCGGCAAGGATTGCCTGTTCGCTCAAGCCATCCCAACTGCGGTTTGCACCAACGTAAATACCGGAACCGATGCCGACGGCAAACAAAAGCGCGAGCACCAGCCATCCCTGGCGCTCGCGCCGCGGGGGCACTGCGGCATCATTCTCGAAGCGGTGGGGGGGGATGGCACAGAATAGTGATCACCGGCAATTCTCGTTGCCGAAAAATCGTCCGGCGCCGCCGCGAGTTCAGGTGCCGGCGCTGTCCTTGCGTGAGCTGCCGTGCCGGAAACGGACTTGGCATCAGGTACTTCAGCAGCCTTTGTGTCGGGGCGCTGTGCAGGCTTGGTGTAGCGTGTGCCATCGAACGCGGGACTATCCGGTGCTGCAGCGGCAGTGGACATGGGTACATCCGCGGCGGCGTTTGCTGACGATGGCACCTGCGGGCTGAAATTGGCTACCGGAATCGTGCGTGCCACCGTTGTCGACCAGTCGCTGCCCGCGCGCGGCACAGTCCGCGGTTCAGGCTCGCCAAGGCCCAGGGCACGCCGCAGTTCATCGATGGAATGGAAACGCTGTTCGGGCCTGACAGCCAGGGACTTGTCGACGGCTGCAAGGAAAGATTCGCTGTAACGCCCCTTGCCAGCTTCACGGGCCGGCAACAATTCGTCATGCACCATGCGCGCCACCGAGGGCGGCGGCGCCTTGCCGGTGATGAGGTAATACACCACGGCCGCCAGCGCATAGATATCCGTCCAGGCACCTTGCCGCAGGCCGGCGATATCGGCATATTGCTCGATCGGCGCAAAGCCGGGCTTAAGGATGGCGGTAAAGCATTGCGTCAAGTCACCGATGACTCGCCGTGCTGCGCCGAAATCCAACAGCAGCGGCCGGCCATCCTTGAGCAGCAGGATATTGTCGGGGGCAATGTCGCGATGCAGGCAGTGCGCACGGTGCAGAATCTCGATGGCATCGCACAGGTCGGCAAGCAGCATGCGAATCCATGCCTCGGTTGGCACGATTTTTCGCGTATGGAGGGCTTGCTTGAGCGTCATGCCCTCGTAATAAGGCATGACCATGTAGGCTGTGCCGTTGCCTTCCCAGAAGGTGTGGACCTTGACCAGTGCCGGAGAATCGAACTGCGCCAGCATCCTTGCTTCGTTGATAAAGCTTTTCAGGCCCGCGGTAAAGGTATCCAGCTTTTTTTGCGAACGCACGCTGACCGCCATTTTGGTCGTGCGCGTCGCCAGTCCCGACGGCATGTATTCTTTTAATGCGACATAACGCTCGAGCGAATGGTCGTAAGCAAGGTAGACAATGCCGAAGCCTCCCTCACCGACCAGGTCGAGAATCTCGAATTCGCGCAAATGCGTCCCTATTGGCAAGACATTCGCGCCAAAGTCCTGGTCGCCTTGCGGCACCGGCCTGGGCATCAATTTCCTGGTGCGCATTGCAGTCGGCGCAGTGTCGTGTTTCAGATTCATCGCGGGGCCTGTTCATTCACTCTATTCCTGCACCGGACATGCATCCGGAACAGCCGCAAGCGCGGCTTGCAATACGAAGCATCTTCGATGCCAGATACCGCTGTCAGCGCGCGCCAACATGATTTCATCATCGTCGCGTCGCGCACGAAGGGGTTGATCTGCATCGCAATTGCGGGAATTTTTTCTGCTTGTCGGAAGGAATACAACAAGCCTTCCTGCGGATACGGACGCATGATTTCAGAGCGCCGGATTCAGCAATGTTTTTTCGGGGCTGTTCAAATCTTCGGCGCGTACCACCACTGCTGAAATATTGTCGCGCCCCCCCTCATGCAAGGCCAGCGCAATCAGGGCTTCTGCTGCTTGCCGGCAGTTGCCGCAGACGAGGGCATCGCACATTTCCTGCTCGCTTACCTCATTGCTGACGCCATCACTGCATAACATGAGCATGTCGCCATCCAGGACTTCGAGGCTTTCTTCATCCACCTCCAGCGTGTCGGCGGCGCCGACGGCCCGCGTGATCAGGTTGCGTGCCGGATGGTGCAATGCATCTTGCGCACTCAGCTGGCCGCTCGAACGGAGTTCCTCAACCTGGCTGTGGTCGCGGCTCAGCTGACGCAGCAAGCCATTGCGGTAAAGGTAAATGCGACTGTCGCCAGCCCACAGGTAGCGGCAGTGCTGTCCGCAGGCCAGCAACACTACGACTGTGCTGCCGATGATTTGCGTATCGTGCCGGGCTGCCTCGGCGCGCAGGCGAGCGTTGACCGCCTGCAGCTGACGGCGTGCCTCTGCGGCATACGCTTCCAGGTCCCCGGTTTCAGGAAGTTTGTTCAGCGCATCCACGACCATGCGGCTTGCCACATCGCCGCGCGCATGCCCACCCATGCCATCTGCGACAGCCCAGAGGCCGCGTTCACTCTGCTCCAGGCAGGCATCTTCATTTACCTGGCGCACCAGGCCCACATGGGACAACGCAGCCGATGTCCAGCGAAAGTGGGTTTCACAGATCATGCCAGGCTCTGCGCAAGCTATTGTTGCTTGAGGTTGCCGCCATTCTGGCCGAGGTCGACATTGATATTGCTGTTGCTGCCGGTATTCTCGATTTCGACGGTCTGGAACTGGTTGATCATTTGCTCGGCATAGTTATTGACCTGGTAGACATTCACGACGGTGCCAAAGCTGCCGGCGCCGGTCGTATGGGGGCGGATCCAGCCGTACACCCAGGGCGCGCCGCCGCCTGTGACTTGCGACATTGCCTTGCGGTCCAGTTCGCGGCTTTCGCCCAAATCCCTGATCGTGATGGCAGCCATGAGGTTTCTCCAAATATGCGTGGCGATTGAATCTGTTGCGAACTAATCCGGACTGCATGCCTGGCGCAGCGTCTTTATATGACTGCTGCTGCCTGTGCAAATTGCGTCGGGTTGACAGCGAAGCTGAGCGGGCCGAAGCCTGCACCGATCACGCCGACATTGTTCAATGCATTGACTTCGACATTCTGGAACTGCGTAATGTTCTGGTTGATGCCGACATTAACATTGGCGACCGGGCCCAGTCCGCGCAGCCATGAATTGCCGCCGCAGATAGCATACATTGCCTTGCGATCGAGATCGCGGCTTTGCGCAAGGTTATAAATCGTGATGGTGGCCATGTTGGTTTCTCCTGAAAGAAATTCCGGGAGGTGGCAGCACGTGCTGCCACCCTAATGCCGCAAACGGATCAACCGAAGTTGATGGTGTTGTCTGCGGTTTGCTTCGGCTTAACGGTCGAGCTGATGCCGTGAACGAAAGCTGCATTGTTGCCGTTGTTGACTTCGGTAAATTGCTGTTGACCGATGCTTTGGTCGGCATTGAACGAAAAACTGTCCGAAGACTTGTCGATGGATTTCAGCGAAAACGGTACGAAGCCTTTGTACATGCCGCCGGAAACGCCAGCCATGGCTTGGCGGTCGAGTTCGGTGGTGCGGGACAGGTCTTTGATGGTCAGTGCTTTCATGGTAAATCTCCTTAAGTGTCATCGGTTGGATTTTGCTGCTTGAGGCAATCTGTTGCGCTCACAGGGGATATTGCAGGGACCGTGCCAGGCCGGGCCTGCGCTTGAATAAATTTCGTAAGTCGCTGAATATAAAGGATATTTTATTTTTTTTGTTGGAGCTATGTATTGCCAAAAAAGAACTCGCCTTGCAGGCGTGGTGGGTTGCCGCCAACACCTGTCAGGTCTGATGTTTGTCGCGAACTAACAGCCGTTTTCCAACCTCCTTTTTTGCTTTGCCGTGTGCTGTACGAGCGTGGCTAAAAGCGCTCCACGCAGGTGTTTACACGCTTCAATGAAAGGGGAAAAAAACGAAAAATGCTGCCGAAGAAAAATGCAAGAACGGCGCTGCTCGATGCATTTTTCTGCATCGCATTGCAGCACATTACAAGCTTGCAGATGGGGCGCTAAAGTAATGTGGGACAGGCGTGGGCGTGGCCGTGGCCGAGTTGCGTTGTCCCGGCTAGCGAAAATGAAGATGGACGAATGGCGCGCATGCGGTGCCTGCACGCCATTCGTTAAATGCTGGTGGCTGCAGTCTGCTAGCGGGCCAGCTTGCGTGGATCCCTGCCGAGTAATTGGATGCCAGTAAGTCCGCCTGGAAAATTAACTAGACGGGTGGTTTGCAGAGAACGTGGGTTATAGGAAAGAGCGGCGCCACTGCGACGTGCGCCGCCGGCAATCGCCAGCATCGCTTTGCGATCGAGATCGATACTGTCGCTGAGGTCTTTGATTTTAAGGGTGGACATATCATGTACCTTGGAATGAAAGTAAATGTGGAAATTGCAAATATTCCCTAGAGGAAGTTAGACGGTCGAGCGTCCTTCAAGTTCGCGACGTTTCCTTGGGAATCTGCAACGCGAAAATGCGTTCGGGACCTTGGATCCCGAACGCACACTATTTAGTCAGCATGCTCAGTCTTTGCAATACCTTTTGTCAGAGGACGGCAACGGCACCGGCAATCTGTTTTGGGCTGACATCGAAGCTGAGCGGACCGAAGCCGGCACCGATCACGCCGACATTGTTCAGCGCATTGACCTCGACATTCTGAAACTGGGCAATGTTCTGGTTAATGCCAATGTTCACGTTAGCCACAGGCCCTAGACCTTTGAGAAACGAGTTGCCACCGTGGACGGCTGCCATGGACTTGCGGTCAAGCTCACGGCTTTGCGCAAGGTTCTGGATGCAGATTGTAGACATAGTCATTCTCCTGGTGTCAGCCTGCGATCAACCGAAGTTGATGGTGTTGTCGGCGGTCTGCTTTGGCTTCACGGTCGACGTGATGCCGGAGGCAAAGGCGACATTGTTGCCGTTGTTGACCAGGGTGTTTTGTTCCTGGCCGATGGCTTGGCTGGCCTCGAACGAGAAGCTGTGCTTGGATGCATCGATGGATGTCACCGAGAGGGCCGGCAACCAGCCTTTGTACATGCCGCCGGAAACGCCAGCCATGGCTTGGCGGTCGAGTTCGGTGGTGCGGGACAGGTCTTTGATGGTCAGTGCTTTCATGGTAAATCTCCTTAAGTGTCATCGGTTGGATTTTGCTGCTTGAGGCAATCTGTTGCGCTCACAGGGGATATTGCAGGGACCGTGCCAGGCCAGGGAAAATGCGCCGATGATTTTTAAGTAATTGAAAAATAAGGGGAAGTTTGAGTTATTTCTCCCGGTTAAAGCGATTCCAGGCTCGCACAACCCCACGGTGTGTCGCCCCCAACCCAACATAAATTTGTCACTGTTCGTCTAACGGCGACAAGCTGGCGCTCCACGCTGCAAGCGCCTGAGGAAACGTGTGGCGGATGACAATGCCATGTGAATTTGCAGTTAATGCCATGGTCTGATGCAAGTGCAGATGGATAGCGGGACGACATGTAAATAGGAAACTTGAACAGCAGCTTTTTCAAGCTAGCTCAATAAGGTAGGAAGGTGCCCGTGTAGGATGGCTGGTAACCACCTCAGCTGATCCGGAGGCATGCCAGGCGCGGGCAATGACACGGAAATCCAATGGCTAATCTAGCGGACGCGATTCATAGCTACTATGGCAGCGGCCTGTCGCGCGCCGATTATTTTGCTCAGGTAGAGCGGGCTCTATCGGCTGAATCCGGAGGCATCCTGCGCATGCTGGATACCCTGGATAAAGAAAATGCCCGTGCGGCGTTGCCTCCTGATGTATACGCCGAGCTCAGGCAGCGCATCGAGCGCCGGGCCGAACCTGCGCATACCATGGCGCGGGAGAACACTCGCCTCCAGACCCGTCCGGAAGAACAGCGCTGGACCCAGTCCAGCCTGCCGTCAGGAGGGGAAAGCATGGCAGGTGGCGATCCGGGCCTGGAGCGCATGAAAGGTGTGGGCGACACACTCAATGGCCGATTCGTGCTGGAAGAATGCATCGGGTTTGGCGGCATGGGCACCGTCTACAAGGCGCTCGACCTGCGCAAGCTCGAAGCATCCGACCGCAAGCCCTACATCGCCATCAAGGTCCTCAACGTCCAGTTCCGAGGCCACCCGAAGTCACTCATCGCCCTGCAACGCGAAGCCCGCAAGGCGCAGACGCTTGCCCATCCGAATATCGTGACAGTGTACGACTTCGACCGCGATGGCTCGATGGTCTACCTGACCATGGAATACCTGTCGGGCAAGCCGCTCAGCCAGATACTGCGCGCGCCCGGTTTTACCGGATTGCCGTTTGCCGAAGTGCTGCACATCGTCACCGGCATTTCCAGGGCGCTGGCCTATGCCCATGAACGCGGCTTTGTCCATTGCGACCTCAAGCCTGCCAACGTGTTTTTGCTGGACAAGGGGGAGGTCAAGGTCATCGATTTCGGCATCTCCCGTGTCTTTCACAAAACAGAAGAGGATTCCGAAGCGACAGTGTTCGATGCCGGCAGCCTGGGCGGGCTGACGCCTGCTTACGCCAGCCCGGAAATGATCGAGCACCTCGACCCCGACCCGCGCGACGATATCTACGCGCTGGCGTGCATCACTTATGAACTGCTGACTGGCAAGCATCCGTTCGATCGCACGTCGGCAACCCAGGCGCGCAACGCCGGCATGCGTCCGCAGCGCCCTGCGAGCGTCGGGAGCCGGCAATGGCGCGCGATCAAGGCGGCGCTAGCCTTCGAGCGCAACAGCCGCACGCCTTCCGTCACCGAATTTCTCCGTGAACTCAGTGGGGAGCCAGGCAAAACCCTGTACGTCGCGGCGGCGGCGTCCGGCCTGACACTGGTTGTCTTGCTGGCCGCCGGCCTCAGCTACTACGTGGCCTCGCGCCCCGACGCTTCCAGCGGAGGGGGGGTATCGCAAGAGGCATCGAGCGGCGCCCGGCTGCCTGCAGAAGCAAGTCCGCCTGAAGTTGCCTCTCCGCCTGTAAGTTTGCCTCCCTCTCCACCGCGGCAGGCAAGCACAACCGAGGCACCGACCACTCAGGCACCGACCACCGAGGCACCTACCACCCAGGCAGCTACAACGCAGGCGCCCACCACCCAGCCACCCGCACCAGCCTTGACGCTCGCTGTGGTGACCCCGGTACTGGCGCAAGTGCCATGCTCCGCCCTGACGGCGACACTGCGCGATGGCAGCCTGCAGGTCCAGGGCTTTCTGGCCCGAAGCGTGGGCGCGTCGCGCCTGAAGCAAATGCTTGCCGCACTTCCTGGCGCCAGGGGCATTGACATCCAAACCTTGTCGGTCGGCGACGCCGACTGCCCCGTGATCGCTACGTATGCCCCTTACTGGAAGCGCAACCGCCAGGCTGGTCGCCCGGCCGCCATTCAGTCACGCGTTCGCAGCGCCGAATTGAAAGAAGGCGAGCCACTGATTGTGGATATCAAGACGCCTGCCTATGACTCGTATGTGCACGTCGATTATTTTGTGCTCGACGGTAATGTCGCGCACCTGGTGCCCAACCCGCGCATGCGTGCCAATCAGGCCCCGGCCAATTATGAAGCGGCGATCGGCAGCCTGGGGAACTGGGTGATTTCCGCGCCCTTCGGCACCGAACTGATCGTGCTGCTGTTGACGCCGGCACCCTTGTTCGACAAGGTTCGTCCGGAAGTCGAATCGCAGGCGGAATACCTGAAAGTGACTGAAAAACAGCTCGCGCAATTTGTGGCAAAGCACGGGGCAGATCGCATCGTCGCGGATTTCGTGCAGATCACGACCAAGCCGGCAAAGCCCTGAAGCGCGATCTGGCAAGCGCGTTTTTAATCGCTCGCCATCCAGTCATTATTTGAGGTCGCGGGCGACGCGAAAACCATTCTGGTTCTGTCGCACGCTGGCATCGTACTTGAATCGTGTCGTCGACATCATGTAGGATGCGCCATCGCGCCAGGAGCCGCCGCGGATGACGCGAACCCGGCAGATCGGTTCATCCCAGGCATGGGCATCCGCCGGAGCCCCCTTGTAGGAATTGTGCCAGCAGTCGGCCACCCATTCCCACACGCTGCCATTCATGTCATGCAGCTTGTAGGGATTGGCGGAAAAGGATCCCGCCGGTGCGGGGGCGGTCGCGTTCCAAGGATCGCCGCATTCCTTGCAATTGGCAGTGCCGGCGCGCATGGCCTGTCCCCACCAGTAGCGCGTAGCCGTGCCACCGCGGGCGGCATATTCCCATTCAGCCTCGGTTGGCAGGCGGTACGCCTTGCCTGTGGCTTTTGCCAGCCATTTCACATACTGTTGCGCATCGTCCCAGCTGACATCGCGCACTGGCGAATCCTTGGGAGTGGCGCCGTTGGCCCCGACACGCGCACAGGCGCCGGCATCGACGCACGCATTCCACTGTTCTGCTGTTACTTCCAGCTTGCCAATGGCGAAGCCATTCGCAATGGTGACGCGGTGCGCCGGGCGTTCCGACAGGTCGTCGGTATTGCTGCCCATGATGAAGCTGCCAGGCGGTAACCCGATCAGGAGAGGACAATCCTTGCAATCACGGATTTCGGTGAGGCTCGCCGCCGATGGCGGCACTTCCCCGGCCGCCAGTTTGGGCGGTGCCGGTGCTGCCGGTGCGCTGGCGGGCGGTGCCGGGCGCTCTGCCGCCTTGGGCAGCGCGGGTGGTGGGGCGGGAGATTTTGCGGCGGGAGCCGGTTTTTGGATGGAAGGCTCAGCCTTTGGCTTTACTGCCCGCAAGCGGGCGATGCGAGCACGCGCCAGAGCGGCGAAACGGCCTTTGGGGTACGCCTGCAGGTAGGCTTCATAATCGCTGGCATCGTTGCTGTCCTTGATGGATTCCCAGAAGGTCAGTTCATATTGCTCCGCGCTATCCTTGGGCAGGACCCCGGCCAATTGCGTGTCCGGAACGCCGCCATAGCCGTGCCCCGTGCGTGCTTCGGCAGCGGTCGCCCCGCCTTCAATGCAAAGGCCGGCAAGAATGCAAACCACCCATAGTTTTTGCAACATGCTCCAACCTTTGATGGGGAAAATATCCGTCTGCCAATTTATCGTTGAACTATCACGCTCAACTCTGTTTTTATCAAAGTGTCGACGTATTTATTTGATAAATTTAGTCTAGTGCATCACACGCCAGACGCAATGTGCATCGCTATGCGCCTGATGATGGAACCACGCAGTCAAGAGAGGCATGCTGGATTCAGGTGCCTTGTTCGCAGTCACTTTCCTAAAGAGGCAGAGTATGTCGGGAATCTGGAAAAGCCTGGTTTCTTTGGCCTTGGTGGCATTACTGGTGGCCCCGTCCGCCCAGGCGGCCGGGGCCTCTTCACCCGAGGATGCACGTGTCTATTTCATTTGGCCTTCGGACGGAACCGTCATTCATGGCGGCAAATTCTGGGTGCGCATGGGATTGCGCAACATGGGCGTTGGCCCGAAAGGGACGGAAACGCCCAATGTCGGACATCATCACCTGCTGATCGATACGGAATTGCCGGCGCTCGATCAGCCTGTTCCCTCCGACCGCAACCATCTGCATTTCGGCGCCGGTGAAACCGAGGCCCGCATTGAACTGCCCCCGGGCAAGCATACCCTACAGCTCTTGCTGGGTGACCGCGAACATCGACCGCACGACCCACCCGTGTATTCCAAAAAAATCACTGTGATCGTGCGCTGAGCACACCGACCTCCCGGGAGCCGTCATGTCTTTCCTATACAAACTATTTGCAACGTTCGCCCTGGCGCTCTTGCTCAATCCACTTGCCATTGCGGGCGATACGGCGGCCCCTGCCAATGTCTGGCTATATATCGGCTGGCCCAACAATGGCGAAGTGGTTGCCGCCGGCAAGCCGTTTCGCGTCTGGTTTGGCCTGCGCAACATGGGCGTCGCGCCCAAAGACGTCAAGTTCGCCAATACCGGTCATCACCATCTGCTGATCGATACCGAACTGCCGGCCATGGACCAGCCGATTCCTTCGGATCGCAATCATCTGCATTTTGGCGCCGGCGAAACGGAAACCCAGGTCGAGCTGCCGCCTGGAAAGCACACCTTGCAATTGCTCATGGGCGATGACAAACATATTCCCCATAATCCGCCGGTCTACTCGAAAAAAATCACGATAACGGTCAAATAAGGCTCCTGGCCACATAAATACAGGCCACCGAGCGTGGCCTGACGCATGGCTGCGCTGGAACTGGCGATTTTTCGCAAGGTCGAAAAGCTTATTCATCCCGCCATTTACTCCGGTTTGGCTTGGCGGGAATCGTTGAGGGCGCGCAGATGGATACCCAGACTCGAATGCAGGAGGCGCAAGGCGCTGTCATGGCTTATCTGGAAGTCATTGGCAGCGGCGTGGTCAAATCCTCGGTATTCCCCCTGCACGACGAAGTCGTCATCGGGCGCGATCCTCAGGACTCGCTCGCCTCGGACCGTTTTCTTTGCATTCCCGAGCATACCGTCAGCCGTCGGCACGCCCGCATCATGCGTCGGGGTGAAACCTATTTCGTTGAAGACCTGCATTCTTTCAATGGTACCTGGGTCCTTGGCAAGCGCCTGGCGCCTGGCGCCTGGCAACCCCTCCAGGAAGGCGATGAGCTGTCGGTGCCGTCAGCGCGAATGGTGTTCCACTCGCTGATCGTGCCTGCCAAGGAAAGCACGCCTGCGATGATCACCAAAATGGTCGACGCCACGCAATATGCCCAGACCATGCAGCCGGAGCATGCTGTCAGCCAGGCTGACATGCAACGCCTCGTGCGCAAGCTGCACGCGATGGCACAAGTCGGCATCGCTCTCGGCGCGGTCACCGATCGTGCCACCCTGACGGAAAAGATCATGAACTTCATCTTCGATCTTTTCCCGGCCGCCGAGCGCGCGTTCATTCTTCTGAAAAAAAGCGAAGGCGAGGTGCTTTTGCCGGTCGCGGCAGCGCGGCGCGACGGCACCGTGGAAGACCCGCAGAAGCTAAGACTGTCGCATACCATCATCGATGAAGTGGTCAACAAGAAGCAAGCCATCCTCTCGGTCGATACGCTCGCCGACCGCCACTTCGGCTCGCAGGAGTCGATTATTTCCCAGGCTATCCGCAGCGTCATGTGCGTGCCGCTGCTCCTGGAAGGCGAATGCCTGGGGCTGATACAGGTCGATACCTCGTCCGACCCGTATGCTTTCAAGGAGCAGGACCTCGAAATGCTGACCGGGGTTTGTGCCGAAGCGGCGGTGGCCCTGAAGAATTTCCAGCTTTATTCGGATATCGAGCGCCTGCTGGACGGCTTTGTGCGCGCGTCGGTGCAAGCTATTGAGGAGCGCGATCCCGTCACTGCCGGCCACTCGTTCCGTGTTGCAGCCTATGCCGAAAGCTTTGCGGTCGCGGTGGACCGTGCCGACAGCCCCGAGATGCGCCAGATCCAGTTTTCCCGCGACCAGTTGCGTGAAATCCGCTACGCCGCGCTGCTGCACGACTTCGGCAAGGTCGGCGTGCGCGAGCATGTCCTGCGCAAGGAAAAAAAGCTCCACCATGCGGACATGCGCATGCTTGAGCAGCGCTTCCGGCACGCGCGCGCCTGCCTCGAGCGGCAGGCGTGGCGGCGCCTGGCCGACCTGCACCTGGAACGCGACCTCAGCATGGAAGCCTTTCGCATCGAGAAGGAGCGCGTTGAACACGAATTGCAGCAAGAATCCAAACGCCTCGACGTTTTTCTCGAAACCATACGGCGCGCCAACGAGCCTGCCATTTCCCTTACCGAAGATACGGGCGAACTGCGTGAATTGCTGGGCTGCTCCTATCCCGAGGAGGAAGGGCACAGCGCACCATTGCTCGGCGAAGACGAATTTCTCGCGCTGAGCATCACCAAGGGCTGCCTGACGGCGGACGAGCGCAAGCAGATTGAAGAACACGTCGTCGATTCCTATTCCTTCCTGATCCTGATTCCCTGGACCAAGGATCTTGGCGGGGTACCTTCAATCGCCCATGGGCATCACGAAAAGCTGGATGGCTCCGGATATCCGATGGGCTTGCGCGGCGACCAGATCTGCGTGCAGACCCGCATGCTGACCATCTGCGACATCTACGATGCCCTGACCGCCGCGGACCGTCCCTACAAGAAGTCGGTGCCGGTGCCGCAGGCGCTCGACCTGATGTGGCTTGAATGCCGGGCAGGGCATCTGGATTCCCGCCTGTTCAATGTATTTGTCGAATCCAGGGCATGGGCGGCCGCATGAAAAATCTTTTCCTCCTCTTGGCATCCACGTTATTGCTTGCGGGGTGCCCCGATGTCAGCATGCCGATATACCGGCAACCGGAGACGCCGGTCAAGGCCGGCTGGTCGCAATCGCAGCAGGCTGGCGCCACCATTACTGCGCCGGCGGCCATTTCGCCGGAGTGGTGGAAAGAGTTTCGCGACCCGGCGCTGGACCAGCTTGTGGCACGTGCGATTTCCGGCAACTTCGATGTCAAGGTGCTGGCTGCGCGTATCGGCGTCGCCAACGCGCAGATCGGCGAGGTGCGCGCCGGTGCGCTGCCGACGCTGGATGCCGGCGCTGGCGCCAGCTTTGAAAAATCTACCGGCCAGAAGTTTTCCAAGCAATTCAACCTTGCCACCCAGGTCAACTGGGAAATCGATGTCTGGGGCAAGGTGGCCAAGGGGGCGCAAGCCCAGACCGCCGAGTTCCGCGCCACCGAAGCCGACTGGCGCGCCGGTTACCTGACCCTCGTGTCGGACGTGTCGACAACTTATTTCCAGATCCTGCAATTCGATGAACAGATCGCCCAGCAGCGCAAGACCCTGGAAAAAAACCGGCAGATACTTTCCACCTTTGAAGCCATGCTGAAAAACGGCCTGGTGCCGCAAACGCGGGTGTTGCAGCAACGTGCTGAAATCAATCGCCTGAGCAATGACCAGCTCGAACTGGACCGCTTGCGCAAGCTGGCCGGCAATGCGCTGTCCACTTTGATTGGCGTGCCTGCGGGTGACTTCATCCTGCCTACCGGCCAGTTGCAAAAGACGGTGCAATTGCCGCCGGTGCCGGCCGGCCTGCCATCGGAACTCCTGAAGCGTCGTCCCGACATCGTGGCGGCGGAATATCGCGTCCTGTCGGCTTACGACCTGATCGGTCAGGCCAAGCTGGCGCAACTGCCTTCTGTCAGCCTGACCGGGCGCGGCGGCAGTGCCAGCTTTGGGCTGGGCACCCTGCTCAAGTCATTCACCCTTGGCCTTCTGCCGAGCATCAACTTCCCGATCTTCGACCCGGGCGTGAAAGCCCGCATCAAGACCAGCGAGGCGCAGTCCCAGGTGATTGAGCAGGAATACCGGCGCACCGTGATGGCCGCCTTCGAGGAAGTCGAGAACGCCCTGGTGAACCTCGATTCCCACAAAAAGCAGCGCGTCGAGCTGCAGCAGGCCGTCGATAACCTGAATGTCGTCGCCACCCAGGTGCAGGCGCAACTGAAAGAGGGCCTGGTATCGCAACTGGAATTGTTCGAGACCGAGCGCTCGCTGCTGGGCGCCCAGCTGGCTTTGCTGGCCAATCACCAGCAATTGCTGTCCGACACGGTGACCCTGTACAAAGCCCTGGGCGGTGGCTGGCCGACAGTGGAAGTGGCCAACGAAGCGGGCACGCCCGGCCAGGGAAAGTGAGCGGAACCCTGCATGGCACAGCCGACCCAGGTCCTCGACAAGGCGCCGTCGCATGCTGCCGTGGCAGCGGGACAGGGTTGCGCCATTCTTCTTCAACCCCTGTCGCACAAGGACCTTGCGGAAATCCGCATTGACGACAACCTCTTTCCCATTGGCCGCACCGAAGCACCGTTTGCATCCTATCCTCCCGGCGTCGTGTCGGACCTGTCGCGCCGTCATGCCAGGATCTTCTTCGAAGCAGGCAAGGTGTACATCGCCGACCTCGACAGCAAAAATGGCACCACGGTCAACGGCACCAGCGTGCAGCAGAAAATCACCCGTCTGCATGACGGCGACGAAATCTGTTTTGCCGGCCAGTTGTGTTACCGCGTCCGGCTGGGCACCGCCGAGGAAACGGCTGCCGCCTCGCCGGGCATGAAGCTGGCCAGCCTGACCATGACGCCGGAACATGACGAGTTTGGCTTGCAGCCGATCGTCATTGCCCGCTTTCCGTTTTTGATCAGCAAGACCGATGACACCTTTGCGCGCTACCGCGAGGCGCACCCGCATCAGGTCAATTACCTTTCGCGCCGTCATGCCCACATCTTCGTCAAGGGCGATACGCCCTATATCGAAGACCTTGGCAGTACCAATGGCACGTTCGTCAATGGCAAGCGGCTCGACGAGCATGCGGTACGGTTGAAGGACGGCGATTCCCTCGCCATCGGCGGTCATCACTTTGTCTACAAGGTCAGCCTGCAGCAGGAAGCCGCGGCGCTGGAGCCAACCGTAACCAGGCTGGACCCGGCGCGCATCGCAGCGGCGGCAGCTGTTCCCGGTGCGAAAGCCGGCGCGGCCAGCCCTGATCCTGTTCCGGCGTCCGCTGCCGTCCAGGCAGGCACGGCAGCAAGGGCGCCGCCGGATGCCGATAAAACCACGTTCGTGGCTGCCGCGGGGTCGTTTCTTGACATTTTTTGTGTCGACAACGCCGTACCAGAAGTCGAAGAAGATGCATCCAGCGTCGCTGCGACCAAGGCAGCGGGCGAGCAGGGCGGAGCCGGCGCGCCAGTGCGCAAGGGCCGGGCGCGCGGCAAGCTTGCGCTGTTTACTGCAGAGCTGTCGCAGGCATTCAGCGGCGGCGAGCGCCATCTCGGGATGGGCAACTGGTGGCGCCTGCCGGCCGTGGCTGCCGTGCTCATCACGGCAGCCGCCCTGGCATACATGGCCAACAGCCCCGAGCGCGCATTGCGCGGCTTGTTGGCCGATGGCGACTACGCCCGCGCCGCGAGCGCGGCTGCCGGATATCTCGAGACCAAGCCTGACCAGCCCCAGCTGAAAGCGCTCGGCACCGAAGCCCTGCTCAAGTCCGGCGTGCCGCAGTGGCAGGCGCAACTGCGCGCGCGCCAGTTCGAACGCGCCAATGCCGCGCTGGCCGGGATGAAGCAGCTTGGGCGCCATAATTCCGATGTCCAGCCGCTGCTCGCCGAACTGGAATGGGTCGGCCAGCTGGAACAATTCGTGGCGGCGCGTGGCGGCGCCGAGCAGGCGGTGCGCGACGAAGCCGATGGCGAGCGCATCCGGCGCCTGTTGCTGCAGTGGGACGACGATACGGCCGGGCACCAGCAGGCGTTTTCCACCATTTCATCTTATGTTCCCGACTTCCGTGACCAGTACGCCCAGGCCTTAAGCCATGTGCGCAAGCTGGCGCTGGTAAGCGGGCAGCAAGCGAAAGGAGGGCAGGGCAATGGCGACCAGCGGCAGCCGTCTGAAATCGCTCACTGAGGCGCTGGAGGATCATAGTGCTGAAGGCATTGCGATTCTATCTGCCGAGCCCTCGCGCTACATCCACGCCGCCGTGATTGCGACTGCCGCATTGCTGCTGGCGGCGCTGCTATGGTCTTTTTTTGGCCATGCCGATGTCATCATCACTGCCCAGGGGGCGCTGTGGCCCAAGTCGGAAGTGCGCCGGTTCTATGCCCCCATCGATGGCGAACTCGCCAATATCTATATCGCCGAAGGCCAGCCTGTGCTCAAGGGTGACGTCATGGCACGTTTGAACGCCCGGGGCGCCATCGAAGCCGCCACCAATGCGCTCGACGCCCAGCTCAAAATGGAAGCCGCCGAACGCGAGTGGCGCGAATTTCCCGGAAAAAAAGCGCTTCTGCAGCGGCGTGCGGATGCGCTGAAGGAGGCGGTCGCCGTTGAGGAACGTCAGCACCAGCAGCGCCTGGCTGAGGGGACGAGCAGACTGGCACAGGGCCAGCAGGCGCAGTCGCAGGAAGCGCGCACCAATGTCGAAGAAGCCCGTCGCGCACGCGATGCGGCAAAGCTGGAAGCGGAAAAATTCCAGCGCCTGTTTGCCTTGCCCGGCGGCGGCGGGGTGTCACAGCTGCAGGTCGAATCCAAGAAAAATGCGCTTGAGGCTGCCGAAAATGCCGTGCGCGTGGCACAGTCGCGTGTCAGCGAACTGGGCGCGCGCCAGAGCCTGGAAAGCACCCAGGCCCGTTCACAACTGGAAACCAGCGGGCAGCAGCTGACCAATCTGCGCCTGCAGCAGGAAGCGGCAGAAAAGGAAGTCGCCAATGTCGAGGAAAAGCTGCGCCTGCAGGTGCAGACTGCGCGCCTGGTAGCCGATGCCGCGGCCCGCATCCGTTTCGAAAACATCGACAAGGATAACTTCCTGCGTATTATTGCCCCGGTGGATGGCGTCATTACCGATGTCACTTCCACCCAGCCCGGCGACAAAATCCAGGCGAACGCGCCGCTGGGTGGCATCGCTCCCAAGGATGCGAAGCCGATTGTCAAGATCGAGATTGCAGAACGCGACCGTGCATTTCTGAAGGAAGGCTTGCCGGTCAAGCTGAAATTCAATGCCTTCCCTTATCAGCGCTATGGCTTGATCAACGGCACCCTGGAATATATCTCGCCGGCCACGAAGCCCTCGCCAGAAACTAAGCAACCAGTGTACGAAGGCCGCATCACGCTGGAGCGCGACCATTATCTTGTCTCTGAAAAGAAATATCCGCTGCGTTATGGTATGACGGCAATTGCCGAGGTCGTGGTGCGCGAGCGGCGCCTCATCGACCTGGCGCTCGATCCCTTCCGGGAAGTGGGTGGATAGCCAAGTCGTTCATCCATTGTGCTGGAATATTGCACCAGCTAACGATGGCAAGATGATGGCAACCGGCGCAGTTCCCTGTAACCCTTACGACCATGCAGTAGGATTTACATGTAACCCTAAAAACTTTCTCGGACGCTAGAAAGCGCTCTACGGCAGGTTTTATCCCCTATTTCACCTGATTTGCCTTAATCCAGTTAAAACCCGCCCAAATAATGGTCGTCATGGCGGCTTTGCATTCCTGGCATGAGAGATGCATTGAGTACCTGTTCCGGTATTTGCCGGTTTTATTTGCATTCAGGAGACGACCATGCCGAATCAAGACAAAGACAATCAGCAAAAGCAGCAGAACCAGAATCAGGGTAAAGAAAGCATGACTGAGGGGCAACAGTCCAAGACTCAGCAGAATGAGAATCAAGGTCAGCAAAACCAGAATCAGGGTCAGCAGAAGCAGAGTCAGACGCAAAGTCCAAATCAGGACAAAAATCCGAGCCAGAACCAGAACCAGAATCCTGGCCAGAGCCAGAACCAGGGTACAAGCCAGCAACAGGGCAAAGGCTCGCAGAAGCAGTAATTCCATCAGCTAACATGGGTATGACTCTGCCCCTTCGGGGGTGGAGTAACGAGCGCAATGGACCCAATTTCAAATCCGGAAACTGTGCTTTATGCAACCTTGGCCGGGAGAGTGGACGAAGCCATGGTGCAGCGATTATTTTCGCAAATGGCAACCGCCGTCTCCTGCGGGGTGCAAGAACTGCATCTGATGATCCAGTCCACGGGTGGCATTATCAACGATGGTATTTCCGTTTATAACTATCTTCGCAGTTTGCCTCTTGAAATTACAACCTACAACACAGGTACCGTTCAATCAATTGCCGTAAGCATTTTTTTAGCGGCAAAAAAAAGAAAGGCGTCCCTGTTCGCCACGTTCATGATTCACAAGGCAACGTTTTATGCGGCCTCACCCACCACTTCTGTCCAGCTCAGCGCCGCAACGCAATCTCTGATGGTCGACGATGACAGGATCGAACGCATTCTCAAACAGTACATCCGGATGCCGGAAGAAAAATGGGAAGTGCACCGTTACGTCGACTTATTCATTACGGCAGAAGAAGCGCTCGTTTTTGGTGTGATTGACGAAATTGCCGATTTCAAGCCGCCGCCTGGCGCAAAGCTGATCAATATCTGATCCCTCGAACAGACTGTTCGTTTGTCCGCAAAGCAGTCCTTGCCGCGCCAGCGTACACATAAGTTATAAAGCTTCTACGCTGTCAACGATCGCCTGCGTGCATTGATGCGCGCGCATGCCTTGTAACGACTGGACAGCTTGTTTTCAATCCATCGAGAGCCGATATGCCGACGCGGCGGTTAAAACCCTGGGCGATCATTGTCGCTTGCTTGTTGATGCTGGCACTCGGTGTCATGCTGTATCGCCAGTGGCAAGGGCCGGTATTGCCGGGATACCAGGTGTCTGCAGCGCCCCTGGTGCAGAATGTCGTGGCTACCGGCCGGGTCGTCTCCAATTCACGGGCGCAAGTGGGCAGCGAAATCACCGGGGTGGTGACTGAACGCCTGGTGCGTGAAGGCGACAAGGTGGCAGGCGGGGATGCATTGTTGACGCTGCGTGCAGACGATCTCGCTGCCCGCGTGCGCGAGGCGCGTGCCGCGCTGGCACAATTGCGCCAGTCGCGTCGCCCCCAGGCGCAGGCAAGATTGCGCCAGGCTGAAGCGCAGCTTGCCCAGGCCCGCCGTGAAGCCGGGCGCAGCCAGGCACTCCTGCAAATCGATGCCATTTCGCGCGAAGCCAAAGAGCAAGCCGACCAGGCGCTGGCAAGCGCCCTGGCCAGCGCCGAACAGGCACGCTTCGATTCCGCCGCGCTTTCGGCAGGCCAATCCGAAGAAGGCATCCTTCAGGAACGCCTGGCAGCCGCGGAAGCGGCGCAGGTGAAAACACGCGTGCGGACGCAATTTTCAGGAACCGTATTGACGCGCAATGTGGAGGTGGGCGACCTGGTGCAGCCAGGGCGGGTATTGTTTGAAATCGCCCGTGCCGACAGCACGGAAGTCCTGGTCCCGGTGGACGAACGCAACCTGGGCGTGCTGGCGCTGGGCCAGGCGGCAACCTGCGTGCCGGATGCCTATCCAGACCGCCAGTTCAAGGCGGTCATCAGCTTTATTGCGCCCGCCATCGATCCACAGCGTGGCACTGTGGATATCCGCCTGCGTGTAGAGCCGCTGCCGGATTACCTGCGCGACGACCTGACCGTCACAGCCAATATCGAAACCGGACGCCGGGAGCGTGCCCTGGCTGTGCCCAACGATGCCTTGTTCGAACTCCAGGGCAGCCAGGCGAGTGCCTTCGTGGTGAGGCAAGGCAAGGCCCGTCGCGCTACATTGACGCTGGGCCTGCGCGGCCTGGCAATGACGGAGGTCAGCGCGGGCCTGGAAGAGGGCGACTGGGTACTGATCCGCAAGGATGTCCGCGAAGGCCAGCGGGTACGTGTTGTCCGCAGTGCCGCGCCGCTGCAGCAAGCCAGGCAGTCGAACCGGGCTACCCGCAACGAAACGCCGATCAAATTCAACTGAGCGCCGCCGAGATTCCATGTGGATTGAAACGACCATCGCGCTGAAATTTCTGCGGCAAGGGTTGATCCAGACTGCGCTGATTCTTGTTGGCATCGCCGTGGGCGTGGCCGTCATCGTGTTTGTGACCACCCTCATCACCGGCTTGCAGAGCAATATCATCGGGCGCACGCTGGGCACGCAATCGCATATTCGCGTCGAACCGCCCGAAGAAATCAACCGCCTGGCGCCCCACCCGCAGGGAACGCAAGTCCTGCTCCTGGAAGACAAGCGTGCCCAGCGCCTGCGTTCCATCAATAACTGGATCCAGGTGCGCGACACCCTGGACACCCTTGCCGAGGTGACTGCCGTGTCCCCTGTGATTGCGGGGCCGGCATTTGCCCGCCGCGGCGACGTGCGCAAGTCCATCTCCCTGCTCGGCATCGATCCGCCCCGCTACCAAAAGATTATTCCCGTAAGCGAAGACATCATCGCCGGCCAGTTCCGGGTAGGGGCGGGCGATGCGGTCATCGGCAAGCTGCTGGCCATGGAGCTCGGTATGCAGGTCGGCAACAAACTGCGTCTCGAATCAGGGGATGGCCGCGCCGCCATCGTCACTGTCGCAGGCATTTTTGAACTGGGCGTGCGCGAGCTCGACTTGCGCTATGTATATGTCGACCTGAAGCAGGCGCAATCCATGCTGGATTTATCGGGAGGCATCACGCTGATTGATCTCACCGTACGAGACTTGTTCGCTGCCGACGCCGTTGCTGAAAGAATCGGCCGCCTTACTGGCCTGAAAGTGGAAAGCTGGATGCAGACCAATGCACAATTGGTGAATGCGCTGCGGTCGCAAACGCTGTCGACCAGCATGATCAGCTTTTTTGTTGCACTCTCGGTTGCATTCGGCATAGCCAGCGTCCTGGCCATCAGTGTGACCCAGCGCACTCGCGAGATCGGCATCCTGCGCGCCATGGGCATCCGGCGCCAGCAATTGTTGCGCGTATTCCTGGTGCAGGGCGGCCTGCTCGGATTTGCCGGGTCGGCAATTGGCGCGCTGGCAGGGGCCGGCCTGGTCTGGGTATTCAATACCTTCGGCCCGAAGCTGTTTTACATACCGCTGTCGCTGGCCCTGATTCCGATGACGATGGCCGCCGCAACCGTCACCGGGGTTCTCGCCGCGATGGTGCCGGCATGGCGGGCGTCCCGCCTCAATCCGGTGGAGGCCATCCGCTATGTCTGAAACGCCCGCGATGGCAGCTCCCGCCGAGGCGGTCCTGCGCCTGGAGCAATTACGCAAGTCCTATAACATCGGCCAGCCCACTGAAACGGAAGTCTTGCATGGCATCAGCCTGACGGTCGGCCACCAGGATTTCGCTGCCCTGGTCGGGCCTTCGGGATCGGGAAAAAGCACACTGTTGAACCTGCTTGGCCTGCTCGATCAACCCACATCGGGCGAACTGTACCTGCTGGGTCAGGCCACCCGGACCATGGATGACGCTACGCGCACTGCACTGCGCGGCAGCCGCATTGGATTTGTCTTCCAGTTTCACCACCTGATCCAGGCATTCAGCGCCATCGATAATGTGCTCATGCCGTTGATGCTGGCCCACGGCAAGCCCGATGACGAAGCTCGGGAACGCGCACGCAGCCTGCTCGCGGAAGTCGGGCTGGAACAGTTTGCCGACAAGAAGCCGGGCGAATTGTCTGGCGGGCAGCAGCAACGCGTGGCAATCGCACGGGCATTGGTCACGCGCCCGGCCCTGTTGCTGGCAGACGAGCCCACAGGGAACCTGGATACCAGGACCGCCGCAAGTGTCTTCGAACTATTTCGCAAGTTCAATCGCCAGTATGGATGCGCGGTGCTGGTGGTCACACACGATCCGCGACTATCGGCCGTGTGCGACCGCACCATTGCGCTGGTGGATGGTCGTATTGTTGAAAACCAGGATTCATGACTCTGTGCGAGGGCGAATCGGTTTTATTTGGCGGCGCAATGAAAAGGGGGTAGACGGTTTCCTCAGAAGCCCCCATAATGCTGCTTCTTCGTTGCAACGATCTCTCGAAAGAGGGTTGAAACAGCGAAGAAGAAGAGAAGTTTGATTGCGGAAGTTCGTCAGTTGTAGCGTCCTCCCTGGCAGCAAATCCCCTCGACAGTAATCGACCTGTGCCTCTGGCTGGGTTTGTTATTTTTCTGGCATTCATGCCGGAGCGAGCGGTTTGATGACTGGTCCTTGTCCGGCAAGTCTGGATGGGGCAAGGCAGGATGGTTTTGAAGGGTGTAAAAATTCTTCAAAAACGCAGTTGACGAAAAGATTGAAACGCTTCATAATCTCGCCTCTCTGCTGCTGACGAACACAACGATTCGCAGCGACGCTGATAACACGGCGGAGCAGAACAAGTTCTTTAAAAATTAACAGCCGATAAGTGTGGGCGCTTGATGGAGTGCACTGCCGGGTTCGCCTGGCAGATGACTTAAAAAATATCAAGTGCTCACAAGTAAAGAAAATAGGTAAGTTCGCAAGAACTTAATCTGTCAGTATTTTGAGTGAGCGACGATCCTTCGGGATCTGCCAGAAATGGCAAGTAACAGAGATTAAACTGAAGAGTTTGATCCTGGCTCAGATTGAACGCTGGCGGCATGCCTTACACATGCAAGTCGAACGGCAGCACGGGGGCAACCCTGGTGGCGAGTGGCGAACGGGTGAGTAATATATCGGAACGTGCCCTGGAGTGGGGGATAACGTAGCGAAAGTTACGCTAATACCGCATACGATCTAAGGATGAAAGTGGGGGATCGCAAGACCTCATGCTCGTGGAGCGGCCGATATCTGATTAGCTAGTTGGTAGGGTAAAAGCCTACCAAGGCGACGATCAGTAGCTGGTCTGAGAGGACGACCAGCCACACTGGAACTGAGACACGGTCCAGACTCCTACGGGAGGCAGCAGTGGGGAATTTTGGACAATGGGCGCAAGCCTGATCCAGCAATGCCGCGTGAGTGAAGAAGGCCTTCGGGTTGTAAAGCTCTTTTGTCAGGGAAGAAACGGTGCGGGCTAATATCCTGTGCTAATGACGGTACCTGAAGAATAAGCACCGGCTAACTACGTGCCAGCAGCCGCGGTAATACGTAGGGTGCAAGCGTTAATCGGAATTACTGGGCGTAAAGCGTGCGCAGGCGGTTGTGTAAGTTTGTCGTGAAATCCCCGGGCTCAACCTGGGAATTGCGATGAAGACTGCACGGCTAGAGTGTGTCAGAGGGGGGTAGAATTCCACGTGTAGCAGTGAAATGCGTAGATATGTGGAGGAACACCGATGGCGAAGGCAGCCCCCTGGGATAACACTGACGCTCATGCACGAAAGCGTGGGGAGCAAACAGGATTAGATACCCTGGTAGTCCACGCCCTAAACGATGTCAACTAGTTGTCGGGTCTTAATTGACTTGGTAACGCAGCTAACGCGTGAAGTTGACCGCCTGGGGAGTACGGTCGCAAGATTAAAACTCAAAGGAATTGACGGGGACCCGCACAAGCGGTGGATGATGTGGATTAATTCGATGCAACGCGAAAAACCTTACCTACCCTTGACATGTACGGAACCCTGCTGAGAGGCGGGGGTGCTCGAAAGAGAACCGTAACACAGGTGCTGCATGGCTGTCGTCAGCTCGTGTCGTGAGATGTTGGGTTAAGTCCCGCAACGAGCGCAACCCTTGTCATTAGTTGCTACGAAAGGGCACTCTAATGAGACTGCCGGTGACAAACCGGAGGAAGGTGGGGATGACGTCAAGTCCTCATGGCCCTTATGGGTAGGGCTTCACACGTCATACAATGGTACATACAGAGGGCCGCCAACCCGCGAGGGGGAGCTAATCCCAGAAAGTGTATCGTAGTCCGGATTGGAGTCTGCAACTCGACTCCATGAAGTTGGAATCGCTAGTAATCGCGGATCAGCATGTCGCGGTGAATACGTTCCCGGGTCTTGTACACACCGCCCGTCACACCATGGGAGCGGGTTCTGCCAGAAGTAGTTAGCTTAACCGCAAGGAGGGCGATTACCACGGCAGGGTTCGTGACTGGGGTGAAGTCGTAACAAGGTAGCCGTATCGGAAGGTGCGGCTGGATCACCTCCTTTCTAGAGTTTGCACGCAAGTCAAGTGTCCACACTTATCGGTCTGTTATTTAAAGAGAACAGAAAACAGTGCATCCGAAGTTGATGCGATTGAGGTCTGATCAAGCGGGTCTGTAGCTCAGCTGGTTAGAGCACCGTGTTGATAACGCGGGGGTCGTTGGTTCGAGCCCAACCAGACCCACCAGGATTACGGGGGTTTAGCTCAGCTGGGAGAGCACCTGCTTTGCAAGCAGGGGGTCGTCGGTTCGATCCCGTCAACCTCCACCAGTTTCAAAGGTCAAACCACAGTCAGTCGTGCAAGTAGCGATGGGACTATGGTTTGGTTTTTAAGAGACCATTGGCTGTTTTGTTCTTTAACAATCTGGAAGAAGTAATAGTAAAGAAATTTATCAGTACAAGTTTGTACGCAAGTATGAATGAGTGCTGGTGGGTTGTGATTGTATCAATCATCAAGTATGAAAGTGTTCTGGCCATAAAAAGCGAGAATGACTGGATTACGGCAAACGCGACATACTCAGAATAACTCTATAGCGTCTCTCGGAAGAGAGGTCAACGTTATAGGGACAAGTGAATAAGTGCACATGGTGGATGCCTTGGCGATTACAGGCGATGAAGGACGTAGTAGCTTGCGATAAGCTGCGGGGAGCTAGCAAACGAGCTTTGATCCGCAGATTTCCGAATGGGGAAACCCACCCTTTTAGGGTATCCCACACTGAATACATAGGTGTGTGGAGGCGAACGTGGCGAACTGAAACATCTAAGTAGCTACAGGAAAAGAAATCAACCGAGATTCCCAAAGTAGTGGCGAGCGAAATGGGAAGAGCCTGCAAGATTTAGCATTTTTGATAGTGGAACGCTCTGGAAAGTGCGGCCATAGAGGGTGATAGCCCCTTACACGAAATCATTAGTGTGGAACTAAGTTTGCGACAAGTAGGGCGGGACACGTGAAATCCTGTCTGAACATGGGGGGACCATCCTCCAAGGCTAAATACTCGTAATCGACCGATAGTGAACCAGTACCGTGAGGGAAAGGCGAAAAGAACCCCGGGAGGGGAGTGAAATAGATCCTGAAACCGTGTGCATACAAACAGTAGGAGCGGACTTGTTCCGTGACTGCGTACCTTTTGTATAATGGGTCAGCGACTTACATTCAGTGGCGAGCTTAACCGAATAGGGGAGGCGCAGAGAAATCGAGTCCGAATAGGGCGACAGTCGCTGGGTGTAGACCCGAAACCAAGTGATCTACTCATGGCCAGGATGAAGGTGCCGTAACAGGTACTGGAGGTCCGAACCCACTAATGTTGAAAAATTAGGGGATGAGCTGTGGGTAGGGGTGAAAGGCTAAACAAACTTGGAAATAGCTGGTTCTCTCCGAAAACTATTTAGGTAGTGCCTCTTGTATCACCATCGGGGGTAGAGCACTGTTATGGCTAGGGGGTCATCGCGACTTACCAAACCATTGCAAACTCCGAATACCGATGAGTGCGAGCAAGGGAGACAGACGTCGGGTGCTAACGTCCGGCGTCAAGAGGGAAACAACCCAGACCGCCAGCTAAGGTCCCAAAGATTGGCTAAGTGGAAAACGAAGTGGGAAGGCTAAAACAGTCAGGAGGTTGGCTTAGAAGCAGCCATCCTTTAAAGAAAGCGTAATAGCTCACTGATCGAGTCGTCCTGCGCGGAAGATGTAACGGGGCTAAGCCAGTCACCGAAGCTGCGGATATGCGTAAGCATATGGTAGGAGAGCGTTCTGTAAGCCTGCGAAGGTGTCTTGTAAAGGATGCTGGAGGTATCAGAAGTGCGAATGCTGACATGAGTAGCGATAATGGGAGTGAAAAGCTCCCACGCCGTAAGCCCAAGGTTTCCTGTTCAACGTTCATCGGAGCAGGGTGAGTCGGCCCCTAAGGCGAGGCAGAGATGCGTAGCTGATGGGAAGCAGGTTAATATTCCTGCACCGTCGTATGATGCGATGGGGGGACGGATCGCGGAAGGTTGTCCGACTGTTGGAATAGTCGGTTTGTGCATCAGAGAAGGCCCTTAGGCAAATCCGGGGGCGTAATTCAAGGGTGTGCGACGAGTGGCCTTGTGCCGCGAAGCAATCGGAAGTGGTTCCAAGAAAAGCCTCTAAGCTTCAGTCATACGAGACCGTACCGCAAACCGACACAGGTGGGCGAGATGAGTATTCTAAGGCGCTTGAGAGAACTCGGGAGAAGGAACTCGGCAAATTGGTACCGTAACTTCGGGATAAGGTACGCCCTAGTAGTTTGACTGGCCCGCGCCAGGAGGATGAAAGGGTTGCAATAAAATGGTGGCTGCGACTGTTTAATAAAAACACAGCACTCTGCAAACACGAAAGTGGACGTATAGGGTGTGACGCCTGCCCGGTGCTGGAAGATTAAATGATGGGGTGCAAGCTCTTGATTGAAGTCCCAGTAAACGGCGGCCGTAACTATAACGGTCCTAAGGTAGCGAAATTCCTTGTCGGGTAAGTTCCGACCTGCACGAATGGCGTAACGATGGCCACACTGTCTCCTCCCGAGACTCAGCGAAGTTGAAATGTTTGTGATGATGCAATCTACCCGCGGCTAGACGGAAAGACCCCATGAACCTTTACTGTAGCTTTGCATTGGACTTTGAACCAATCTGTGTAGGATAGGTGGGAGGCTTTGAAGCGGGGGCGCTAGCTCTCGTGGAGCCAACCTTGAAATACCACCCTGGTTTGTTTGAGGTTCTAACCTTGGCCCGTTATCCGGGTCGGGGACAGTGCATGGTAGGCAGTTTGACTGGGGCGGTCTCCTCCCAAAGTGTAACGGAGGAGTTCGAAGGTACGCTAGGTACGGTCGGACATCGTGCTAATAGTGCAATGGCATAAGCGTGCTTAACTGCGAGACTGACAAGTCGAGCAGGTACGAAAGTAGGACATAGTGATCCGGTGGTTCTGTATGGAAGGGCCATCGCTCAACGGATAAAAGGTACTCTGGGGATAACAGGCTGATTCCTCCCAAGAGTTCATATCGACGGGGGAGTTTGGCACCTCGATGTCGGCTCATCACATCCTGGGGCTGTAGCCGGTCCCAAGGGTATGGCTGTTCGCCATTTAAAGTGGTACGTGAGCTGGGTTTAAAACGTCGTGAGACAGTTTGGTCCCTATCTGCCGTGGGCGTTGGAAGTTTGAAGGGGGCTGCTCCTAGTACGAGAGGACCGGAGTGGACGAACCTCTGGTGTACCGGTTGTCACGCCAGTGGCATTGCCGGGTAGCTAAGTTCGGAAGAGATAACCGCTGAAAGCATCTAAGCGGGAAACTTGCCTTAAGATGAGACTTCCCGGGAGTTTAACTCCCCTAAAGGGTCGTTCGAGACCAGGACGTTGATAGGCTGGGTGTGGAAGTGCAGTAATGCATTAAGCTAACCAGTACTAATTGCCCGTGCGGCTTGTCCCTATAACCTTGATGTTATAGTTGATGAGTAAGCTGTGGATGCCATGATCGATTCTGGCAATCACAACCGCCAATTAAGTTGTACCCTAAACTATTGCTTCTTCCCAGATTGCGTTGTTTGCGATCCCCAAAGTAACGGGGACCACAAGCGACACTACAAGTTATGCCTGATGACCATAGCAAGTTGGTACCACCCCTTCCCATCCCGAACAGGACCGTGAAACGACTTCGCGCCGATGATAGTGCTGCAACCAGTGTGAAAGTAGGTCATCGTCAGGCTATTTACCTAGAAACGCCCCACCCTCGAAAGAGCGTGGGGCGTTTCGCTTTGCGCGGCCGGATTTCTCCGGGCAGTTCGCTCGTCAGCCGATTGGGCGATGCTGGAAGATGTGGCTGTTATGAAATGCCTGGCGATGCGCATGAAGGATGCTGGCCCAGTCGAATTCATCGCGGGCACGCAGCAGGCCCTGCCGGATCATCTCGCTTCGCGCCTGTGGATGCCCGTGCAGGTAATTGATCCTGTCGATTAACTGTTCGAGGTTTTCGGCCTCGAACAGCAAGCCGTTGACGCCATCGGTGATTACGCTTGGTATGCCGCCTGAACGGCTTGCGATGACTGGAATGCCGGCGGCATTCGCTTCGCACAATACACGCCCCATCGTTTCCACATCGCGCGTGCCGGTGCTTGCATTGACGCTCTCGCGACTGGCCAGGAGAAACATGTCGCAAGCCGTGTAGTAGCGATGGATCATGTCATGCGACACACGACCGGTGAAGATGACGTTGTCGATGCCCTGCGCCGCGCAGTATTGCTCGAAGCGCGCGCGGTATTTGCCATCGCCGACGATGACCAGGTGCGCCAGTGGAAGCGTCGCGCGCAAAGCCGGCAATGCATCGAGCAGCAGGTCGACGCCTTTCTTGGCGACTAGCCGGCATGCGGTCATCAACAGCACGCCCGACTCGGGCAAGCCGAGCGCCCGACGTGCGCTGATCTTGCATGCGTCCGGCATGTGAAAGCGCTGGCTATCGACACCGCCGACCAGGATTTGAATCCGCTCCTGAGGCACCTGTATCGCTTGCAGCAAGCCAGCCGTGAATGCGCTGTTGGCAAAAATATGCGATGCCGCGTGTGCTGCTGCCTTCGTTATCCGCTCGCGCTGCCGCCGAAACAGCAGCTCGACCCAGTCAGGGTAAGTATGCCTTTCCAGCCAGCGATGCAGCAATTTTTCCAGGTGCGGATTATTCAACAGGCGGCTGCCGAACTGAAACGGATAACCCAGCCATGGGCGCAGCACATCGTTACCCACACAACGGCATACGACCGGGATACCGGCGCGCTGCTGCAGGATGCCGTAATACACTGTCGACGTGTAAATCAGGTCGGGTGAAAACCGCCGGATATGCTGCGACAGCAATTGCAAATTATGCTGATATGACAGGCGTCCCAGAATGCGATGCACCGGGAAAGGCTGCGCCGCATCATAGTCTGCCGTCTCCTGCGACATCTGCGGATCGGACAGGCGATGGGTAAATACTTCGATGCGGTAGCCGTGCTGGTGAAGGTGGCGTGAAAGGTAAGCCGCGTGGGTTTGCATGCCGCCTATGCGCGGCGGGAATTCGGTGAGAATAAGCAGAATGCGCTGCACGAACTGCCTCGCGGATGTTGGCGGTCGTAACAGAGTAATCCCGAACGCATTCTACGAGCAACATTTATAACCATGAAGCCGATCTTGCCGGCCTGTGGCGTTTGTGCGCCATCCAGGTCATTCGCCCACTCCAGGGCAAATGACCTGGCCATTGCGCGCTTCTTTGCGCGCCCCCAAACGTTTGATAAATCCGATTTGGGCCGTCATGATGGCTTTGCCTGTTACGTCGGCTTTGGCCCCTTGCGGTGTGCCTTCGGCTTTGGCGGTGCGTTCCCGGCCTTGGAAAAGCCCTTGTCGGCGAATTTCTTTTGCTCGACCCTGCGGTCGCCGCCTTTTTTCGGTGTCGAGAGGGAGATTTTTTTGTCCGGCATTTTTCCTGGATTGGCTGCGCGGCCGCCGGTCGGGCTGATGCCCAGGGCATGGCCGGAGATTGTCACCGTCTTGAGGTGTTCCAGGATTTCCTTGGGCATGCCTTCCGGCAGATCCAGCACGCTGTAGTCATCGAATATCTCAATGCGGCCGATGTACTTGGCGTCGAGGCCGGCTTCATTGGCAATGGCGCCAACGATATTGGCAGGCTTGACGCTGTGCGTATGGCCGACCTCGATGCGGTAGGTCTCCATGCCCATGTCGCCTTTGCGATCGCTGCGTTCTTTCTTTGGCGCCGCCGCGCGCTCCGTGGCTTCTGCCGGGGCTGGGCGTTCCTTGCGTGCGGGCTTTTCGGTTGGCGCGTGTGCGACCGGCTTGGCTGCAACAGGTGCAGCTGCAGGCGCGGCGGCGACATCCTGGCCGCTGTCGCGGCTGATGTGCAATTGCTGGCCCGCGACCCAGACCGTCTTCAGATGCTCGAGCATCTGCGGCGGCAGGTCATCCGGCAAATCCACCACGCTGTAATCGTCAAAGATTTCGATGCGGCCGATATGCTTGGAATCCAGCGATGCTTCGTTCGCAATGGCGCCGACGATATTGCCCGGCTTGACACCGTGGGCATAGCCCACTGCAAGACGGTAGGTCTGCATGCCGGGATCTGCAGCGCGCAGGATGCGTTCCTTTTTCGGGAAGGCAGGGCGCTCGAATTGCTCGCGACGATCAGGACGTTCAAACCGATCCTGACGCTCAAACCGCTCCTGTCGCGCTGGGCGTTCAAATTGTGCCGAGCGCTCTTCCTGCGGCTCGCGGCGATTCTTGTCGAGCAGCAGCGGCACATCGCCGCGCGCCAGTTTTGCCAGCGCTGCCGCGATTTCAAGCACGGGAACATTGTTTTCGCGCTCGTAATCCTCGATCAGCGACTGGAAAATTTCCAGACCTTCGCTTGCCAGCGTTTCGCTGATCTGGTCCTTGAAGCGGGCGATGCGCACATCGTTGACGGCCTGGATGCTCGGCAATTCCAGTACCGATACCGGTTGCCGGGTCGCACGCTCGATCGCCTTGAGCAAATTGCGCTCGCGCGGGGTAATGAACAGGATCGCTTCGCCGCTGCGGCCGGCGCGGCCGGTACGGCCAATGCGGTGGGTATAGCTTTCGGGGTCGTGCGGCACATCGTAATTGATGACGTGGCTGATGCGCTCGACATCGAGTCCGCGGGCGGCCACGTCGGTGGCGACCAGGATATCGATCTTGCCATCCTTGAGTTGCTGGATGGTGCGCTCGCGCTGCTGCTGCGCCAAATCGCCATTGATGGCTGCCGCCGAAAAGCCGCGCGCCTGCAGTTTGCCGGCGAGCTCCTCGGTGCCGAGCTTGGTGCGCGCAAAGATGATCATGCCGTCGAAAACTTCGGCTTCGAGGATGCGGGTCAGGGCATCGAGCTTGTGCATGCCGCTGACCAGCCAGTAGCGCTGGCGGATATTCTCGGCGGTACCCGTCTTGGCTGCAATCGTCACTTCCGCCGGATTGCGCAGGTAGGTTTGCGCAATGCGTTTGATTACCGAAGGCATGGTGGCGGAAAAAAGGGCGGTCTGGCGCGATGCCGGGGTCTTTTGCAGGATAGTCTCGACATCGTCGATGAAACCCATGCGCAGCATTTCGTCGGCTTCGTCCAGCACCAGGGTTTTCAGGTGCGACAGGTCCAGGGAGTTTTTTTCCAGGTGGTCGATCACGCGGCCAGGCGTACCGACGACGACATGCACACCGCGGCGCAAGGCGGAGAGTTGCGGGCCATAGCTCTGGCCGCCATAAATCGGCAGCACATGAAATCCGGGGATATGCGTGGCGTAGCGCTGCAAGGCTTCCGCGACCTGGATCGCCAGTTCGCGGGTCGGCGCAAGCACCAGCGCTTGCGGCGTGTTCTGGCGCAGATCGATGCGCGACAGGATCGGCAGGGCGAAGGCGGCGGTTTTGCCGGTGCCGGTCTGGGCCTGGCCAAGCACGTCACGATTTTCCAGCAGGATGGGAATCGTCGCCGCCTGGATCGGCGATGGCGTCTCGTAGCCAAGTTCCTTCAATACCCTGACTAAAGGTTCGCTCAGATTCAGGTCGGCAAACAAGGGGAAGGTGGTATCAGACATGGGGTCACTCACGGATTGGCTCGATTCGGTATAGGCAAAGAAATAAGGGTGACAGTTTACTCTCTTTGTTGCATCGAACAGGGGTCCTGAAAAAACGAATTACCACGACGCGTGATTTATAGCGCATACTGAAGCTGACATTCGTGCTACTGCTGCTTTTTTCATGCGGTCGTGCGCAATGTTCTGTTCCTGTTTTCGGCCTGAAACTGGCCTTGATTTTCTCGCAGCCGATTTGCCTGGATTTACGTTTGGCAACGACCTACCTTATTGCAAGAAATGACAAGAAAAGAGGATAAACATGGCAAAAATGGATATTTCCAATGCAGTCGACGCCGTCTCCAGCATGCGCGCATTGCGCATAGCTATGACGAATGATCTTGACGATGTCGAAAACTCGATTTACGACCTGGCACAGTCTGGCCTTGCGGAATCGGCGAGCGGTATGGAAGAGCTGAAGGTGTATTGCGTGGCCCGCGCCGCCTTGTATAGCGGCCTGGCCAGCATCAATGAAGTCATGGGGTGGATTAACCTGATGGCAGAAAAAGATCCAGAAGGCAATTCAGCCGAAATCCTGAAGT